>DASZFS010000536.1:0-68872 GCA_035939575.1 Vicinamibacterales bacterium | reverse complement strand
ATCGCGCCCCGCCATCGCGGGCGGGATCGCGTCGGACTGGATAGGCGTCGGGCGCACGAAGCCCAGATCCTTGAGGCCCTTGAGCAGGTCGGGATGGAGCTCGAAATGGCTGAACGGCATGAAGGCTACCACTGCTCCTTGAGTTGTCCGTCGAGCTCCATGTAGACGCGCTTCAACGCACCGGGAGCGTTCTCCTGCACCCGGAACCACCTGCCGAACTCCCCGAAGTCTGCGGCCTTCGGCGCGTCGTCCACGGACACGCCGGAGCCGTGCAGACGCCGACCCTCGGCGCGCACGCGCTCGAGCGCGAGGCGGTACGTATGCACGGCCGATCGGCTCGTTTCGAGCCGGGCGATGCCGATGGTCGCGTGCGCCGGCACGTACACATCCACGTCCATCTGCTCCGCCCGCTCGAGCGCCGAAATCCATTCGCTCGGGTACCCATTGGCCAGCGAGGGGAAGATCCCGTTCGAGAACGACTCGCTCATGAACATGATCTTCTCGCGCGGCAGGTACACTTCGAGGTCCGTACCGGTGTGCGCTCGGCCGAGCGAGAGCACCTGGATCTCGCGCCCGCCAAGGGTCAGCTGCCGCTTCTCCTTGACGAACGACGCGGACGCAGGGAATCCGGCGTCACCGCCCCGGTGGTCGCCGTGAATCGAGCCAACGACCACGTAGCGAATCGGCTGTGGCGTGACCTTGGCGATGTCATCGACCAGCTGCTTCGTGTTGTCCACGGTCCCTTGTCCGTCGGCCACCAGCACGCCATCGCTGGTGACAAGCACCAGGTTGTTGACCTCCACGCCGCGCTTGGTCGGATCGACGTGCTCGTAGGAAAAAACCCCGTCGGCGAGGCGGGTCAGACGCGGCAGGTCCTGTCCGGAAACGGCGGTCGCCGCAGCCAGCCACGCTGCAGCGGCAAACATCGCAATTCTCATCGTTAGAGCATAGCCGTAAAATCAGGGGATGATGCGTCGAGCGTTCGTCGTTTTCGCGATCGCCGTTGCGTGCGTTGCCTGGCTTCGGCCCGGCCAGGCGCAGCCGGCCACCGGATCGCTCATCGAGCGAGTGGACGATACCGGCTTTCTTCAGTTGCAGGCCGGCAGCTTCGCTCAGCTGGACGCCCGGCACAAGGCGCTCGCGTACTGGCTCACACAGGCGTCGATCGCCATCGATCCGATCATCTACGACCAGCTGTCAGCTTGGGGACTGCGTCAAAAGCGGCTTCTCGAGGAGGTCGTCGGCCACCCGGACGGAGTGCCGGACGCGACATTCGCGAAGGTCCGGAGCTATGCGCTGCTGTTCTGGGCGAACCGCGGGAACCACAACGAGACGACCGGGCAGAAATTTCTTCCAAAGTTCAGCCCTGACGAGCTGCTTCAGGCAGCCTTGCGAGCCCAGCAGAGCGGCGCGTTCCGCGCCGCGTACGCGGACCTCCCCGCGCTCCCGACCGCGGACGACCTGAGGCGCGAGCTATCGGCTCTCCAGCCGTCATTGTTCGACGCGCAAGTCGATCCCACGGTTACCGCCAAGACGCCACCCCCGGGGCTCGACATCATCCAGGCCAGCGCGAACACGTTCTATGCCGGTGTGTCGCTGAAGGACCTGAAGAACTTCAACGAGCGCTACCCGTTGAACTCCCGCGTCGTGAAGGGTGCCGGCGGCGCTCTGCGAGAGGACGTCTATCGGGCCGGGACGCCTGACGGCCGCGTGCCCGCCGGTCTCTACGCGACATACCTGAGGCGCGCCATTGTGTATCTCGAGAAGGCCCGCGCGACCGCCGACGCGCCGCAGGCGCAGGTGATTGCCGGATTGATCCGCTTCTACCAGACGGGCGACCCGGCCGACTGGGTGCGCTTCGGTGCCGACTGGGTCCGCAATGACGCCGTGGTCGATTTCGCGAACGGTTTCATCGAGGTGTATCGGGACGCGCGCGGCGCCAAGGGCAGCTCACAGAGCTTCGTCACCGTCACCGATCGGACGGTGACCGAGGCCATGGTGAAGCTTGCGCAGAATGCCGCCTATTTCGAGCAGCGGGCGCCGTGGGACGCGAAGTACAAGAGGCAGTCGTTTCAGCCGCCGGTCGTGAAGGCGGTGGAAGCCCTGATCGAAACGGGGGATTTTCACGTCTCGACAATCGGCGACAACCTGCCGAACGAGAACGAGATCCACGAGATGTACGGCACGAAGAACTTCCTGTTGCTCGGAAGCAGCCACGCCATCAGCGCCGCCGACGGCGGACGGATGCTGCGGGAATTCGCCGCCGCGCCAGACGAGATCGACCGGGACGCCGCGCAGGGTGAGAGAGCCCAGGATCTGCTGACGGCCATGCACGAGGTCATTGGCCATGGATCGGGCAAGCTGAGCGAACGGCTCGTCGGCGGCGCTGGAGGCTATCTGAAGGAGTACGCCTCCACCCTCGAGGAAGCGCGTGCGGACCTGATGGGCCTGTGGAACGTCTGGGACCCCAAGCTGCGCGAGCTGGGGCTGGTGACCGATCAAGGCGCCGTCGCCCGAGCCATGTATGACGACTCCGCGCGCGCGATGCTGACCCAGCTCCGGCGGATCCCGAAAGGGGACGTCATCGAGGAGGACCACCAGCGCGACAGGCAGTTGATCGCGAACTACATCATGGACAAGACCGGCGCGATCGAGCGATTCGAGCGCGACGGCAAGACGTACGTCCGGGTCAAAGACTACGAAAAAATGCGGCAAGGCGTCGGCATGCTGCTCAAGGAGCTGATGCGCATCAAGGCGGAAGGCGACTACGCGGCCATCAAGGCACTCGTCGACCAGTACGGCGTGCGATTCGACCCCTCTGTTCGCGACCAGGTCGTGCGCCGCTACGAGGCGCTGAAGCTGCCGACGTACTGGGCGGGCGTCAACCCGAAGCTCATTGCCGATCTCGACGCCAACGGCAACGTGACGGCGGTGCGCGTCACCTACCCGCGCAATGCGGTTCAGCAGTATCTCGACTACGGCGCCATGTATCGGACGTCGACCCGCTGATCCGCTTACCGCCGTCGCGACAAGCATCACTCCGGGGCCCCTGCCCCCCGGTCGTCGGCACACTTGCACGTCCGTTTGTGTGAAAATGTGTGGCTCACATGGGCCACATCCTCCAGAGTCTTCCCGCCGGCCAGAGAGTCGGTATCGCATTCTCCGGCGGTCTCGACACGAGCGCCGCGCTGCACTGGATGCGCGCGAAGGGCGCGATCCCGTTCGCCTACACGGCGAACCTTGGCCAGCCGGACGAGGCCGATTACGACGAGATTCCTCGACGCGCGCTCCAGTACGGCGCCGAAAAGGCGCGCCTGATCGACTGTCGGCAGCAGCTCGTGGCCGAAGGCATCGCGGCGCTGCAATCGGGCGCCTTCCATATCTCGACGGCCGGCGTCGCCTACTTCAACTCGACACCCCTCGGCCGGGCGGTCACCGGCACGATGCTCGTGGTCGCGATGAAGGAGGATGACGTCAACATCTGGGGCGACGGCAGCACGTTCAAAGGGAACGACATCGAGCGCTTCTACCGGTACGGCCTCCTCGCCAACCCCAACCTGCGGATCTACAAACCGTGGCTGGATCAGCAGTTCATCGACGAGCTTGGCGGACGCAAGGAGATGTCCGAGTACCTGAACCGGGCGGGCTTCGGGTACAAGATGAGCGTCGAGAAAGCCTACTCCACAGACTCGAACATCCTCGGGGCCACGCACGAAGCGAAGGATCTCGAGTTTCTCAACAAGGGGATCAAGATCGTGGAGCCCATCATGGGCGTGGCCTCCTGGCGCGAGGACGTCGCCGTCAGGCCCGAGGTGGTGACGATCCGGTTCGAAGAAGGTCAGCCCGTCGCGCTCGGCGGCAACACGTTCACGGACAACGTGGCGCTCATCACCGAGGCGAACGCGATCGGCGGGCGCCACGGTCTCGGCATGAGCGATCAGATCGAGAACCGGATCATCGAGGCCAAGAGCCGCGGCATCTACGAGGCGCCGGGCATGGCGCTCCTCTACATCGGCTACGAGCGGCTGGTCACGGGCATCCACAACGAGGACACGATCGAGGAGTACCGCGAGAACGGGCGCCGGCTCGGCAGGCTGCTCTATCAGGGCCGCTGGTTCGATCCGCAGGCGCTGATGCGCCGCGAGACGGCCCAGCGATGGGTCGCCCGATCGGTCACCGGCGAGGTCACCGTCGAACTGCGGCGGGGCAACGACTACTCGATTCTCGACACCACCAGCCCGAACCTGACGTACAAGCCCGAGCGGCTGACGATGGAAAAAGGCGAAGCCTTCTTCACGCCGCAGGATCGAATCGGTCAGCTGACGATGCGCAACCTCGATATCGTCGACACGCGCGATAAGCTTGTGACGTACGCGAAGACCGGGCTGATCGCGCCGTCGGTCGGATCCGGCCTCCCGAGGCTCGTGGGGAAGACCGACACCGAATAGTGACTCTGCGATGCCAGATTCCTACTTCTTCAGTTCATCGTATATCGCTGCGACCGCCGCCTTCACCCGATCGCTCTTGTAGCCTGGATACTTGCGCGTCAGATCGATGGACGCCGCGGCGTCGTCCGCCGTCTTGCCGGCCTTCATCGCGGCCTCCGTCGCCGTCAACAGCTCGGCGGTGTACCGCTGGTACTCCTGGACTTCTTTCAGCGTTGTGACGGGGCTGTGTCCGGGGATGACCGTATCGACGTCCTTGATCGCGGCCAGCATCTTCGCCATCGTCTTCGGATGCTCGACGCCGCTGCCGCCGTTGCTCCGGTCGTAGAGCGGCGCGTCCTTCCAGGCGAACATGTCACCGGTCTGCAGCACACGCAGCGCCGGGTAGACGACGAAGGTGTCGCCGTTCGTATGGCCGGCGCCGAAGTAGTACAGCTCCACGCGGTCCTTGCCGCTGCCGAGCGTCAGCCGGTCCTTGTACGTCCGCTTTGGCAGGAACGCCGCCTTGTCGCCCTTGAACGCGTCCATCTTCGACATGTTCGTCTTGGTGTTCTCCTGCGCGACGATCTCGACGCTCGCAGGGAACGCCTCGTTGCTGCCCGTGTGATCCCCGTGCGTGTGGGTGTTGATGATCGTGGTGATCGGCTTGCTGGTGACGGCTTTGATCTTCTCGATGATTCCGGGGCCGTAGCCCGCCAGCTTGGTGTCCACGAGGACGACGCCGCGGTCGGTGATGAAGATCGCGATGTTGCCTCCCGTGAACTGTGACCGATCGGCGGGATTCGATGCTCCGATGATGTACAGGTTGTCCTTGACCTTCTCGGGATCCGGGAGCGTGGCGCGCTGCGCCGGCTGCTGTCCGACGAGGACCGCCGATACCGCCCCAATGGTTACGAGCGCACCGAGCACGTTCGTGCGCGAAGGTTTCACCATAACGCCTCCTCTATCGCTTTCGTGCGCGGATGCGCACCGTGTAGTGGTTCTCCGCGTTCAGGTTGATGAGCGAAACGAACGCCCGACCGTCGCTCACACCGATTGTCCCCGACTGGGAGACGGACGAGACGTCCCATCCCGCGGGAAGCAGTATCGTGTTTCTCAAACCGTGCAGCTCGCGTTCGAATACCAAATCGCCGCCGTCGACCCGGTATGCGGCATCAGAGAGAGTGCCGGTGATCCCGAGGTGTGCGCTCTGCTTGTCGTCTGTAATCGGCACCTCGAGCCTGGCGAACACGGCGGCGACCTGCGTGCCTGATGTTCTCGGCGTCGCGGCGGTCCGGGCTTTCACGGCCGGCACGATCGTCAGAGCGTGGGCCGTATCGAGGTCGACGACCTTGAGGTCGGCGAGCCGCAGGCGCGAGAGCGAATCGAGCCTTGCCGTCTCCCCCTTCCGGTAGTCGCTGTACACCTGATCGACCCGGACGCGATGGGTGTCGGGCGCATCGAGGTCGTACACGGTCTTGATGTCGTCAAAGAACATGTCGGTGTACGGCGCTGGCGTGAAGGCGGCGGAGGTCCGGCGCGCGTGGATCGTGACCGGATTGCTCTGACCGCTGGGATTTGCGAAGGACAGCTTGAGGCGGCCGTCGGCGGTCGTGGACAGCTGTGCGGCGACGTTCGAGGACAGGAACGCGAACCCCTTCGGCAGCAGCACGCCGAGGCGGTACCCGCTGAGACTACGGACCCAGACGATGTCGTCGCCGTGCATCATGTAGGTGCGTGGGTCCTTGTAGGTCTTGTAGATCAGCACGCGTCCGACGCCGCCCTGCGGCACGGGGATGGGCAACTTCGCGTGGATCGCGTGCGTCTCGGGATCGTTCTTGTCCTGCTCGTAGGTGAACGGCATCGGCTTGCCCGTTCGCGGATCGAACACCTCGACGTCGGACCCCTCACTGCCGCCGCGTGTCGCGTTGACGAGCTCTGTGGCGCCGACACGCGTCTCCTCGGGCAGGAACCGGATGCGGAACGACTCGCTGCCGGGATCCAGAATCGCGTACTCGGTGTAGGCGTCCTGCGTGAAGAGCCGCGTGAGCGGCGGCGTCGGCCGCAACGACCCGTCCGCGTTCACGCCGCCGGGAAATGGGTTGTCGGCGCGGCCGCGCTGCTGCGCACCGATCAGTGCCGGAGCGATCGCCAGCGCGCACCCGGCCAAGGCTCCCGCACGAGCCGTAACACGGTTGAACATGCGTCAGTCTACCGCCAAGGCGACCACCTCCAGTAGTCTGTCAGGGCGACGACGACGCTCAGGCGGCAGCGATGCTGCGTCTGAACGGCATCACGCCGCCGTCGGCGGAGCCGCGGCGCCAGGGACTGGCGAGGTGTTTCAGCGAGGGAATCGCGTTGGGGTACACTGGATCTTGATGCTTAAGGGACGCGCGCTGACGGCGTTGCTCGCGCTGGCCGGAGCGGCGCTGGTCTGGACCGGGGTTCGCTACGCGCGCCCGGGAGACGCATCGGCCACCGGCGCCGGGGGCGGCGCGCCGGCCACGCTCAGGTTCTTCAAGAATCCCACCGCGGTGGCCGCGCTCGCCGCGGCGGACCTGGATGGCCGGACCGTTTCGACCGGCGCGTTGAAGGGCAAGGTCGTCATCGTGAACTTCTGGGCGACGTGGTGCCCCCCGTGCCGCGCGGAGATTCCGGACCTGATCGCGCTCCAGAACAAGTATCCTGACACGCTCCAGATTATCGGCGTTTCGCAGGACGAGCTGCCTGCGCAAGAGGTGAAGCGCTTCGCGGCCGATCACCACCTGAACTACCCGGTCGTCATGTCCACGCAGGAAATCGAGCGATCGTTTCCTGGCATTGCCGCGTTGCCGACATCGTTCATCCTCGACCGCGAGGGGCGGCTGGTGCAGAAGCACGTCGGGATGCTCAACCCGGCGCTCACCGAGCTCGAGACGCGGTCATTGGCCGGCCTTCCAGTGAACGCGTCGATCGAGCAGGTGGACCAGACTCAGGGGCTCAGCCTGGCAAACGGCGCACAGGCGCTCGAGATTCCAGGCGTCCAGCTGGCGGCGCTGTCCCCGGCGAAGCGGACGGAGGCACTGCAGAAGCTCAACGGCCAGCCGTGCACATGTGGCTGCGACCTGACGGTCGCAAAGTGCCGCGTCGACGACCCCACCTGCGGAGTCAGCCTGCCGATCGCCCGTCAGATCGTCGCCCAGGTCGCCGCGGCTCGTTAAGTTCTCACTTTTTTGGCGGCCGGTTCTTCGCGATGTCGTCGAGCTCCGCGGAGATCGTCGCATAGCAGCTCGGGCAGATGCCGTGGCTGAACTGCGCTTCGGTATGATCCGCGATGTACCCCTCGACCTGCTGCCAGTACTGATCGTCACCCCGGATCCGCTTGCAGTAGCTGCAGATGGGCAGCAAGCCGCGCAGCTGCTTCACATTGGTGAGCGCGACCTCCAGCTCGTTGACCCGCTCCGCGAGCTTCTGCTGGAGGCCGAGGACGCGGACGCCCACGGCGACACGTGCGCGCAGCTCCTCGGGATCGAACGGCTTGATGATGTAGTCATCGGCGCCCGCGTCCAACCCGGCGACGACATCGCCGCGTGATTCGCGTGCGGTGACGAGGAGCAGGTACATGTTCGCGTCGGGCAGCTCGGCGCGCACCCGGCGGCACACGTCGGGACCGTCCATCTCCGGCATCATCCAATCGAGAATGGCGAGCGTCGGAAGGGTGGCGGCGCGGAGCATGTTCCACGCCTGGGATCCGTCGCCGACAAGCGTCGTCTCGTAGCTCCAGCGCTGGAGCGTGCGTGCCAGAATCTCCCCGGTGACGCGATCATCCTCCGCGATTAGGACCTGCATGCTCCCCCATCGGCGCGCTGGCTGGCAATAGTGGGTAAGAAAGTATACGCGGTTGCGGCGGCTCGTGGGAAAGCTACACAATGTGCTCGAACCGTCCATGGTGCGCCGCCTCGGCCTCGCAGTCGCCTGCGGTTGCGTGGGTCTTGCGATCAACGCCCTCTCGGTGCCGGCCACCGCGCCGCTGCTGCTCGGCCGCGCGATCACGCTGCCGGTTGCCATCCTGTTCGGCCCGGCGTTCGGTCTGATCGCGGCGGCCATTGGCGGCGCATCCCAGTTCGGCACGGCCGGCTGGTGGGTGCTGCTGCTCGAAGCGCTGGTCATCGGGGCGATGGCCGCGCGACGCCGATCGCCCCTGCTCGTCGGCGCGCTGTTCTGGATAGCCGTGGCCGCCAGCCTCGTGGCCGCGCCGCGTTTCTACGGCCTCGGCTACCTGCAGGAGACGGTATGGCCGGTCGCGTTCCAGCTCACCATCACTCGTCTGGTCGCTGTCGTCGTGGCCGATTTGATCGCCGCCGGGGCTTCGGCGCAGCGCCTGGTCGCGGGTGGTGCGCCCGAGTCGCGCGGGCGCCTGCGGACGTACGCGTTCCACGCGTTCGTGCTCGCCGCGATTCTGCCGGTCCTGGCGCTGGCCGCCATCGACAGCCAGCTCACCGCGGGCAGGCAGGAGGCGGATGGCGCCGCGCGGCTGCACGAGGTCGCCACGGCGCTCGGCGAGCACGTCGACAACTACGTGCTCGGGCACGCTCAGGCCGTCCAATCGCTCGCGGCAACCTTCGCCGGCGGGTCGCTCGCCTCGGAAGATCGGCAGAAACTGGTCGTCCAGTACCACACGATCTATCCCGGATTCATCACGGTGTTTGCCGCCGACTCGGGCGGCAACGTCCATGAGATCTACCCTCCGCCGGAGGGGGGCGCGCCGATCCCGACGATCGCGGACCGTCAGTACTTCATCGATGCCATCCGCTCGGGGCACGTCACCATCTCAGAGGTGATCCTCGGGCGGCTCTCCCATGTCCCGATCGTGACGATTGCGATGCCGGTGCTCGGCACGAACGGGACGGTCGCCGGCGTCGCCGGCGGATCGCTCGACCTCTCGAAATTCCAGGATTTCGTGCAGGGCTTCGGCACGCTGCCCGACGTGAGCATCGCGATCGTCGACCAGCGCGATCGTGTCATCTACGCAAGCGGGCGCGCCGGCTATTCGCCGCTCCAGAGCCTGGCGGGGGATCCGCTGGTCACGGCGCGCGCGAACGCCGATCACGGCATCTTCAGGTACCAGCACGAGGGTCCGGATGCGAAGGGCGGCGTGCGGCTCGCCGCAGCGGCCGATGTCCCGGCCGCCGAATGGCGGGTTCTCGTGGCGCAGCCGCTGATCAATCTGCGGCTGCAATCGGCGGGCTACTATGCATTCACGCTGACGCTCGTCGTCCTCGCGCTTGGCGGCGCGGTCCTGGGCGCGCGCCGCTTCTCCCGGGCGCTGACCGAGCCGCTCGAGGAGCTGGTCCGGATCGTCAGGAACATCTCCGCGCGCGGCCGGCCCGATCTGGCCAAGCTTTCGTCTGACCCGCCCGCCGAGATCGCAGAGCTGCTCGGTGATGTGAACAGCATGCACTCGCGCCTCGCCGACTCGTATCAGCGCCTCCAGCAGGCGCTGGCCCAGCGCGAGCGGCTGAACGGCGAGCTGCGGCTCCTCACCGAGGATCTCGACCGCAAGGTCCGCGATCGGACCGCTGAGCTCGCCAAGGCGACGCGGGTCGCCGAGGAGGCCAACCAGGCGAAGAGCGAGTTCCTCGCCAACATGAGCCACGAGATCCGCACGCCGCTGAACGGCATCATCGGCATGACGGAGCTCGCACTCGACACGGCGCTCTCGGCCGAACAGCGTGAGTATCTCTCGATGGTGAAGACCTCCGCCGACGCGCTGCTCAGCATCCTCAATGACATCCTCGACTTCTCGAAGATCGAGATGCGGAAGCTGGAGCTGGAGCAGATTCCTTTCTCGCTGCGCGATCAGCTCGCCGAGCTGCTCAAGCCGATGGCGCTGCGCGCCGAACAGAAGGGTCTCGAAGTGGTCTGCCACGTCCTGCCGGACGTGCCCAGCGTCGGCGTCGGCGACCCCGGGCGGCTCCGTCAGGTGCTGGTCAACCTCGTGGGCAACGCGATCAAGTTCACCGAGCGCGGGCAGATCCTCGTGCAGGTGCAGGTCGAGTCGGCGGACGCCGCGCAGTGCGTGCTGCACTACTTCGTCAGCGACAGCGGCATCGGGGTGCCAAGGGAGAAGCAACAAACGATTTTCGAGCCGTTCAGGCAGGCCGATGGCTCCACAACACGGCGGTTCGGCGGCACCGGCCTGGGGCTCGCCATCTCCTCAACGCTCATCGAGCTCATGGGCGGACGCATCTGGCTCGAGAGCGCGCCTCACGAGGGCAGCACATTCCATTTCACGCTCCCGCTCGGGGTCTCCGACGCGCGACCCGAAACGACGACGGTCGATCTCACCGATCTGCCGGTGCTGATCGTGGACGACAACGCCGTCAACCGGCGAATGCTGCACGACCTTCTCCTGCGCTGGAAGATGCGGCCGACCGTCGTCGATGGCGGGGCGGCGGCGCTGACGGCGCTCCGCGACGCAAGTTCCGCCGGGCGGCCCTTCGCGCTGCTGCTCCTGGACGCGAACATGCCGGCGATGGACGGCTTCGAGGTGGCGCGCCAGATTCATGGCGAGGTCAAGATCGCCGGGCCGACCATCATGATGCTCAGTTCATCGGGACTGTACGACGAGAGGACCAAGCTGCGCGATGTCGGCGTCATGCAGCACCTGACCAAGCCCGTGGATCAGCGCGAGCTGCTCGCGGCCATCGGCCGGGCCCTGTCTCGCGAGCAGGGGTCGCGCCCGCCGTTGCCGCCGTCGATGATGCCCGCCGATCTTCCGGACCGCCGGTTACGGGTGCTGCTCGCGGAGGACAACGTCGTCAATCAACGCCTGGCCGCGAGCCTGCTCGGGCGCCGCGGCCACAAGGTGACCATCGCGGCGAACGGACGCGAGGCGCTCGACGCGCTCGAGCGCAACGCGTTCGACGTCGTGCTGATGGACGTCCAGATGCCCGAGATGGGCGGCTTCGAAGCGACCGCTGCGATCCGCGAACGCGAGCGGACAACCGGCGGACACCTTCCAGTCATCGCCATGACGGCCCATGCGATGAAAGGCGATCGCGAGCGGTGCCTGGCGGCCGGCATGGACGAATACCTCACCAAGCCGCTCGACTCGCGCAAGCTGTGTGACCTGGTCGAGCGCATGGCCGACGGGCGACCCGCGGCGACGTCGCCGGCGCCGGCGGCCGAAGAGGTGGCGCTGTCCGATCGGGTGCTTGCGCGTGTCGGCGGCGACCGCCAGCTGCTCCTCGAGATCAGCCGCCTGTTCATTGACGACGCCCCCGCGCATCTGCAGCGGATCCGGGAGGCGCTTGACGCGCATGATGGCGAATCGCTGCGCCGGGCGGCTCATACGCTCAAGGGCGCGGCCGCCAACTTCGACGCGATCGGGCTCGTGGACGCGGCGCGCTCACTGGAAGAGATCGGCCGGACGGGCGAGCTGTCGGAGGCGGAAGGCATATGGGCCACCGTACGCCTCGAGACCGACGGCCTTGTCGAATTGCTGCAGCGCCTGGCAGCAGCCGCGAACTGACCGGTCCAGGGTCAGACCGCTGCGAACCCCAGATGAGGACGTTGAGCGGACGTTTACTGTACGAGACATGTGGAATTTACCTACCCTATCCATCTTTTCGGATGAGTCACATACGCAGCAGGACGGGTACTGGCCTAAAATCGTGGGAATCGAGCATCCCCGTTGCGGGACGGGGCGCGTATCCGCAGGCACGCCATTTGTAGAGATAGAGCCGGTCCAGAATGCGTCCGGACAACCTCATCGATTTTGGCGCGCAACCGCAGACGCGTAACGAGTTGCAGGTCTGGGTACGCGACCATCTTCAGCTCGCGCCCGAGCTGGAGGCCGCCCTGCTCGCGGCGATCGACGCCGTATTCACGCGCCACGAGCGCCTGTGGCAGGAGTCGAAGCACGAGGCAATTCAGGCACTGTCCGCAGGCTTCGCCGACAAGATGGCGCGCGTGAAGACCGAGCTCTCGGCGAAGGACGCGACGGTCAGCAGCATCTCGCATTACTTCGAGGCGCTCGTCGCCGACCTCACCGACAAGTCGAATCGGGATCCGAAGACCAAGCTGATGAACTTCGCCCGCTTCACCGAGCAGCTCGAGGCGTTTCTCGCACTCGAGCAGCGCGGCCGCTGGTGCGCCGTCGGCCTGGTCGACATCACCGGCTTCAAACGCTACAACGATGCGCTCGGACACGCCGTCGGGGATCGGATCATCGAGCGCGTGGCCGGCCTCCTTCGCGAGCAGATTCGATCGGAAGATCTCATCGCGCAGGAACGGCCGCCGGCCGGCCCTCTCGGGGCAGCCGACGCGCGCGGCGGGCCGCGGGGGAAGGAGCTCCACGCGCGCTTCGGCGGGGACGAATTCTGCTTCATGATCCCGGACCTCGCCGACTCCTCCCAGGCGCGCGCGGTCGGGGAGCGGTTCCGCGAGGCCGTAGAGCGCTACGACTGGACGGTCGAGGATCAGCGTCTGGCCGCGTACCCGGTCCGCGTGGACGTCGGCGTCGTGTGCCTGTGGCTCGGCCGCGTCACCGATCGGCGATTCGTCGCTCGCCGCGTGGCCGCCGATCTCATTCAACGCGCGGACAAGTTGATGTACGAGGCCAAAGGCAGGCACGCGAGCCACATCTATCTGGTCAAGACGCATCTCGTGAACGGTGTGCTCGTGGAAACGCACGAGGCCGTCGTCGAACCGACGCTGCCGCTGGAGGAACCTGAAGCGTAGTGCTACACTGGTGGGTCCGCGTCGGTGTGGTGGGCGTAGTTCAGTGGCAGAACGCCTGACTGTGGCTCAGGAGGTCGCGGGTTCGATACCCGTCGCCCACCCCAACTAACTTGTTCTAACCACTCAACTTCGTCTGACCCTCCATCACCGTCTCCAATATATCTCCACCGCTGGCGCGGATTGCAGGTGAATCCGGAAGACGAATCAGTGCTGTTTGGTCCCCGTCGTCACCGCGCATCGATCGCCTGCGCGAGCGCCATCGACGCCCAGCCTGTCGCCCACTGGCTGATCCACTGATCTCCGGCATAGGGGAAGCCACTCTGGAAAAATGCTTGGAACTTCGGGGAGCGGCTCGGAACGCGCCACGATCCGTCCGAGGCGCGTTGCGTCGTCAGCAGATACCGCACGCCGCGCTGATACCGCGCGTCAGATGGCGACACGCTGCCGCTCTTGGCGAGCGCATACAACGACTCCCCCGTCGCGTAGGCATCGGTGCCAAGACCGTCGCGCTGCGGCCAGCCGCCATCACCGCGCTGCTCCGCAAGAATGCGCGTCACATACGGCGTCATGCTGGCGGCACTTGCACCGGCCCACCAGAGGCCGAGCAGCTGCATGTTCCGATCTTCCGCGGTGACCGGCGACGCATGCGCCAGCCACTCGCGCGCGTTCGCGATGCGCGACGCCATCTCCGCCGCGCGCCCCGGCGGTCCGTAGGCGGCGAGCGCATGCAGGCACAGCGCCGTGCGAAAGATGTCGCCATCTTCGGCGCCCGGGCGCTCTTGGATACCCAATTGCTGATGCCACGCGCCATCTCGGCTCTGCGTGGCGGCGACATTGAGTGCCATCGAATCGGTCAGCCGATTGGCCGGGTAGCCGGATGCGGCCAGAGCCGCGGCACTGTAGGCGACGATTTCCGGCACCAGAATGTCGCCTCGCTCGTGCAGCAACCACGGCGGGAACGATGCGGCTTCGTACATCGCTCTCCGATCCGCGGCGGCTTTCGGATCGATCCGCGCGCCCTTGAGCCGCGCTTCGGCGACGGCCAGGTCGGTCATGCTCTGCGCGTGGCATCCGATGCATCCGCTTTTCTCGTAGAAGCCGCGACTCGAGGTCTCGAGAAGCGCAACGCTCCGCTCGACGGAGGACTTGGCATCGAGCGGCGCACTCGTCTGCGTGTCAGACGCCGCGGGCTGCGACTTCGACCCGTGGAGGATGGCAATACCGTCCGGGGCACCGACTTTAGCGGCCCAGTCGGCCGCCGTCCCCACCTGCGCGTCGCTCAACGACGGATCGGCGCCGCGCGCAAGCAGTAGGCGGATCACGTCGGGCCGCTGGTGGTCGGCGGCGATCGCCAACATCAGCGGCGTCAGCTTTCTGGACTCGACGTAGTTGACGTTGGCGCCGGCGTCGAGGAGCGCCGCAATCAACTCCGGTGGCCCCTGCGCCGACGCCATCAACAGTGCCGTGTAGGAACCCAGCGCGACCGGACCGCTCTTCGGATTCTGGCCCGGCATCATGCCTGGTTCGGTGGCGATCGCGTTGACGTTCGCGTGCCTGGCGATCATCAGCGTCACGGCCTCGACATTCCGCTGCCCCGCCGACAACATCAGCGGCGTCATCCCGGTGGTTGCCGCGGTATTCACGTCGACGCCGGCGTCGAGGATCATGCGGATGGTGTCGGTGTCGTTCCCGGCGGCGGCCGCCCCCAGCAGCGTGTTGCCGAACACGTCCTTCGTCTTGAGGTCGGCGCCTCGCGACACGAGAAACCGAACCGCGTCCGCGGACGGATCGCGCATTGCCGCCAGGAACACGGCCGACCGCCCCATCTTCGTCGCGAGGTTCACGACGGCGCCGCTGGACAGCAGCAGCCGCTGCTTGGCCAGATCGCCATCCGCGAGCATCAGGGCGGTAATTCCGCTGTCGCTCTGCGCGTTGATGTCGGCGCCCTTGTCGATGAGGAACCTCACGGCGTCGAGCGAGCCCACCGACGCCGCATTCATCAACGGCGTATAGCCCTCGGCCGCCCTGACGTTCGCGTCGGCCGGCGTCGTGATCAACGCGCGCAGCTTTGCAGCGTCGCCCGATCGAATGGCGGTGTAGAGCGAGCCATCCAGCGCCGCGGTGCCGGCGGGAGACTGCGCGCTCAACCAGACCGATCCGGTCAGCGCCGCTAATCCGAGTGCGACCCATCGCGCACGACTTCTCATGCCAGACTCCTTCGGGAGCAGCCGCACGGCTGGTCAACCGTATTGTTCACGTGGCGTCATTCTACTCTAACCGGCGGCGCGACTTGGCTCGGAGATGTCAACTATCGCGCTCACGACGACAGAACTCGGCGCCGTCAACGAAGATCTTCATCACGTTGACACGCTCGATCGTCGGACCTGAGTTTCGCATCGAGCGCATTTCGAACGTTGCCATCCGGTCGCTCTTGAACCCCGGATTCGAGCTGGAACTTCGCGACGGTCTGGTCCGTCATACCTTGTGACACAAGACATGTCCGACGAGACGTGGCGGGAGCAACTTCGGCGCGGCAGCCTTGACCTAGCCAATACGGGATGAGGCACCGGCTCGGTTCGCTCGATGACGTGGCCGTCGCAGCCGGATGGTTTGGACAAGCCGCCGAGCAAGGTACATGAAGCGCAACATCCGTGCGGTGGAGTTGACCATCGTGTGTGGCAGCTGCGGGTTCATCGTCGTGCTGGCGGTGTCGGCAGTGTGGCAGGCGGACATCCGGTGGCTGCATTTCGTCCAGGCCTGGATGTACATCGCAACGATTGCGCTGGCGCTGAAGCAGAACCGATGGGGCTACTTCATCGGCATCTCGGCGGCGGGTTTGTGGGACCTGACCAACCTCGTCGCGACGTCATTCTTCCGCAACGGACTCGACGCGCTGGCGGCATCGCTGCGTACGGGGCACCTGACACGGCCCGATCAACTCATTGCGGTATTCGCGTGGGTTTCGAACCTCGTCGTGGTTGCCGGATGCCTATGGGGCTACGCGCGGCTGCGCACCACAGCGAGCGGTGATGTCGCGAGGTTCGTCGTGGCGTTTGCAGCGACGACCGCTTTTTTTGCGGCGGACATGGCGCTGTTCCAGCCTCGCTACCTCTCCCTCTTCGTTCGGTTAGTCCACCCGAGCCAGTGGCTGATCTATTGATCTATGCAACCTTCAGGTCATGTGATTCGAATTAGAATGCTGGGCGATCCATCTCGGGTTGGCCGGGCCGCAGAGGAGATCACATGAAGACGCTGCTGGGGACGATCGCCGTTGCGAGTTGCGTATTCGCGGTTCAGACGGCCACACCGGCAGCGCCGGCCGCTGTTTATACCGCACAGCAGGCAGCCGCGGGTCGACTTGAGTTCCACCAGTAGCCATCAAGCCCGCACGACTGCCGGGGTAGAATCAGCGACAGTCGACCGAGCTCCCACAAGGGCCACACGATGATGATCCCACTGTCGTCCCAACGCGGCCGACGCAGCCACCAACGGCCGCCGCGCCCGGGCAGTCAGCCTGACGGCACACCGTACATGACGACGGCCCTCGCCTACCAACTGCTTCCGGGCGATGACGACGATGAACGGCGCGAAGGCAAGATGGGCTTGCTGGACCATCTCGAGGAACTTCGCAAGCGCATCATCCGCTCGTGTATCGCAGTTGCCGTAGGGATGCTGGTGGCGTTCGTCTTCATTGATCGGATCGTGGCCTTCGTGCTCGCGCCGAGCCGCCGCATGCTGCCGCCCGGAACAAGCCTCATCTACACCCAACCGGGCGAAGCGTTTGGGCTTTACATTACCGTGGCGCTCATCGCGGGGGCGCTGCTGGCTGCGCCGGTCATCATGTTTCAGGTCTGGCGCTTCATTGCACCGGGGCTGTATGCGAAGGAAAAGCACCTGGCTATTCCCTTCGTACTGTTGACGACGGTCGGCGCCGTGGCGGGTGCGGCATTCAGCCACTACATTCTGTTTCCGTACTTGATTGCGTTCTTCGGGACGTTCAACTCGCCTGATCTGGCATTCATGCCACGCGTGGAAGACGTCTTCGATCTGTATACGAAGATGCTGCTCGGGATGTGCGTGGTATTCCAAATCCCCACGCTCGCTTTCTTCCTGGCCAAGATGCGGATGGTGACGGCGAGATTTCTCTGGCGGAACTTCAAGTACGCCTTCCTGATCATCTTTATCATCGCCGCGGTGCTGACACCGACGGCGGATCCCTGGAATCAAACTGTGTTTGCGGCCCCCATGGTCGGTCTATACCTCATCAGCATTCTCATTGTGTGGCTCGTGCAGCCGAAGGTCGCCAACGCTGAGCGAAGCCGATGAACGTCGGTAGACCCGGTCGAGGGTGATTGCCTGCCGTTGCGCGGGCAGAGGCGTTGTCTTCCAGCCACCACGAGTGCCAGCCATTGATGCCCCGTCCAGTAATCAGGGTTGAGGTACCAGGAACCGAAGGCGGATGGTCCTCATGCTCGCGGTCGGCATTGGGGTGAATGCGGCGGTGTTCTCCCTCGACGGAAAGAGCATCGATCCGATCGCGGGCAACTCGTAACGCGCCCAAACAGATTGACAATATTTTAGCAAACACTGTAATGTTTGCGTGTGGCGCGACTCCCGGCTGCGGCCGATGTCTTCCGGGCAGTTGCCGACGCCCACCGACGGGCGCTGCTCGACGCGATGTCGCCCGGCGAGGCGGCAGTGGGTGACCTCGCCAGAGCGGCTGGCCTCTCTTACTCCGCGGTGTCGCAGCACCTCGCGATTCTTCTCGAGGCCGGGCTTGTCGAGCGTCGCAAGGCGGGCCGGCACCAGTTTTATCGGCTCGATCCCGCCCCGCTGCGTGAGATCCACGCTTGGACGAGTCACTACGAACGATTCTGGCGAGATCGACTCGGACGGCTGAAACGTGTCCTCGGCCCGACCCGATGAAGCTCGATCTCATCCTGACGGAAGATCTCCCCGCTTCGATCGAGGAGGTGTGGAAGGCGATCACCGACTCGCGCGTCCTTGCGCTGTGGCTCATGGAGAACGACTTCGAAGCTCGGGTCGGCGCGCGCTTCACGCTCCGGCGCGTCGATCCTGTTCCAGGCTGGCGCGGGTGGATTGATTGCCAGGTGCTCGAGTTGCAGCCGCCCACACGCATGGTCTGGTCATGGTCCGACGGCGCGGATTCGACCGGTACTCGCGTCATCTTCGAATTGCACGCAGAAGGCTCTGGCACGCGACTGACCTTGCGCCACGTCGGCGATGAGGGGGAGGCGATGGCCCAAATGATCCGTGAGCGATGGCCGATCAAGTTGCGGGCGCTCGCCTCGATACTACGAGGAGACGAACAATGACCACGAAGACACTCAAGCAGACTGTCGTATTCAAGGGCGCGTCCCCGAGAGCGGTCTATGATCTCATCATGGTCTCGAGGAAGCACGCGTCGCTCTCAGGCCAGAAGGCCGTGATCAGCCAGAAGGTCGGCGGCGCGTTCTCGGCTTGGAATGGGCACCTGACGGGCTTCAACCTCGCCCTCAGATCGAGTAGGAAGATCGTGCAAGCCTGGAGGGCCACGGGCTGGTGGCCTGACCACTACTCAATCGCGATCTTTGACTTCCAAAAAGTCGCAGCGGGAACCAAATTGACGTTCACGCAAATCGGCATCCCGCCGCACCGGTATAGCGGGCATTATCGTGGCTGGATTGAGACCTATTGGACGCCGATGCAGGAGATGCTGCGGGACGGGCACCTGAGCCAGAACACGCTCGCCCGAGTGAAAGTCGATCGCGAGCAGCGGATCAAGGCGGGCCATTTCCGACGGACCATCTCAACGCGATCGTGACAGTTTCAGCAAACATCGGTCTACCGCTCATTGCGCGGCGTGGAGAGCGAGAATGTCGAAGACGCAGTCCAGCGTGCAACCTGATCTCTCATCGAGGCCGTTCCGGTTAACTGCCGAACGCGACATGGTTGCACCGCCGCACGTGCTGTTCGAGGCCTGGACGAAACAGTTCGATCGCTGGTTTGCGGTGCCCGGGACGGTGGTGATGACCCCAGAGGTCGACGCGCCCTTCTTCTTCGAAACGGGTTACGAGGGCGAGCGCCATCCCCATTACGGGCGATTCCTCCGGCTCGAGCCCGACCGGATAGTGGAGATGACCTGGCTGACTGCCGGCGGAACCAAGGGAGCTGAGACCGTCGTCACCGTCGAACTCACATCGCGCGGGAACGGAGCGCACTTGCGGCTCACGCATGCAGGTTTCCCGGACGAGGAGTCGAGGAACAGACACGACCAGGCATGGCCCAACGTGCTCGGCCATCTTGATGACGTTTTCGGCACAACTCCGTGAGTTCCAGAGACTGTCCACGCTCTCCGCGGCTGCGTCAGCGTCCTTTGACAAATTGCGTGTCCACGGATATATCCTCCCCGGCTCAACGGACGTTGTGATACCGACGCCGAGCCGCGAACCGCGAGGAATGGCGTCGCCCAGGCGCCATGCAGGGAGGTGGACGATGAGGAAACGTTTAATCATCGGCGTGGCAGTGGTCGGTGCAGTGGCGCTCGGGCTTAAGCTGCCCGGGAAGGGATTCGGTCCATCAACGGTCCTGGCCAGCGATGCCGAGACGCCCACCTGCCCCGTGACGCACGA
This sequence comes from Vicinamibacterales bacterium, assembly GCA_035939575.1. Classification (GTDB taxonomy): domain Bacteria; phylum Acidobacteriota; class Vicinamibacteria; order Vicinamibacterales; family CAVVIG01; genus DATKHR01. The sequence goes on along the minus strand of DASZFS010000536.1, from coordinate 49,092 downwards.
GGCCCTCGCGTCAGACTTGATTGAAGCCGATGCCGCCGAGAGCTCGGGACTCAACAATCATTATTGGGCCGTCGTGGTGAATCGCGGAGGGGTCGTCTGCGCAGTCGCGTTCTCCGGCGCCACGCGCGACTCGCAGTGGCTGTTGAGCCGGCAGATCGCCGCCGCCAAGGCGTTCACTGCCAACGGTTTGAGCCTCGATGGCGCGCCACTCTCAACGGCGCAACTGTACCCATGGGTGCAGCCGGGTGCCCCGGCCAATCCTCTCTTCGGGCTCGCGGCGGGAAACCCGGTCAGCGCCGAGGACGCGTACACCGGATCGTTTGAGCGATTTGGCACCAAGAACGACCCCATGATCGGCCGGCGCGTGGGCGGCACGATCACGTTCGGGGGCGGGCTCGCACTGTATGCGGGCACCTCGGCGATCGGGGGGTTAGGCCTCTCCGGTGACACCGCGTGTGCGGACCACTCGACCGCGTGGCGCCTGAGGGCCGATCTTGGACTGGCGCCGGCATCAGGCAATGACAAGATCACGTTGAACAATGCCAGCGGGCACCCGCATTGCCCGAACGACGCGAAGACCCAGGGCGCGAACCCGTAACACAGGACTTCAGCGACGCATCGAACGTAGGGCGACTCGCCGGGTCGGTCGCCCTGCGTTGCCCACGAGGACATCATGGCCGAGCCGATCACGTTAGAAGTCTTCAGCGATTACGTTTGACCCTGGTGCTATCTCAGTACCGGGCGTATTGAAAAACTGAAGCGAAATTTCGACATTCAGATCACGTGGGTGCATTTCCCACTGCATCCCGACACGCCTGCACAGGGACAGTTGCTCGAGGAACTGTTCCGCGGGCGCGATATCGATCTGCAGGCCGCGCATGCGCGCATGCAGGCGTTGATGGACGCGGAAGGACTGCCATATCGATCACGCACACACACCTACAACAGCCGACTCGCCCAGGAACTTGCGAAATGGGCGGAAACAAGACCCAGCGGCGAAGCGATCCACGACGCCTTGTTTCAAGCCTACTTTCGAGATGGCCGGAACATCGGCGATTCTGTAGTGCTGGTGGACATTGCTCGATCGATAGGCCTTCCAGCTGACGAGGCCGCGGACGTGCTCCGGGAGCGGCGGTACTCACCAGATGTAGACGCGGATTGGTCCAAGTCGCGCGAATACGGCGTGACTGGCGTACCCACGTTCGTCTCGGGTCGCCGCGCGGTCGTCGGTGCGCAGCCATACGAAACCCTCGCACAGTTCCTCCGCCAGGAGAACGCGATCCGTCGGACGGAGCCCGGCGGCGACAATACTCGACCGGGGCCGGGTTGATTGATTGAGACATTGGTGCGCGACCCAGCCTCCACGATGAGCGCTGCATGCTGAATGACCTGAGATTCTGCCTTCGATCTCTGCGGCGCCAGCCAGGTTTTGCGCTGGCCGCGATAGCGACGCTCGCGGTCGGCATCGGCGCAACCACCGCCATCTTCAGCACGGTCAACGCCGCGCTCCTGCGTCCGCTCCCCTTCCCGCATCCCGAGGATCTGTTTGCGGTCTACACGCCTGCTACGGATGGACGTTTCACCCTGGGTCGTGTCTCCGGCGTAGAGCTTGTTCGCCTCAACACGCCAGCGGTGTCGATTGTCCATGCGGCCGGCACCGGCCGCATCGACACGGCGATCCTTCGCGACGATGGCAGCGCCGTCAACGTGGTCGCGTACGGCGTCACTGAAGGGTTCTTCGATCTGTTCGGCGTGCCGATGATCGTTGGCCGCTCGTTCACACCGAAGGAGCATGTGCCCGCCGCGCCCTTCGCTGCGCTGCTGTCGTACCGCGTGTGGCGCGACCTGTTCGGCAGCGACCCGGCGATCGCCGGCAAACCGATGCGGCTCTCGATCGGTCCGCCGACGCCGGCCACCATCGTGGGCGTCGCGCCGCGCGAGTTCGACATCCCTCACGGCGCCGACCTCTGGGTGAATTTCGCGATCACGCCGCAGTCGACCGGCCACGGGTTCGACGGCTACCTGCGCATCAGGCCGGGCACGCGGCCCGAGCGCCTCCAGAGCGAAATGGCCGGCGCGATGGCGGGCATTGCGCATGACTACGGATCGCTCGGCAGAAACCGCCGCTACGAGGTGCAGCCGCTCGTCAGCGCGATGATCGGGGATCTCGGTCCGACGCTCGTGGTCGTACTCTCGGCCGCCGCGCTGCTGCTCGCCCTCAGCTGTGTCAACGTCACCAACCTGATGCTGGCGCGCGGGGCCATGCGGTCGCGAGAAATGGCCGTGCGCGTCGCTCTTGGCGCCGGCCGCGGCCGCATCGTGCGCCAGCTCCTGACCGAATCGCTCGTCCTGTCGACCGCTGGCGCCGTGGCCGGGCTGCTGCTCGCTTTCATCGGCGTGCGACTGCTGCTCGCGCGCGGCGCGTCCGAACTGCCGCGGCTCGATCGCGTGCCGTTCGACGCGCGCGTCATGGCGTTTTCGCTCGTGGCGCTCGTCGTCACCGGCCTGGTCGTGGGCTTCGCACCGGCGCTGCGGTTGGCCGGGACAAGCGTGAGGACATTGATGAACGAGAGCGGCAGGACCTCGACCGAAGGCGCGTCAGCACACTGGCTCTTGAAAATGATGAGCGTCGCCGAGATCGCGCTGGCGATCACGTTGGTGGCGGGCGCCGGATGGCTGGTCAAGAGCTTCAGCAATCTGGGCACCGCCGACGTGGGGTTCGCCCCGCAGCATCGGCTGGTCTTCGACCTGGTCCTGCCCCCGGCGCGTATCCTGCCGCCGCCCGGCAGCGGTCCCGTCACGCCGGGTCTGGTCGCGGAGCGGGTGATGTCATGGACGCGCGAGCTGGAAGAGCGCATCAAGGCAATCGGCGGCGTCACCGATGTCGCCACCATGGCGAGCGCGCCGCTCGGCACCGATCGTGACGGCGCCCTGTATCTCGGTGTCGAGGGCGAGGTGGTCGATTCCGAGCACCCGCGCGTCGCGCGTGCACACCGCGTGGGCCAGGGTTTCTTCAAGGCGATGGGCATCAGGATCATCGCCGGCCGAGAATTCACGGCCGACGATCGGACCGGCACGCAGCCGGTGGTCATCGTCAACCGGACATTCGCGCGCCGGTATCTCGGCGCCAGGGATCCGCTGACGGTGAAATTCTCGGCCGGGTACCCCGATGTGCCTCCTGCGCCGCTCTTCACCATCGTCGGGGTGGCGGACGATGTGAGGTACGTGTCGGCCGGACAGGCGGCTGACCCGGCGTACTACATGCCGCAGGCGCAGTCGCCGTATTTCTTGCAGACGTTCGTGATTAACACAACGCTCTCGGATCCGACGCGCATCGCTTCGTCGGTGCGATCCGCGATGAAGGCGATGGACCCGCTGATCCCGATCGAGCCGCATGCCCTCAGCGAGATCGTGTCGGCGTCGCTCAGCCGCCAGCGAATCGGGATGACTCTGATGATGTTGTTCGCGCTGGCGGCGCTGGCGCTCGCGGCGATCGGCATCTACGGCGTGATCGCGTACGCCTCGGCGCGGCGCCTCGGCGAGGTGGCGACGCGGATCGCGCTCGGCGCGACGCCGTCCGACGTGTTCTGGCTGATGATGAAGCAGGGGCGCACGCTGACCATCGCTGGCACGGCCGTCGGTCTGGCCGTCGCGTACGCCGGCGGCAGAGCCGCGTCCAGCCTGCTCTACGAGGTCCGCGCCTCGGATCCGCTGATCCTGGGGTCGGCGACGGTGCTCGTCGTCGCCATTACCCTCCTGGCGATTCTCGTTCCCGCTCGTCGAATGTCGCAAGTAGACCCTTCGCGGATCATGCGACTCGACTGACCGACGGCACCTTGGCGATTGCTCCCGTTGCTTCGGTAACGACCAACGGCGCAGCGCTGGCAATGTCGCGCCCGCCTCCAGCCGCAACCTTTTAGACATCCACCGCGTCCAAGCGTAGTATCGTTGTCATCGGTAACCGAGGACAACGCGATGAGCAAGCCATCCGATCTCGTTCAGGGCACGCTGGACCTGCTCTTGCTGAAGATCCTGGCACTCGGGCCACTGCACGGGTGGGCTGTAAGCCAGCGGCTCCAACAGATGTCCGGCGAGGAACTGCAAGTCAGCGATGGTTCCCTCTACCCCGCCCTGCACAAGTTGGAGCAGGAGGGTTGGATCAAGGCGGAGTGGAAAACCAGCGAACTGGGGCGCCGTGCGAAGTTCTACGAACTCACGCGGGCGGGTCGAAAACAGTTGGAGCGCGAGACCGCCAACTGGGAACGTCTCGCCGCCGCCATCTCCGCGATTGTCAGACTGAAAGAGGTGTGACATGGGCCGCTGGATCGCCAAGTTCGTGCTCCGATGCCGATCACTCGTCGCGTCCAAGCGCGTCGAGACAGAACTCGACGACGAGCTGCACTTCCATCTCGAACGGCATATCGAGGCGCAAGTCTCCCGCGGAGTGGCGCCTGAGGAAGCACGTCGCCAGGCTGTGATTGCGATTGGCGGGCTGGACCAGCAGAAAGACGCATGCCGCGACACTCGAGGCGTGACGTGGATAGACCATTTCGTGCGCGACATTCGATATGCGGCACGCATGCTGCGAGGGAACCCGGGATTCACGCTCGTCGCGATCTTTTCTCTAGCGCTCGGTATCGGGGCGAACACGGCCATTTTTCAGCTGATTGAGGCCGTTCGACTGCGCAGCCTGCCAGTCCCTCGCGCCGGGGAATTGACTGAGGTGCGCATCGCCAGCGGCAATGGAGGTTTTGGCATCTCGGAAAACGAGAACTCTCAGCTCACATTTCCAATCTGGGAAGAGCTCCGCGATCAGCAGCGGGCGTTCTCGGGAGTATTTGCCTGGGGGACGACGGGGTTTCTGGTCGGCTCTGGCCCCGACGCGCGTCCCGTGGCCGGCTTGTGGGTGAGCGGCGAGGCGTTCGCGATCCTGAGCGTGACACCCGCACTCGGCCGCCTCTTCGGTCCCGCCGATGACCAACGGGGCTGTCCACCGACCGTCGTTCTCAATGACGCATTCTGGCGCGCACAATTCGGCGGAGACCCGTCCGTGATCGGTCGCACCCTGACAATCCTCGACCGCGCGGTCCCGATTATTGGCGTGACGGCGCCAGAGTTCTTTGGCCTGGAGGTCGGCAAGCGATTCGATATCGCGCTGCCCGCGTGCGCAGCCGCCCTCTGGGGCAATCCCACGGATCGCCGAGACTACTTTTGGTTGAGTGCGATGGGCCGGCTGCGCAAGGGGTGGACGGTCGGCAGCGCGGCAGAACACGTGGACGCGCTGAGCCGCGGCATCTTTGACGCCACGGCTCCCGTGGACCGGCAACCGTCGAGCATCGAACGGTACCGTCGTTTTCGGCTCACGGCTTTACCCGCCGCGAATGGCGTCAGCTCGTTGCGAACCACATACGCCAGCGCGCTGTGGCTCCTGCTTGGAATGACTGGTCTCGTCCTGTTGATCGCATGCACCAATCTGATGAATCTGCTCCTGGCACGCGCCAGCGCCCGGGAACACGAGATCGCCGTCCGCCTCGCTATCGGAGCAGCTCGCGCTCGCGTCATCTCGCAACTCTTGACAGAAAGCATTCTCCTGGCGGGCTGTGGAGCTGGACTTGGTATCGTGCTCGCGCCATCGCTGAGCCGGAGTCTTGTCGCGCTATTGGCGACGACCAACAACCCGCTCGATCTCGAACTTCGGACCGCCTGGCCGGTCCTTGCCTTTGCCTCCGCCGTCGGGCTGGCCACCTGTGTGCTCTTCGGGCTTCTCCCGGCGTTTCGCGCGTCGCGCACGGACCCCGGCGTGGCGATGAAGGCGGCGGGACGCGGGCTGACCGCGAATCGAGACCGACTGCTCATGCAGCGCTGTCTCGTGACGACACAAGTCGCCATCTCCCTCGTTCTGCTGTTCGGCGCGGCGCTGTTCGTACGCAGCTTCAGGAATCTGACCACGCTCGATACAGGCTTGAGGCGTGACGGCGTGCTTTTCGCCATGTTCGCCGACTTCTCTGATCGTCCTTCGCCTGAGCGCATGTTGGCGGCGCAATCGGAACTCCTCGACCGTATTCGATCAGTGCCTCACGTGGACTCCGCGGCAATAACGACTCAATTCCCGCTGAATGGCAGCAGTTGGACGCAAAGCGTCGAACTGCCGGCCTCGATTGCTCCGGAGAGACGTTCATCGAAGTTCACGTACGTCAGCCCTCGGTACTTCAACACCGTCGGTATGCGGGTGCTTGCTGGCCGCGATTTCGACGAAACAGATACCGCCGCGTCGCGAAAAGTCGCGCTCGTCAACGAGACGTTCGCTCGGCGCTATCTTGGGCCGGCAAACCCGATTGGCGTCACGGTACGCACCGTTGCAGAACCGCGCTTTCCTTCAGCTCTGTATGAGGTCATCGGCGTCGTCAGCGACACCAAGTACTCGGCGTTGCGCGAACCAATCCCGCCGATCACGTTCGTGCCGATTGCCCAACATCCAAGCCCGCGTCCATGGCCCGGCATCGTCATCCGATCGTCGGCCCCGCCGTCGACGGTCATGGCGGCTGTAAAACGGGCCGTCGGAGACTTGCACCCGAATATGACGATGGGCTTCACCGTATTCGACACGCAGGTTCGAGACGGCCTCGCTCGCGAGCGCATCCTGGCCTGGCTGGCGGGTAGCTTTGGCATATTGGCGGCGTTGCTCGCCACGATCGGCGGCTACGGCGTGATCTCGTACCTCGTCGTGCGCCGACGTCACGAAATCGCGATTCGGTTGGCGCTCGGCTCGGGGCGGATGCGAGTCGTCCGTCTCATTCTCAGAGAGATCGCAATTCTTCTGGTCGTCGGCCTGGTGCTCGGAGGAGTACTCGCGGTCGCGGTGGCATCCGGCGCGGGCAGCCTGCTCTTTGGCCTGTCGCCGCGCGATCCCGTGACGCTGGTTGAAGCGGCGGGCGTGCTGGCGACGATCGGGTTCCTCGCCAGTTCGTTACCGGCGTTCAGAGCGTCGCGCGGAGATGCGACCGCCGCGCTGCGATCGGAGTGACGCACGTCCGACCGGGTCGTTGCACACGCTGGGTGGACCACACGCTGGAATGGCCCGATGTTCCGCTCGCGGTCGGACGTCAATGCGCGCCATGCCATCCGGTTTCAAGCCGTTCTTGGCGCATGCAAATGGGATCAATTCGCGATGATCGCTTGATTACCAACGTAGCTGTCCCAGAGGCAGGTATTCATCTGCGGGGGCAGCCAGCCCACGAAGAGGTGCAGACAGGCGACCTGCTTCATGAACGTGACGGCACTCCCGCTAGTTGACTGAAAGGATGATCTTTCCGACGTGACTGCGCGTTTCCATCAATCGGTGAGCGTCGGCAGCCGCCGTTAATGGGAACGTGGCGAAAACCGGCACGCGGATCTCGCCCGATTCGTACAGCGGCCAGACTTGCTCTCGCAGCGCTCGCGCAATCGCTCCTTTTTCAGCGACTGGCCGCAATCGGAGAGTCGACGCCGTGATCGTGAGCCGCTTGAGCATGATCGGTGTCGTGTTTACCACGGATTTCCATCCGCCAACCTGACCGATCATGACCAGACGTCCCTCGACGGCGAGCGCATCGAGATTCCGCTGAAAGTAGTCGCCGCCGACGATGTCGAGGACGACATCGACGCCACGCCCGTCGGTGGTCTCGCGGGTCGCGGCCACGAAATCGGTCTGGCGGTAGTTGAACGCACGTTCGGCACCGAGCGCGAGGCAGGCCTCGCATTTCTCGTCCGATCCGGCGGTGGCCAACACGCGCGCGCCGAATGCCCGCGCGAATTGAATCGCGGTCGTACCAATCCCGCTCGTTCCGCCGTGGACCAGGACGGTTTCACCGGCAGCAAGGCGGCCCCGCTCGAACAGGTTGGTCCAGACCGTGAACGCGGTTTCAGGAATGCCCGCTGCGTGAAGAAAGTCCAGGTTCGCCGGTTTCGGCAAGCACTGGACCGCCGGCGCGCGGCAGTATTCCGCATAGCCGCCGCCAGGAACCAGCGCACAGACGGCGTCGCCAACGCGCCACTGCGAGACGTCGGCGCTCACGTCTTCGATGATTCCAGAGACCTCGAGACCCGGTAAATCGGATGCGTCCGGAGGTGCCGGGTACTTTCCTTGACGTTGCATCACGTCAGGGTAATTGACGCCGGCGGCGTGAACCTTTATCACCACACCGCCTGGCTGCAAGACCGGCCGTGGCCGCTCAACCGGTACGAGGACGTCAGGCGGGCCAGGTTGTTGGATTTCAACAGCAATCATGAGTCCGTTTTCAAGACAACTCGGCGAGTCGAGTCACCGCCCTTGCTGCCTCGATGGATTCGGTGACGGCGTAGCGCTCAGGTTGCGCCGATCGGTCCCATTGACGGAGTCAATGAGCTTCGCATAAGCGCGCGCGACGGCTTCAAGCCCTGAAGCGGGAACAATCTCCGGCGTATCGTAATCGGTGTGGTAGAACGCCGGCGACTCGATCATCTGCACGGATGGTGCGTCGAGCGAGGCCTGGCCCATGTCGCCGCTCGCGTTGGGCTCCATTTCATGATAGACAGCGACGCCGAACGTTCGGTACGCATCGAGCGCAAGGGTCGCGAGCGTGTCGCTGCCGTACACCCACCAGCGCCGGGCATCCATCGTGTCGGCTTTCCGCAGGCTCTGCCCCCAGTAGTACGTTTGCGTGACCGAGACGTGCTCGCAGTTGAGCAGCAACGCCGTCTTCGCGAGGAACGTCGTCCTGTTGTCGTGCATCCATTTCACGCCGAGCGAGCCGTTGTGGTGGCCTGATGTCGTGACGAACTTGATCGTGCGGCGGCGTTGTTCCTTCGGAATCTTCGAGAAGTACTCCGCGAGCCCGACCATCGTCGCCATGCCGGACGCATTGTCGAGCGCTCCCTGGAAGTAGGCATCGTGATGCGCCATCACGATAATGTCCTCGTCGGTGGTGCCGGGCAGCTCACCCCACACGCTCGCATCCTTGAGCCCAGACCTGTTCTCAACGGCGAGCTCCATCCTCACCCTCGCGCTCCCGTGCTCGATCAGCTCACGGAGGTGGGTGCCATCGTCGATGCCGAGCGAGAACGTCGGCACCGTGTCGGCCCCGCCGTTCAGCTCAGACGACAGGTTGCCGGGAATGCCGAGCACGACGATCACGGCCGCAGCGCCCCTTTCCTCTGCGCGCTTGATGGCGCCGAGATAATTTGCCGAGTGATTGATGACGCTCGGCGCCGGTATGCTGTAGATCACCACGGCTTTCCCGGTGACGGCGCGCCCGGCGAAGTCGGCTTCGGTGCCAATCCCGACCCAGACGGCCTCCAGCTCCAGTCCCCCGCTCGGCGTGGCGACGGACCGTGCTGCCGGTCGGACGGTCGGCAGAACGAGGCGTTGGCCACTGCCGCTCGCGGTCACCTGCCATTTCGTGGGGAACCACTGCGGCGGCAGATCGAAGTACTGGCGACGGATGCTCTGGAGGCCGAACGCCTTGAACTTGCCTTCCACCCACGCCTCTGCCATGTCGTCGTACTTCGTCCCCGAGATGCGGCCCCAGTACTGGTTGCCATCGTCGCGACTCCGCCGGGAAATGGCGGTGATCTCGTTCACGTATTGTTTGAGGTGTGGTCCGTCAATGCGTGCATATGCCTGCTCGCCCGGCGGCAGCGGGAAACCGACGTAGTGTTCGTCGTCCAGTGGATATGCGTGCGGCGTGATCGGTCCGCGCGCCGGCGCCTGGCCGCTGACCGTAAGACCGAGCGCCACCGCCAGGCAAGCGGACCACGCAATCGACCGTGCACGAGGCAGTCTCGACATGATCCCGTTCCTCAGGGTCGTTCTAGCGCCCTTGAACGCGTGATGTGGCCTTCGGCGGAACGGGCATCAGCGCTGAAAGCGGCAGCGTGTTGACCTGGTCGATGATCTTGGCGTACGCCCGCGCGACCGCGGCAAGGCCAGGCGCTGGGACGACGGTCACAGTGTCGTGATCGGTGTGGTAGTAGACGGCCGATTCGATCAGCTGAATCGACGGCACGTCGCGATCCATCACGGCCATGTCGGCGGTCGTGGTGGGATCCATGGTGTCGTAAATGGTCACGCCGAAGAGCCGGTACGCGCTCAGGACCATTGTCGCGAGTTGACCGCTGCCGTTGACCCACCATCGTCGCGCATCGATGTTGTCCGACATATGCATGGTCGGAGACATCCGATCGAAGTAGGCCTGCGTCACGGCGACGTGCTCGCAGTTGATCGCGAGCGCCGTCTTTGCGAGAAACGTGGCGCGATTCTCGTGCATCCATGCGGTTCCGAGCGATCCGGCATGGTGGCCCGATGTCGTGACAAACTTGATCGTGCGGCGGCGCTGTTCCTTGGGGATCCTGGCGAAGTATTCCGCGAGCCCGATCATGACCGCCATGCCAGAAGCGTTGTCCAACGCCCCTTCGAAGTAGGCGTCGTGATGCGCCATCACCAGGATGTCTTCGTCCGTGGTCCCCGGCAGCTCGCCCCAGACATTGGCATCGCGCAGTCCGCTTCGCTTTTCGACGTCCATGCGGGCCTGAACATGCACGGGGCCTGCGGCCATCATCTGCTGGAGAGCGGTCATGTCCTCGGTGCCGATCGAGAATGACGGCAGCGCGGCACCATAGTACGCCGCAACCTTGTAGTTTCCGGGAATGGCAATATTGATGACCATCGCCGCCGCGCCGCGCTCGGCGGCCCGTTTCGCGCTGCCGTTATACGAGGCCGAGTGTGCGACCACCCCCGGCATGGGCATCGACTGAATCACGACGACTTTCCCGCGCACGTCGCGACCTGCAAAATCGCCCTCTGTACCGAGCCCGACCCAGACAGCTTCCGCGTCAATTCCGGCAGCCGGCGTCCCAACGTAAGGACTGACGGGCTGAACAGTCGTAAACCGCATGGTCTTTCCGCCGCCCATCGCCTTCACATCACAGGTTGTCGGGAAGGATTGAGTCGGGAGGTCGAAATACTGCCGGCGTACGTTCGTGAGCCCGATCTGCTTGAACTTGGACTCGACGAGGCCCTCGACCATGTCGTCGTACTTCGTACCGGCCATGCGGCCCCACACCACGTCCCCGGCGTCGCGGCTCTTTCTTGACACGGCTGCGACCTCGTCCACGATCTGGCGGAGATGATCCCCGTCGATCCGGCCGTATTGCTGCTCCGATGGCGGCAGCGGCATGCGGATGTAGCTCGCGTCGAGATCGTGCGGGTGCATCGTCACGGGAGCTTTGGTCGGGAACTGCTGTGCGCTCACCGAGCGATGCCGCGACCCGCCCGCGACGACCAATCCGACGACACCCAAGCCAATGACGATACGTTTGACCAGATCTTGTGGCATAAGTCTCTCCGCCGGCATTCGCGTGACCTGTAGAGCTCCGGTAATCAGGCCGGCCGTCTCAAGGGTTCAATCATCGTTGGGCCGACGGTGTGGTCGCCGGGCCGGGCATCAACTGCGCGCGATCCATCGTGTTCACTTGATCGATGATCTTGGCGTAGCCGCGCGCAACCGCCTCCAACCCTGCAGCCGGGACAATCTCCGGCGTGTCGTGATCGGTGTGGTAGTAGACAGCCGACTCAATCAGCTGCATCGTTGGAACGTCACGATCGATCGCACCCATGTCGCCGGAGGCATTCGAGTCCATGGTGTCGTACACCGTGACGCCGAACGTTTTCCAGGCGGCAAGCGCGGTCGCTGCCAGTTTGCCGCTGCCGTTGATCCACCATCGTCGTGCGTCGATGTTGTCCGAATTGTGCAGGAACGGCCCCGATCGGTCGAAGTAGGTCTGTGTGACCGACACATGCTCGCAGTTGATGACCAGTGCCGTCTTGGCCAGGAACGTCGAGCGGTTCTCGTGCATCCACTGCGTGCCGAACGAGCCGGCATGGTGGCCCGAGGTCGTGACGAATCTCAACGTGCGGCGCCGCTGCTCCTTCGGTATCTTCGAGTAGAACTCTGCCAACCCCAGCATGACCGACATCCCCGATGCGTTGTCCAACGCTCCGTCGAAGTAGGAGTCGTGGTGCGCCATGACGATAATGTCCTCGTCGGTCGTGCCGGGGAGCACGCCCCAGACGCTTGCGTCGCGCAGCCCGGATCGGCGCTCCGTTTCCAGCTCGACGTGCACTTTGACAGTGCCGCCGACATTATCGCTCTCCAGCGCCTCGCGCAATGCGGTCGTGTCTTCCGTGCCGAGGGTGAACGTCGGCAGCCCGGTGTTGAATCCGATCTGCACCTGAAAGTTTCCGGGTATTGCGACGTTCAGAGCGACGGCGGCCGCGCCGCGTTCGGCCGCGCGGCGCGCAGAACCGTTGTAAGAGGCCGAATGAGACACCACTCCCGGCATCGGCATCGACTGGATCACGACCAGCTTCCCTTTGACGTCCCGGCCCGCGAAATCTGCGGCAGTGCCAAGCCCGACCCAGGCGACATCGAGGTCCAGCCCGCCCTTTGGCGCAGATACGGATCCGGTCGCGGGTCTCGCTGTCTCGAGCCGCCACTTCTTGCCGGCGCTCGTCACGACGAACTCCGACCTGGTGGGAAACCATTGCGGCGGCAGATCGAACCACTGACGATGAACGTCCTGCAGCCCGAACTGCTTGAACTTGGCCTCGACGATCCCTTCGACCATGTCGTCATATTTCGTGCCGGCGACCCGGCCCCACAGGAGGTCGCCGTCGGCCTTGCTCTTCTCGGAGACGGCCACGATTTCGCGGTCGAACGACCTGATGTGATCGCCGTCCAGGCTCCCGTACTTCTTGTCGCCGGGCGCGAGAGGCATGCGGATATAACTCGAGTCCAAATCGTGGGGATGTTTCGCGACCGGCGGCTTCGCCGGGCGAGCCGGCGCCTGCGAGCGCACCGTTGCAGCGGCCGCGACGACGCAGACGAACGCGATCACCGTCCGAAACACATACTTCTGGCTCACGGCACCCTCCTCAGAACCCGAACGTGGCGCCGACACGGGCGACCCGCGGCGGCAGAATCGCGGAGACCGTGCCGTAAGTTGGACCTGACGCGAAGCTCACGGCCGTGGCGGCATTCGTGTTCAGCGCATTATAGAGATCGAATTGCAGCGAGAGACGCTGCCGGTTGCTCAGCTGGAAGCGCTTTTCAGCCCGCAGGCTCGTAAGATTCGTCGCGGGCAGCCGTTCGCTGCCAATCGGCTCCATCCGCAGCGTGAGCGATGCCAGTTGCGCGAGGCCCGTGCGGAACAACGCCGTCCGAGCGGTGGCCGTCCCGCTCTGGTATTCGTACATCGCGGACGCGACGATGCCGAGCGGGGCCTGATAGCTGCCCGCGACGCGGAACGTGCGCTCCCAGGTCTGGTCCTTCGGGAAGAAGTTGTCGTTCGGCGTCTGCGGGATCCCGGAGATCCAGACATTCCTGTGCGTCCCGAGGAAGGACGCGAGCACCTGCCAGTTCCTCGAAAGACGCTTGTCGATCCCGGCTTCGATGTTGTTATAGCTGTTCGTGTAGTCGGGCGTGTTGATCGCGGTCGACTGCTCGAACGCCGCGCCCTTGAACGCCGGTGAGTAGTCGTAATAGGTAATGGCCTGACCGTCGTCCGCCGTGCCGACCTTGCCGTCCGGCCCGGGATCAACACCGGTAATCGGAATCGTATAGGCACTGGCGGGACGAGCGGTGTTGACGAGCTGGTACAGACTCGATTCGCGAAGATACACGTACCCGACGCGCGCCATCAGGCTGGCCCCGAGCTGGCGTTCCAGGGTGAGCGTGACTTCGTCTGCCTTCGGCTGTTGCACGTTGGGGTTGTAGACCGCTCGCACGGCATTCACGGTTGAACCGGGCGTCGCCTGAACCGTGGCGCCCCCCAGTGTCTGCACGAAGGCACCCAGCTCGCCCGGATCGAACTGCTTGTTCCCGTTCACATCATTCCAGCGATACAGCGTGGCGGCGTACTCGTTGGGGTTCAGGTTTCTGAGAATCGTGGTGTCGCTCGGCCTCAGGGCGAAGTTGTAGTGGCCATACGTGGCCTTGACGACCGTCCGCTTGTCGGCCGCCGGCGCGTAGGACACGCCGAAGCGCGGCGCGACGCCGCGCCAATCGTAGAGGCTCGTTTCCGGGTAGTCGGCCGCGGTCGAATACGGTCCCGTGAGCTTGGATTGCGCAGGGAGGAACGTGTGATATCGCTCCAGGCGCACGCCCACGTCGACCGTCAGCTGCTCGGTCACGCGCCACGAGTCTCTGGCGAACGCGCCCTGCGCATTCACGTTGTTGTTGCTGGCAAACGGCGAGTTGAACAGCTGGACTTCAAACGGGGCGCCGTTGCTGAAGATCATCTGATAGTTCGCGTCCGTCCCGCCAGGTCCGGTGCGCAGATCCTGGTGGCGGTCGTACCACTCGCGCGTGAAGTCGATGCCCGCTTTGAATTCGTGGTCGCCCACGATGAAGTGCGGCTTGTAGTACGTGTAGTTCGCGTCGTATTGCCACCGCTGGCTCCAGCTGCCGGCGGGCGGTACGTCGGAGCCCGTCCCGAGGCAGTTCACGACGGCGCCGCCGTACTTGAGCGTGACGTTGTCGTAGGTCGAAACGTCATTGGTCAGTGCCTGGCAGCCGGACTTGTACCAGCTTCGGCCGACCGAGACGAGCAGCACGGATCGGTCGCTGGGCGTCGCGGTCCAGTCGCCTTTGTACACAAGGTGAGGCAGCGTGTAGTTGCCAGCGGACGACGCAGGGACAAAGACGCTGAGGCCGCGATCGTCCGTCGCCTTCGATCCGTAGTGCGTCACCCATGAGAACCGGTTCTTCGCGTTGAGCTGGCCGGTGAACTTGGCGACCGCGGTGCTTTCGCGATTGGATGTCTGTCCGGTGGTGCCCAGGACATCCGACTTGTACTCCTTCCGCCGGCCGCTGCCGAAGAACCACAGGCGGTTCGCGAAGATCGGCCCTCCGAGGGATCCATTGACGTCGTAGTAATGGTCCATCGGGTTGCCCGAGTTGACGCCCGCGGCCTTCAGCGCCGCGTCCACGTTGTCCGACTCGAGACTGCGCGTCTGTCCTGCGACCAGCCCGTCGCCGTGAAACTGATTGCCGCCTGCCTTCAGGATGATCTGGAACGCCATGCCGGAGGTGGGGATCTCCGGATCGTTGCCGGCCGGCCGAACCACCATTTCCTGCATGGCCCCGAAATCGAAGTAGCCGGCCGTGCCATCGGTGTTGACGCCCTCGAGCATCAGCGTCTGCCCGCCCGCGTTCGACCCGTAGCTCACCAGGTTGCCGCGCTGCCCGCCCGTCTGGTTGCCGCCGACGTCGGGCGCGCCGGATACCCGGACCCCGGGCGCGAGTTTGCCGACATCCGCGTAGTTCCGCGACGTGGGAATCGTCTCCATCAGTTCTTTCTTGATGTTTGCCGCAACCGTTGTGGAACGGACATCGACCATCGGGGATTCGCCGGTGACGGTCACGTTTTCTTCTATGCGGCCGACCTTCAGCTGCGCGTCGATCGCCGCGACAAAGCCGGCGTCGAGGTTGAGGCCTTCGCGCGTGACCGCCCCGAATCCGCTGAGGGCGAACTTGAGACTGTAAATGCCGCCCGGAAGGTTGGCAACGCGGTAACGGCCGTCGTTGTCGGTGGTCGTCTCCAGCTGCCCGGTCTGCAGCGCGGGACTTGAGATCGTCACGGACACGCCGGGCAGGGCGGCCCCGGTGTCGTCGGAGATTCGGCCTTCAATGCGGGCCGAGTTCGGTGCCGATTGCGCGGCGGCGGGCGCCGCAGCGGCCGGCAACAGCGATGCGACCAACATCACGAGCAGGCTTGAAGCCGTGCGAGTCGTCATGAACCTCCCCTTTCATCGCGACGCACAAGGACATCCCACGCGAGGAGCGCCATGATCCGGAGACCGACGTTCGGGCGATATGCGCACATGTGGGCGTTTTAGGCGCCCACGATGCCGCACGGCAGTGACGATGTCAAGTTCGACCCGCTGTCCGCTTTTGACAGTGATCGGGCGACATGCGAACATACGGGCTCTTGACGCGCAAGACGTTCTCTGCGCGAAGGAGGCACCGGTGACACAGCGCGGAGGTTCCGATACGACGGCCAGGGCGGCCCGGGCGAGCCGCGTGCCGCGCGCGTCGGCATCGGACCGCCACTTCGTGCAGGCGGTCGAACGCGCCTTCGCGGTGTTGAAGACGTTCTCGGAGGAACGTCCGGAAGCGACGATCACCGACGTGGCCGCGCGCACCGGTCTGGCGCGCGCCGTCGCTCGAAGGTACCTCCTGACGCTGGCGTCGCTGGAGTACGTCGCTCAGGAAGGAGCCCATTTCTCGCTCACCCCGAAGATCCTCGAGCTGGGGTTCACCTTTCTGTCGACGATGAGCGTCGCGACGATCGGACGGCCTCACATGGAGGTCGTGGTCGATACGCTGCGCGAGTCGTGCTCGATGTCGGTGCTCGATGGGCGGGACATCGTGTACATCGCGCGCGTGTCGCCCAAGCGCCTGTTCGGCAGCACGATCTCAGTCGGCTCCCGACTGCCGGCGCACTGTACGTCAATGGGCAAGGTGTTCCTGGCGAACATGACGCCGGCCGAACTCGAGGCGTTCTTCGCGAGCGGCCCTTTGCACCCGATGACGCAGCGCTCAATATGTAACCCGTCCCGCCTGCGCGAGGCGATCGCGGAGGTTCGCGCCAGGGGCTGGGCGTGGAACGACGGCGAAAGCGAAGACGGCATACGCTCGGTGGCGGCGCCGATCGTCGATCGAACGGGCCACGTTCGAGCGGCGATCAACGTCGGCGCGTCTGCCTCGCGCGTCTCGCTCAAGGAGCTCCGGGGAAAGCATCTGACTGTTCTGCTGCGAGCGGCAGAGAACATCTCACGGACATTCGGAGCCGACGAGCGTCAGCTCCAGGGACGAGGCCTGCGCCAGGACGGCCGCTTTCAAGGTGCGCGGCGTTTCGGTGCCGCCTAGAACACGCCGCAGTGGCACAGTGCGATGGACCCCCCGATGGATAGTCAGTTGGATAGTCGGTCAACCATTCTTCTGCCGGTTCCTGTTCTCTCGCGATCTGCGGGCCTGGCATCGCTCCAATACGCCCTGAATCCCGGCGCAATTGCCGTCATCGGCGCCTCCGAGCACCCGAATAAGGTCGGCGGCCGCCCGCTGGCGTACCTGGCCCGATTCGGGTACCGCGGGCGCGTCTATCCGATCAATCCGAACCGCGCGTCGGTCCAGGGCCTGGTCGCCTATCCGAATCTCGCCGCGCTGCCGGAGGTTCCGGACCTGGCCGTCATTGCGACACCCACCGTGGCGACCGTGGGCGCCGTCGCTGAATGCGCGTCCAGCGGCGTCAAGGTCTCGATCGTCATGTCGTCCGGCTTTGGTGAAACCGCCGATCCCTCGGCCATCCGGTCCGAGCAGGATATCGTGGCGCTTGCGCGCGCGAGCGGCATGCGCGTGATCGGACCGAATTCCCAGGGACTCGCCAATTTCGCGAATGGCGCAGTCGCCAGCTTCTCGACAATCTTTCTCGACAGCGAAGCCGGCGACGGTCCGGTCGCCATCGTCAGCCAGAGCGGCGTCATGAGTGCCGTGCCATACGGGCTCTTGCGTGCGCGTGGCATCGGCGTCCGGCATGCCCACTCCACGGGGAATGACGCCGACGTGAGCATGTCGGAGCTCGCGCTCGCCGTGCTCGGCGATCCGGACGTGCGGCTCCTGCTGCTCTACTTCGAGGCGCTGCGCGATCCGGAGACCCTGGCCCTGGCCGCTGCGACCGCCAGGGAGCGCGACATTCCCATCGTCGCAATCAAGTCAGGGCGGAGCGCGCGCGGGCAAGCGGCGGCGCGCAGCCATACCGGCGCACTCGCCACAGAGGATCGCGTCGTCGACGCGTTCTTCCGCCGTCACGCGATCTGGCGCGTGCGCGATGTTCACGAGATGATTGCCGCGACGGAGCTGTACCTGAAAGGGTGGCGGCCTCGCGGACGGCGTCTCGTCGCGATCAGCAATTCCGGCGCGAGCTGCGTCATGGCGGCCGATACGGCGAAGGATGTCGACCTGGAGCTCGCCACGTTGAAGGCCGAGACGGTCGCCAGCCTGTCGGCGGCGTTGCCGGTGTTCGCGACCGTGACCAATCCCATCGACGTCACCGCCGCGCTGCTTGCTGACAACAGCCTGTTCGGAAGAGTCCTGTCGACGGTCGCCGAGGATCCCGCCACCGACCTGTTGTTCGTCGGGCTTTCAGCGGCGGGAGCGGGATACGACGTCAACGCGTTTGCGACGGCTGCGTCCAGATTCGCGGAGATGCGCTCCATACCGATTACGGTCGCGGCGCCTCAGGACGGCGTCGCCGCGCACTTCAGGGCGGCGGGCATTCCGACGTTTGCGAACCAGACCGAGGCGATTCGATCGCTATCTCAAATCGTCCACCACGCGGCCCTCATGCGCCGGAAACATCGTCCCTCGCCAATCTGTGATGTCGTCCAGCTCCCCGCGGGAGAGTCGCGCTTCTTGAGCGAGGCCGACGGCCTCGCCTTTCTGCGGCGCTGGGGCCTGCCGACGGTGACGCACCAGGTGTGTACGACCGAAGCGGATGTCCGCGCCGCGTTTGCGGACATCGGCGCGCCTGTCGTGCTCAAGGCCTGCTCGCCTCGAATCGCCCACAAGTCGGAGATGGGACTCGTGGTCCTCAACATCCAGACGGAGGGAGATGCGCGTTCGGCGTTCCGCGCGATGAGAACGCGCATGGATGACGTGGGGTTGAGCGGGGAGCCCGTGCTGGTCGCTCAGATGCTCCGAGGGGGGCGGGAGTTCGCGCTTGGCGCCCGGTTGGATCCCACCTTCGGGCCCGTCATTATGGTGGGCGACGGCGGCAAGTACGTCGAGGTGCTGTGCGACCTGGATTTTCTGCTTCCGCCATTTGATGTCGACGCAGTACGCGAGTCCCTGAATCGGCTCCGCATCGCGCCCATCTTGAAGGGAGTACGCGGCGAACCGCCGTTGAACATTGAACCCCTCTGCCAGGCGGCGGCCCGGTTAGGTCAGTTGATGACGGCTCTGGACACAGTCGCGTCAATCGACATCAACCCGTTCATCGTTGCAGCCGAAGGCGATCCGTTCGCCATCGTCGACGCGCTTGTAGAGCGTCGAGATGTCGCGTCCATGAAAGCAACTGCGGTTGACGCTGGAGGTTAGAAGTCCTCGGATCTCTCGTCGGGTTCCAAAAGATTGTCCCGCTGCCCCCAGCCGTGGCGGATTTCGGCGCATCTCTGTCGGAAATCGTCGCATCGTCTTCGATAGCATGGCCGGAGCGGGCGCCATGACGAACTCGCTATCGAACCTCTCACGGGACATCCGCTACGGCATCAGATCGCTTCGCAAGGCGCCGGTGTTCGCCGCTGCCGCTGTCACCACGGTGGCATGGACGGTCGGGGCGACGACGGCGATCTTCAGCGTTGTCTATGCCGTCCTGCTCCGACAGTTGCCCTATCGCAACGTCGAACAGGTGTTTTGGATCTGGTCCGACCAGGCCGGCCACGATCGCACGCCGTTCAACGTGCCGGATTTCATCGACTATCGCGAGTCCGCGCGGACGCTTTCAGGCTTCGCCGGGTTCTTCGCCTACGGCGCTAATCTGAGCGACGAAGCCGCGGCGGAGCGCGTGCAGGGCATTCGGGCCACCGGCAATCTGTTTGACGTCATCGGCGCACGGGCGCGCCTCGGGCGCGTGCTGCGCCCCGAGGACGAAGGACCAGGCCAGGAGCACGTCGTCGTGCTCGCCGAACCGTTCTGGATCCGGCGATTCGGCGGCGAGCCGGCAACGGTCGGCCGCACGATCCGTCTCAATGGCGAGGAGTACACGGTCGTGGGCATCCTGGCGGCCGGTTTCGCGCTGCCGGTTCGCGACGTCGACATCGTGCTCCCTTTCTCGCCGGATCAGGATCAACGGCGTGGCGCTCGTAATTCCTTGAATTTCATCATAGGCGCCGGCCGGCTTGGCGAGGGGGTGTCCCCGGCGCAGGCCACGAGCGATCTGACGGCCATCGCGCGCCGTCTGCAAGGCCAATTTCCCGTCGAGAACGCGCGGAAGCGTGGCGTCCGTTTGATCCCTGTGATCGACGGCATCGTCGGGCCCTTTCGCGTCGCGCTGCTGACGCTGTTCGCCGCGGTTGGGGCTGTCTTGGCAATCGCGTGCGCCAACCTCGCCAACCTGATGCTGACCCGGGCGACGACCCGGCGAAAGGACGTGGCGGTGCAGCTCGCGCTCGGATCCTCGCGCGCGCAAGTCATCCGTCAGGTCCTGATTGAAGCCTTGCTGATGAGCATCTCTGGCGGTCTGCTCGGCGTGCTGATCGCGCATTGGGGCGTAGCGGCGCTACGCGTGCTCGCGCCGGCCGGATTGCCGCGAGCCGGTGAGGTCCGCGTGGACGTGGTGGTGCTGGTGTTCTCGTTCGTCCTCTCATCATTGACGGGCGTGCTCTTCGGCGTCGTCCCTGCGGCCGCCTCTGCTCGCGTGGACGTGCGCGACACGCTGCAGGCGAGCGGTCGCGGTTCGACGGCTGGCGGTCGCGGCATTCGGGGTCTTCTGGTCAGCTGCGAGGTCGCGCTGGCCGTCGTGCTCGTGATCGTCATGGCGATGTTGGCGAAGAGCTTTGCCAACGTGCAGGCGGTGGACCCTGGATTCGACGCGAACGGCGTGCTGTCGGCGCGGCTCACGCTTCCGGCCACGCGATTCCACGATCGAGACCGGATCGTAACGTTCCAGCGGGCACTCGTCGAGCGGCTCTCGTCCATGCCGCGAGTGACCCATACGGGCGCCGTTTCGCTGCTGCCGTTGAGCGGTCTCTTCTCGCGCGTGCCGTTCACCGTCGATGGTCGTGCGATCGAGCGAGAGCGCGTGCCACTGGCGCAGTTCCGCACTGTGTCGTCAGGCTACTTCGAGACGGCACGCATCCCGCTGAGGCGCGGGCGCACGTTCTCCGAGCCTGACACAGAGAAGGCGCGTGCCGTCGCCGTCGTCAGCGAGGCACTCGCCAGCCGCTGGCTGGATCGCATGGAGCCTGTCGGCGCCCGTCTGCTGATCGACGACAACGATGGCCCCCCAAGGCCGGTCGAAGTCATCGGTGTCGTCGGGAACGTTCAGCAGATGGCATTGGACGCGGAGCCGACCTGGGACGTGTATGTGACCTATCCACAAATCCATCCGGATAACGTCGATGCGGCCGCCGGCAACATGTTCTGGATTACGCGCACCTCAGGCGATCCGATGACGTTGGCAGCCGACTTCACGAGAGAGGTCCGCCGGCTTGATCCCGAGGTCGCGGCGTCGCAGATCAGACCGATGGGGCACTACCTCTCTGACGCGATGGCTCCCCGCCGATTCAGCTTGTCCCTCATGGCCGCGTTCGCGGTGGCGGCCCTGGCGCTGGCGATTACCGGGATCTACGCCGTCGTGAAGTACACGACGAATCAGCGGGCGCGTGAAATTGGCATACGCGTCGCACTCGGTGCCAGCCGCTGGAACATCCTTCAGCTCATCATGGACCACGGCATCCGCTTCATAGGCGTCGGCCTCGCCCTGGGTCTCGCGATCGCGTTCGCCGTGACGCGCCTCCTGTCGACGAGTTTCTTCGGAGTGGCGGCGGCCGATCCCGCGACATTCGCTGAAGTCGCGTCGGCCGTCGCCATCGCTTCGGCGCTCGCGTGCGCGATGCCGATCGTGCGGGCCGGCAAACTCGTTGTGGGCGATTTGCGCGCAGAATAGCGGAATCGCCGCCACCGGGACCCCTCCGCTATACTCTCCCGCATGCCTCGCACCTTGCTCGCGCTCATAGCCGTACTCGCGACGCTGTCCGCGTCAGCGAGCGCCCAGAAGCCTGCCGTCGGCGACTGGCCACTGCACAACCTGGACCCGGAGAGCAGCCGGTTCTCACCGCTGGATCAGATCAACGCGACAAACGCGGGAAAGCTGGCGGTCAAGTGGCAGCTCGACCTGCCGAGGACGTCCTCGGTCGGCACGGCCACGCCGATCGTTGTCGGCGGCATCATGTACGTGAACTCCGGGCAGACCCTGTTCGCCATCGATGCCTCAACCGGGACGACGATGTGGACGAAAACGGCCGCACAGGAATTCCCCGGCGGCGGGCGCGGGCCGGCATATGGCGACGGCCGCGTCTACGCCGCCGGACGGTCGATGATCGCCGCCTTCGAGGCGGAAACCGGACGTCCCGTCGCGGCGTTCGGCACGAACGGTGTGCTGAACCCGGCACGCGTGGCACTCGACTTCAAGGACCCAGGCAAATACCCGGCAGACGTCAATCCCGAGACGCTCGGCTACTT
This sequence comes from Vicinamibacterales bacterium, assembly GCA_035939575.1. Classification (GTDB taxonomy): domain Bacteria; phylum Acidobacteriota; class Vicinamibacteria; order Vicinamibacterales; family CAVVIG01; genus DATKHR01. The sequence goes on along the minus strand of DASZFS010000536.1, from coordinate 26,776 downwards.
CATGGCGTCGGCGCCGACGTATGCGAACGGGACGCTGTTCGTGGGACTGGCCTCGTCTGAAGGGTTGGTTCCCGGTGGGCTGGTGGTCGCCCTCGACGGGCCGACCGGGCGGGTCAAGTGGGTGTTCCGCACCATTCCGCAGGGGCCCAAGGACGACGGCTGGGATCTCATTAAAGATACGTGGAGCGGCACCGATCGCCTGGGCGGCGGCGTCTGGAGCGCGCCCGCGGTCGATGCCGCGCTGGGCATGGTCTACGTCAACGTGTCGAACCCGTCTCCCAACTATGACGGTTCCAAGCGCAAGGGCGCGAATCTCTTCACTAATTCGATCGTCGCGCTCGACATGAATACAGGAAAGCTGAAGTGGCATGTGCAGGCGCTTCACCACGACATCTGGGATTGGGACCTGGTCACGGGGCCCACCCTGTTCGAGGTGACGGTCAAGGGAAAGGTCGTGAAGGGGCTCGCGTCGCTGGCGAAGACGTGCTACGTCTACGCGGTCAACCGCGAAACGGGCAAGCCGATCTTCCCGATCATCGAGACGGCCGTTCCGACCAAGAGCGACGTGCCTGGCGAGGAGGTCTATCCAACCCAGCCGATCCCGTACACCGCGCGGTTCGTCCCCCAGTCACCGTTCTGCGCGACGTTCCCGCCCAATATCGAGGATCCGAAGCTCGCCGAGAAGTCCCGGGTGATCTTCACGCCGCCGTCGAGCAAGGAGGCGCTCCTGATTGCGCCGGGCGCCGTGGGCGGACCCAATCGCGGCTCGTCGGCGTTCAGCCCGCGCACCGGCTGGCTGTACGTGACGGGCAAGAACAACGCGATGATTCTCCAGGCGAAACCGCTCACCGCGCCCCTGCAGCCCGGACTCAACAACCCGGGCCATTTCCAGAACATCATCGAGTGGAAGATGTCGACGGACAACGCGACGCAGAACATCGCCGCCTACGATCCGGCGACCGGCGACCTGGCGTGGGTGACGGAGTTCCCCGGGACCACCAACGGCGGCAATCTCGTCACGGCGGGCGACGTGGTCTTCCAGGCCATCGGCCGGAACTTCTACGCGGTCGATGCCAGGACCGGGAAGAAGCTCGCCGAAGTGGCCATGAAGATTTCGACGTTCTCGACGCCGATGGCCTATCTCGCTGGCGGCAAGCAGCTCGTGGCAATTGCGTCCGGCAGTTCAATCGTTGCCCTCGGGTTGCCGTAGGAGTCAGGGCGGCCGCAACACCGGGTCAGCGAACGTCTGAAGGCGCGAGCGCCAGGTAGTACCCGTCGCCATGTGCGGTGTGAAGGAACTGAGGCTGGTGCGGGTTGGATTCGATTTTCTTGCGCAGCCTCAAGACCGCCTGGTCTACGGCTCGGTCCGTGTAGGGCACGTCCGCGTAGCCCCAGATGATCCGGAGCAGCTCGTCCCGATGCACGATGCTGTTCGGGCGCTCCGCGAGGTAGCGGAGCATCGCGAATTCTCGACGCGTCAGCCTGATCGGCTTTCCCGCGTTCTGCGCCCGCGCGTTCTCGAAGTCAATCGAGACGCTGGCCAGCTGCAGGTGCACGAGCGTCGGGCGCGTCCGGCGAAGGACCGCGAGAATGCGCGCGACGAGCTCCTGCGTGTCGAAGGGCTTCGTCATGTAGTCATCGGCGCCCATCGTCAGGCCGCGGAGCTTGTCCGCCTTGTCGCTTCGCGCCGTCAACATGATGATCGGAATCTGCAGGCTCTCGCGCCAGATGCGACACAACTCGAATCCGTTCTGGCCTGGCAAGTTGACATCGAGCACGATCAGGTCCGGCGCGAAAACCCGCACCACGTTCGACGCGCGGCTCCCGTCTTCGGCGCACTCGACCTGGAACCCCTCCATCGTCAGCTTGATCTTGAGGACCGTGGCCAGCGCGCGGTCGTCCTCGACCACGAGAATGCGCCTGCTGCGGCCGTCGGATCCGGCACCGGGGCTGCTCATGTCAGTCGGCGGCTTTCGGATGGTCGGGCCAGACTGGAAGCGTGACCGAGACTCGGGTGCCCTTGCCAACCTCGCTGTCGATGGCAAGCGTTCCGCCGTGATCCTTGACGATGCGGTCGACAATGGCGAGTCCGAGTCCGCTGCCGCCGGAAGCCGCCGAGCGGCCGCGGAAAAATCTGCGGGTGACATCCGGCAGCTCGTTCTTTGGGATGCCCGCACCGCGGTCCTCGACTTCCACCACCACCGCGCCCGATCCCTGGCGGCTGACGCGCACGCGCAGGTACGGCGTGTCGGTCGAGTAGCGAATCGCGTTGTCGATCAGATTACTGAAGACCAGCCGAATCGCGGTCACATCACCACGGATGGGTGGCGGGGTGGCTTCGATCTGGACGTCGATCCAGTGCTCCGGCGCGAGGCGGCTCGAGAACTCCCGGACGACGTCGGGGATCAGCTTCTCGAGCGCAACGGCTTCGAAACGGTAGGCTTCGGTGACGTCAGTAATGCGTGAGTACGCGAGGAGATTGTCGATCAGGCGTGTCAGCCGCTTGGCCTGTTCAACGGAGATGGTCGCGAGTTCCTTCGTCAGCTCGGCCGTCGGCGCGTGCGAGGTCGCCAACGTCTCACCGATCGCCCGAATGGTCGCGACGGGCGTCTTCAGTTCGTGCGTGACGCCTTGAAGGAAGGTCGTGCGCATATCGGCCATTCTGGCGCTCTGCGTCGCGGTGCGGGAGATCAGCAGATAGTTCACCACAATGAGCGACGCCGCCAGGAGAGCCAGCACGGTCGTCTGGCGTGCTCCTGCCTGTGCGGCGAGCACCACCGGGTCCTCGGAAATGACCGCCTCGGCGGACCACGCCATCGTGACCGGGTCTGAGCCCGGCTCGACGTCGGCGACGATCGGATCGAAGAACGCGAGCGGAAGCGTGCGGGAAACGGAGAGCGCGTGTGCGTCCGTCCGGGCCATGCGGATGATCGGCGCTCCGTGCTCGTCGCGCAGGTCGATCGCGACGCCAGGTTCGATCTTCGCCGCCCGCCCGATCTGGTTCGTCAGACTCTGAAAGTACGACTGCCGCACCCACGACAGGTTCACCGTGAAGCCGAAAGCGCCGACAAGGCGTTCGCGATACGGATCGCCGTAGGTGAGCAGCGCGACGACCTGACAGGGTGTGCCTCCGAGAGCGAAATTGAAGGTTGAGAAGTGGCGGTGACGGGCCGCATCGACCGCAAGCCGGTTCGTGAGTGACTGGACGATCGCGGGATCCACCCTGGTCGAGACCATCGGCAGGTAGGCGCTCTCCTTGCGTGCCGGCAGCCACGGCGGGTATCGGTCGGTGCGCACGTAGAGCAGCACCGTGCCGGGATCCGGTGGATCACGCCAGACAAAGAAACTCTCCGGGTACTGGAATCGCGCGAAGCCGCTGGTCACGCGATCGTTGAGGTCCGATGGATCGTCCAGGTGCGCGGGCGCAAGCAGGCTCAGCTGCGCTCCCCGCATATCGCGGACGAATGCGGTGACGAACATGTCCACGGTGGCTCGCGCGCGTCGTTCTGCCATCATCGCCGCCGCGCGCTGCCACCCCGCCACCGCCCGATAGCACAACCACACGAGCGCCACGGCCATGAGCACGACAGTGACGACGCCAATCGGCCCACGGGTGAGCCGCGCGAGCATCTGCCGTTGCCATGTCAACGGTACAGCTCCGATTCCCGGTAATAGCGGGCGGCGCCGTCGTGCAACGGTATCGGCGATGCGGCGGCGCGTTCGAGATCAACGCGGCTCACGGTGTGCGTGGCGGCCAACAACGCGGGCAAGCTCGCGAAGTACTGACGCGTCAGCGCGTAGACCAGATCGGGATCCAGGCCGCTGCGGCAGACCAGCAGGAGGTCGACTCCGATCGTCCGGACGGGGCTCGTCTGTCCAGGGTACGTGTCGCGGGCCACGATCGTCCTGCGGATGAACGGGACGCGCTGGACAAGCCCATCGATTTCGACACCCTCGATCGGAACAAGCCGGGCGCCGCCGGCAGTGAGCGCACTGAACATCTCCGGGAGAAAGTAGGCGGTGCCGTAGGCGGCATCCAGCGTGGCGTTCTTGAACCCGGCCATCATTTCATCCACGGTCAGCCTGCTGACGATCCGAACCTCGTCGAGAACGCCGAAGGCGCTCAGGACGAGCTCGGTGACACGCATCGAGTCGAACGCGCTCGTCAGGGGCGATGGGGCGGCCGCTTCCGCTTGTTGCGGCGCGGCGGATGGCGGGCGTAACACGCCAAACCGGGCGACGCTGTGGCCACGGAGACCTCGCACGTTCCGGATTCCGGATTCCGGGCGCACGACCAGGATGAACGGGGTGACCTGCAGAGCGGAGATGACGCGCAGCTGGTTATCCGGGGACACCCCCGATTGGGCTCCCTCGACGTAGCTGAAGTACGCCGTATTGGCGGGCACGAGCGCGAGATCGACCTCGTTCCTCTGAATCGCGGCCGGCAACGCGCCAACCAGGAGCCCTGTGGCGCGAATCTCCACCCGTGACACCCCGGAGAATGCCTGCGCCAGGGACGTGATGAACGGGTCGGCGCCGATCCGTAACACGGCAGGCGACGAAGCGTCGTTCCGTGCCGTGACGGCACTGGACGCCACACAGGCGGCCGACCCGACAATGAGCGCGGCCGACCCGACAGCAGACAGGATACCCAGGCAGCCGATTGAGCCTTGTCTGGCTTGAGTCCGTCCGGCCATGGGTTATCTGCGCATTCTGGCACAGGCCGCGACCCCCCCCAAGCCGGTCGTGGCATGGTCCGGTGGGGGGTCCCGTGGGGGTCACATGACAGTGCAAAACCGTCACAACTCGAAACATCCTGGCGACACGGTGCGTGGTAGCCTCTACCGTGGCTTTTATAGCCGGTGAGCGTGCGTATGTCCCTGTCACATATGTCCCGTATGTCCATGTCTAAACGCATTTTCTCTGTGCTGGCGATCCTTGGGGTTGCCGCCTGGATCCCGCTGGTGGCGACGAGCGGTGGAGCCCAGCAGCAGGCGCCTGCTGCGGTGCCGGCGAAGACCGCAGCACCGACGCCCGCTGCGGCACCGGCGCCCGATACGCAGGCCTTCGTGAAGCAGTACTGCGTGGGCTGCCATAACGAGCGCAATAAGGCCGCGGTGCTCAATTTCACCCTCGATACCGCCGACGCGACCACCGCGGGCGAGCACGGCGAGATTTGGGAAAAAGTCGTCGCAAAGCTGCGCGCGGGGCAGATGCCGCCCGCCACGGCGCGGCGCCCTGATCGGGCGCTGTCGGATTCGGTCGCCAGCTGGCTCGAGACCGAGCTGGATCGCAATGCGGTCGTTCACCCGAATCCTGGCCGCACGGAGAGCATGCACCGGCTGAACCGGACCGAATACAAGAACGTCGTGCGCGATCTGCTGGGGCTGGATATCGACGTCGAGAACATGCTGCCGCCCGATCCGCTCGGCGGCGGCGACGCGAACTTCGACAACATCGCGAGCTCGCTGCGCATCAGTCAGTCGCTGCTCGAGCGCTACGTCTCCGTGGCCAGGAAGGTCAGCCGGACCGCGCTGGGCGGTAAGGTGCCCTCGACGATCGAAGTCTTCAAGGCGCCTTCCGGGCTCCGCCAGGATGTCCGCCTCGTGGGCATGCCGTTCGGCACGCGCGGCGGCATCTCGGTCAACCACGTTTTCCCAGTCGATGGCGTTTACAAGTTCGACGTAACGCAACAGGGCTTCGGAGGGATCGAGCGCGTGGGCGCGGTTACCGGGGAATCCGTCGAGTTGAGCGTCGATGGCGTGCGCGCCGGGCTGTGGGAGGTGGGTCCGCCCGCGGCGCGCACCGCCGATGGTCCCGGCCGCTCGAAACCGAACACGATTCAACTTCCAATCAAGGCCGGTGAGCACACACTGGTCGCCACGTTCATCAAGGTCAAGCCGACCGTCGAACAGGAGGGCGACCGGCTGCCGTTTGCTGGCCAGGTGCTGCCGGGCAATGCCGCACTCCCCGGGGTGGCGTCGATCGCGCTCACCGGACCGGTTGAAGTCGTGTCAAAAGGCGATTCGGCGAGCCGGCGCAGGATCCTGACCTGCACGCCGACCAGCGCGGACAAGGAAGAGGCCTGCGCGCACGAGATCCTCACGACGCTCGCGCGTCGAGGTTTCCGCCGCCCTGCCACCGCCGACGACATGGCGTACTTGGTGCGGTTCTACAAGGAAGGCCGCGCGGACGGCGATTTCGACAGCGGTATCGAGCGGGCCGTGCGGGCGCTGCTCGTCAGCCCTGAATTCCTGTTCCGCATCGAGACGGATCCGGTTGGCGTCGCGCCCGGCGGGGTGTACCGCGCCGACGATCTCGCGCTTGCTTCGCGTCTCTCGTTCTTCATCTGGAGCAGCATCCCCGACGACGAACTGCTCGACGTCGCGGTGAAGGGGCAGTTGAAGACGCCCGCCGTGCTGGACAAGCAGGTTCGCCGCATGTTGCGCGATCCGCGCAGCGAGGCGCTCACGCAGAGCTTCGCCTCGTTCTATCTGTGGATCCGCAACGTCGCCGACACGCAGGCTGACGCGGATCTCTTCCCCAACTTCGATCGCGCGCTGCGCGAAGCGATGGCCAAGGAGACGGAGCTGTTCTTCGACAGCGTCCGCACGGAGGATCGCAGCATCCTGACGCTGCTCGACGCGGACTACACGTTCGTGAACGAGCGGCTGGCAAAGCACTATGGCATCACGGGCGTGCGCGGGCCCGATTTCACGCGCGTGACGCTTGCGCCGGACAGCCCGCGCCGCGGCATCTTCGGCAAGGGGAGCATTCTCACCGTGACCTCGGTGCCCACGCGCACGTCGCCGGTCAAGCGGGGCAAGTGGATCCTCGACAACGTGCTCGGCGCGCCGCCGCCGCCGCCGCCGCCCAACGTCCCGACGCTCGGCGACGAGAAGCAGGACGACGGGCGCGTGCTGACGCTGCGGGAACTGATGGCGAAACATCGGAGCAACGCGGTGTGTGCCGGGTGCCACCGCGTCATCGATCCGGTCGGGTTCGCCCTGGAGCAATTCGACGCGATCGGCAAATTCCGCGAGGTGGATCGGTCGTACACGCGCATCGATCCCGCGGGGACGATGCCCGACGGGACGGCGTTCGCGAACCTCGCCGAGTTCCGCCGGCTGGTCGTCAGTCACCCGGCCCCGTTCCTGCGCACGTTCACCGAGAAGCTGCTGGTGTACGCGCTCGGCCGCCCGTATGAGCCCTACGACGCGCCGGCCGTGCGCAAGATCCTGCGCGAGGCGGCGGCGGGCAAGTACAAGTTCACGGACATCGTGGCGGGGGTCGTCAAGAGCGCGCCGTTCCAGATGCGGCGCGCGCTGGACACGCCGCCGGCTCTGACCGCGTCGAGATAGCCGGACGCGCCGATAAGACGAAAGGGCATATGAGAAACCGTCTCCCGAGCATTCGAGCCACCGCGACGCTCCTGTGCGTCCTTGGGTTCGCTCTGGCAGCATCGACCGCGTACGCCGCCGTGCAATCCGTCCCGCTGATCGAGGCGGTCAAGAGCGACGACGCGAAGACCGTTCAGGCCCTGGTGGCGAAAAAGGCCGACGTCAACGCCACGGAGGTCGACGGGACGACCGCACTCCATTACGCGGCTGACGCCGGCGACGCGGCGCTCGTTGATCTGCTGATCAAGGCCGGCGCGAACGTCAAGGCCGCCAACCGTTACGGCGCGACGCCGCTCGGCCTGGCCGCTGCGAAGGGTCATGCGGCCGTGATCGAGCGGCTGCTGAAGGCGGGTGAAAACGCCAACGCCGTCGTCTCGGGTGAGCCGGTGCTGATGTCGGCCGCTCGCGCGGGCAATCCGGACGCCATCAAGATCCTGGTCGCCCACGGCGCGGACGTGAACGTCAAGGAGCCCCTGCTCAATCAGACGGCCCTCATGTGGGCCGCCTCCGCTGGCAATACGGCGGCCGTCAAGGTGCTCGTGGAAGTCGGGGCCGATATCAAGGCGCGGTCGAAGGCGCCCGGAACGGGGCTGAACCTGAGCACCGGCTTCATGATGCCGCGCGACAACGATCCGCTCGGCATCCGCTCGCATCGCGATTCCACGGCGTGGGGCATCCAGCTCGACGGCCTCCAGTTCACGCCGCTGCTGTTCGCCGCGCGCGGCGGGCACATCGATACGGTCGAGGCGCTGCTCAATGCCGGCGCGGACGTCGACGAAGCGAAGCCCGAGGGCACCACGTCGCTGATCATCGCGATCATCAACAACCACTGGGAGCTCGCGTCAGCGCTGCTCGACTACGGCGCCGATCCGAACAAGGGGCCTGGCTACACCGCGCTGCACCAGCTCGCCTGGTCGCGCCGCATCAATCTCAAGGCGGCGTTCCACCCCGGGCACCCGGAACCAACCGGCACGATGAACAGTCTCGATCTCGCGCGGAAGCTCCTCGACGATGGCGTGGACATCGACGCGCAGATGAAACAAAGCTTCAAGGACAACATGCGCAGCCGGTTCATCCGGATTGGCGCGACGGCGTTCCTGGTTTCGGCGAAGTGCGTCGACGTGCCGATGCTGAAGCTGCTGAACGAGTACGGCGCCGACCGCACGCTGCGGAATACCGACCAGGACACCCCGCTCATGGTCGCCGCCGGCGTCGCCCTCAGCAACCCCGGCGAGGACGTCGGCAACGAGACCGAGACCCTGGCGGCAGTGAAGTACCTGCTGGAGCTCGGCGAAGACGTCAAAGCCCGGAACAAGAACGGGGAAACGGCGCTGCACGGGGCGTCCTATCGTGGTTTTACGTCTGTAGCCCAGCTCTTGGTCGATCGCGGCGCGGAGCTGGACGTCCCCAACCTGCTCGGGTGGACACCGCTGGGCGTCGCCGACGGGGAGTTCTACGCAGGGATTTACAAGCAGCAGCCCAAGGTTGCCGTGCTGCTGCGCGAGACCTACGTGAAGCGGGGACTTCCGGTGCCGCCAAAGCCTGTTGTTGGAGAAGAGAGCGCCAAGGCAGAGGCCGCAAACGCCGCAAAATCCGATACGAAGACCGAGCCCAAAAAGCCCGAGGATAAGAAACAACAGTAACAGGACGACAACCTGCTGGAGGATTTGGACGATGTTTATCACAAAGATGGCGTTGCCACGGCGGACGTTCCTCAAGGGAGTCGGGGCCGTCCTGGCCGTTCCGCTGCTGGACGCCATGGTGCCGGCGCTCGGCGCGGCGCCCAAGACTGCTCCACGGCTCGGGTTCTTCCAGACGCCGAACGGGATGTCCATGAAGTACTGGACGCCTGCGACGACCGGAGCGAACTTCGAGTTCAGTCAACCGCTCCAGAGTCTGGAGCCGTTCCGCGAGAACGTGACCGTGCTGAGCGGCCTCAACCATTTCTGCGCGGGCCTCGGCGATGGCGGCGGGCCGCACACCCGCGGCTACGCGGCATGGCTGTCTGGCGTGTTGGCCCAGCGGACCGAAGTGCACCCGACACTCGGTACCACGGTGGACCAGTACGCGGCTCGCGTGCTCGGCAAGGAAACGCCGATCGAATCGCTCGAGCTCTCGCTGCAGACGAGCGTGATTCAGTCGGGCGCCTGCGAGAACGGTTACAGCTGCCTCTACCAGCTGCTCTCATGGCGGTCGGCCACCCAGCCGAACCCGACCGAGGGTGATCCGCGCGTCATATTCGAGCGGATGTTCGGCGAGGAGACGTCGAGCGATGAGCGCCTCGCGCGCATCAAGGCCGACAAGAGCATCCTCGACGCCGTGGCTGAGCAGGTCAACGGCCTGAATCGCAGGCTGGGGGCCAGCGACAAGCTCATGGTCTCCGAGTACCTCGAAACGGTTCGGGACCTGGAGAAGCGCATTCAGAAGGCGGAGGCGCAGAATGCGAACTCCGAGTTCTCGACCGGCGAGCGTCCGACGGGCATCCCGGACAACTGGCCGGCTCACCGCGACCTGCTGTTCGACCTCCTGGCGCTCGCGTACCAGGCGGACATCACGCGTGTGGCGACGTTCAACATCACCGGTGGAAGCTATGCGTCCATCGGCGTAGCGGAAGGGCACCACGACCTGTCGCACCACGGCGGCGATGCTGAGAAGCGGATGAAGCTGGCCAAGATCGACACCTACAACGTCTCGTCGTTCGCGAAGTTCGTCGAGAAGCTGTCGAAGATTAAGGACGGCGACGGGACCCTGCTTGACCGCTCGATCATGATGTTCGGCTCTTCACTGAGCGACGGCGACATGCACAGCCCGCTCAATCTCCCGACGATCATTGCCGGCGGCGGCAACGGCACGTTGAAGGGCAATCAGCATATCGTGATCGCCGAGGACAAGAAGATGCACATGGCGAACCTCTACGTCACGCTGCTCGACAAGATTGGCGTGCACGTCGACAAGATCGGCGACAGCACGTCCGATCTCGTCGAGATGTAAGCCGCAACGGAACCAGGCGGGTTATACCAAGGCCGGCTCCTCCAGGAGCCGGCCTTCTTCGTTTTGTGGCGGTTTCGTTCAGTCCAGCGGTTCAATCTTGATCAGGCGCGCGTTGCGCGTGTTCGCCATCCAGACAATCTTCTTGCTCACCGGGTCGATCGACACCTGTTTCGAATCGAAGTCGCGCGTCGGCATCAGGTAGGCCACGACCTTACCGCTCTTCGGATCGAGCTGGAACACGCGATCTGACGTGTTGCTGGGCGAGTAGACGCGGCCCTTCCCGTCGGGAATCGACGAGGTGTAGGGGCTGGACCACTTGATGCCGGCATCCCATTCGCTGATCTTCGTCGTCTTCGCGTCGAACACCGCGATCTTGTCGCTGACGTACTCGCCGAACCAGAAGCGATCCTGGTTGTCCATGCGGCCGCGGCGGGGCTGGGAGAAGGCCGTCGGCGTCTTGTACCAGCTCGCAGCCTTGGTCTTGCCGTCGATCTTGAGGATGTGGTGGCTGCCGAAATCGGTGATGTACCAGTTGCCCTTCGAGTCCATCGCGGGCTCGTAGCCGTAGTGCTGTCCCGGGGGCGCATCGGGGAGCCGCTGGACTTCGGGGTACGGGAACTTGTCGAGCAGCTTCGTCGTGTCCGCATCGATTTTCATCGCACCCGCGATGATCGCCCCGTCCGATGCGATCGCCATGAACTGCGCGCTGGAGCCCTCCGGGAGGTCCGCCGCCTGCCACTGCCCGGTTGCCCGGTCGAAACGCCCCGGGATGCCGAAGTGGCTCCGTGCCTTGTCGCTGGTCACCGAGAACCACGCCCGGTCCTTCAGGTCCAGCTGGATGTCGCTGGCGCCGCCGAACTCGTGCATCGTCGCTTTGGGAAGCGGCCATTCCGTGATCTCGCTGGTCTTCGCGTCCAGCATCCCGACGAAGTAGTCGGTCTGGTCGGTGTACCAGACGTTGCCCTTCGAATCCACGTCGCTGTCGTGCGGCACGGTGTCTTTCCGCGGCATGTCGTACTGCGTGACGATCACGCGCGTGGCGTCCCCTTTCGGACGCGGCAGCGTCTTCAGCGTCAGGTCGGCCGGCAGGCTGCGGCCCATGCTGATGGTCGCCAGGTATTCGGCGAGATCGGTTTTCTTCACGCCTGGCGCAACGCCCCACGACGGGTTCTTCGAGGCCTGCACCGTCGTCATTTGCCGTTTCGAGCGTCCGCGCCCTTCCGTCCCCGCCATCGAGCCGTCGGGATAGTAGGCCGCCATCCTGTCAATGATGTCGACGAACTGCTCGGCCGTGTGCTTCGACTTGACGATGCGCTCGAGGGAGTGGCAGTAGGTGCAGCTCAGGATCTGGCGCTGGACCATTGCCTTCTGCTCGTCGGTCCCCGGCAGGCTCATGAGCCACTCCACGGACGTGATCTGCGATGACAGATCCTTCGTTGGCTCCAGGCTCAGATCGAGTGTCGCCGTCTTGCCTGACGTCACCTCGACGCTGCCGGGGCTCGCCAGGTCGTAGCCGACCGCGCGGATCTTGAGGGCGTACGGCCCCGGCTCGATGTGCGAGCGCGGGAAGGTGTACCTGCCCTGCGCATCGCTGACGACCGTCACATCGAACTTCGCGCCCTCGCGGCGCGCCGTGACGAGCACGCCTTCCATCTTCCCTTCTGCCTGCGATGTCACGACGCCGGTGAGTGCTGCGCTGCCCTGCGCGGCAACCCGTGTCGATGTTCCTGCGGTCAGTACGCTCGCCCCGACCGCGGCGCCGCACGCGACACCTCTCATGAAACGACCGATCTGCATATGCGCTCCTCGAGGGTCGAGAGCGGCTGCTGACCGGCTCAGACCCTCCTTCGGGGGGTGATTTGAGACGAACACTAGCATCCGGTGAGTCGCGCCGATGTCACCAGTTGTGACGCACGCTGAACTGCTGTTACTCGAACACGAGTCCAAGCGTGCTGGCGAAATCGAGATAGGCGAACGTGCCGTCTGGCGGCGGCCCCCCGTTCGTCCACTTGCCGCCTTTCTCCTGACCAATGCGCAGCCACTCGTCGCGACTGAGCGAACCACGCCCGACAGCGATGTGCTGAATTTCAGGGCCGCCAAATTTCCGAACCACTTCCGTCCATGGCGTGGGACCGCCGACAGACTGGATCAGCTCGATTCCGATTTTCCCCTGACGCACCTGCGTCACCATGACATACGCGTCACGATTCCACATCCCAGGCGGGAATTCGAACGGCTTGGGGGGATTCGGGAAGCGCTGGGCTTTGGCCGGCCGTACACCCAGGATGTCGACATACGCGTTGATGGTCGCATCGACGTCTGATGTGGCGATGCCGAAATGGCTCAGCGGTCGGCCGCCGAACAACCCCGTCTCGACTGGCTTGGCCGGCGTGACGCCGCTCGTGCCGTCTGCCGTCCGCTGAATCTCGATCGTCGCCCCGAGGCGGTCGCGGAAATCGACATACGCGTAGCTGCCCCCCTTGGCGCCAAGCGTCCATCGGCCGCCCTTCTTCTCGAGGGCCGCGCGCGTCTCGTCGACGCTTCCAGGACCACCGGCGAGGATGGCCCCGAAATGGTGCACGCTCGGACCGAATTTCTGGAGGTGCTCGTACAGCGGACCTGCCTTGGTGACCGGCTCGACCAGCTCGATGTGAAAGTTCGGCAGCGGCACGATCGCCATCTTGAGGACGGCTTTCGAGCCGTCCGGCAGGTCGACCGGGGCTGTGCGAATCGAAATGGGATCGAGCCCGAACAGCTCCGCGTACTTTCGCGCGGCCGCCTCGACGTTCGGGACCACCACGCCGACGTGCGAGATCATCGAGTCCGCGAGCGGCGCGCCGCCCTGCATCATGACCGATACCCGGAGGGGCGAGAGCATGACGGCCGAGGCCAGAACCAGCACAGCCGCCGCTTTTCTAGACATGTGTCCCTCGCAAGTTGAGCCTTCCGAACAAAGGGCCGGCTCGTGGCCGGCCCTTCATGACGACGTGGTCCGAACCGCGCGCGGCTACTTGGAGGGCGGCAGCGAGCTCGGCGTATAGGGTCCGGTTTCGGTGATCTGGCTCTGCGCGTCGACCGCGGTGACCTTCAACAGCGGACCGGGCGCATTCGGACCCTTCCGCCCGACCTGGACCTTGACGTAGCCGTTTTCGGTCTGCTGCACGACGTCGCCGATGCTGAAGCGCTCGCCGAGCGAGAGCAGCTTGGTGTCGTTGATCTTGGGCGGCGGCGGCACGGGCAGGCCCTGTTGGGCGTAGATCTCGCGCAGGAGCGCCGCCGTCTGCGGCTGCGCCTTGAAGAAGCCGGCGAAGAACAGGCCGTCGGCGATGGTGACCGGCTTCCATCCCAGGATGTTCTCGACGTCGATCTTGGCGCCGTGATCTACCAGCAGCTGGGTCGCGGAGTTGAAGCCGCGATACGAGGCGCCATGGAGAGCGGTTTCCTTGTTGTTGTTCACCGCGTTGACGTCGATCCCAAGGCCCATCAGGTAATTCAGGGCATCGAGGGTCTCGGCTTCGGTGCCCGCGTCCTCGTTCGGATTCAGAATGGCCACGCCGGCGGCCAGCATCAGCGGCGAATCGCCGTCGGCATTCGTGATGTGGATGTCGGCGCCGCGCGACACCAGCAGCTTCATCATCGGCACGTCGACGAGCTTCGCCGACAGCAGGAATGCGGTCGCGCCGACGCGGTTCATGCGGTTGCGGTAGCCGTCGCCGAAGCTCTTGGTCATCTGCGCGTTGATCTCGACGCCTTTGTCGAGCAGCTTCTTCGCCAGATCCAGGCTGTCGAGCGTGCCCGTGGCCTCGGGATTGAGCGGCCCGAACTTCGCGTTCAGACGACGGGTCCACGCGAGCTCGTGCAGGGCGGTGTAGCCCGGTCCACGATTCGGGTTCGCGCCGCGGTCGAGCAGCAGCGCGGCGAGCTCATAGTGCCTGTTCTCGATCGCGAGCAGCAGGCACGTCGTGCCATCGCCCGGTTTCTCGTCGTTGACGTTCGCGCCCGCATCGAGCAGCGCCTTGACGGTCTCGATGTGGCCGTTCCGCGACGCCCACATGATCGGCGTGAACTGGAGACCGTTGTTGTTGGGCGCCCACGTCGGGTCGCGATGCGCGCGAAGCCCGAGCGGATCGTTGACGCGGGGGATTCTCCCGCCCATTTCCTGCTTGGTGGCGGGCCCCTTCGACCGCGCGTTGACGTTGGCTCCGCCCTCGAGCAGCACCTTGATCGCCGCCGTATTGCCCTCGTCGGCGGCCCACATGAGCGCCGTCTGCCCGCGGCTCGGCTCGGCGACGTTCGGGTCGGCGCCCGCGCCGATCAACGCTCTGACCGCGAGTGGATTGCCCGCGCGCGCGACCATCATCAGCGCCGGCTCGCCTGCGAACACCGCTTTCGCGTCCTCGCCGGCAGCGAGGAGCGTCAGGATGACCTCGGCGTTGCCCTTGTAGCAGGCCAGCGAGAACGGCGTGGCGCCGTCGCGCGTGGTGGCCTTGATGTTGGCGCCCGCCTTGATGAGCAGATCGGCGGCGGCCGCCTGGTTGAGATGCGCCGCCCAGTGCAGGGCCGTGGTCCCGTCGGACTCGGCGGCGTTCACGTCGGCTTTTTTGGCGATCAGCGCGCGCACCGCCGCCAGATCGCCGTGCTTGACTGCCTCGATGAGCGGTACATCCTTGCCCGCCGCGTCAACGGATACGGCGGATGCCGCGCCCAGTAGCGTGAACACCGCAAGCGTCACGCCCGCTGCGAAAGCCTGTCGGTAAGTCCGAACCATCGCCGGTCTCTCGCTTTCTGCGATGCGATTAGATGTCAGTCAGCATCCCGTTCGAATCGCCAATGTGTTCGGTCGGCACGCCGGCCTTGTCGAGCAGGGCCAGGTGCAGGTTCATGAACGGCGTTTTCGCGGTAGCCGCGTAATCGATGTAGCGGTTGCCCTTGATCTTGCCGCAGCCTTTGCCGAGCAGCAGCGTCGGCAGATCCAGCGGGCTGTGCAGGTCGCCGTCGCTCTGGCCTGCGCCGTAGACGATCGCCGAGTGATCCAGCAGCGAGCCGTCGCCATCCGGCGCGTTCTTCATCTTCTCGAGGAAGCGGTTCAGCAGCTGGATGTGGTAGCTGTTGATCTTGGTCAGCTGCGCCTGTTTGTGCGGGTCGTTCTGGTGGTGCGAGCACTCGTGATGCCCTTCCGGCACGCCGATGTTCGTGTAGTTCTTGTTGCCCTGCTCGCGCGCGATCGAGAACGTCGCGACGCGGGTCAGGTCGGCGCGATACGCCAGGTAGATCAGGTCGAACAACAGACCCGTGTGCTCCTCGAACGTCTCGGGGATGCCCGTCGGGCGCTCCATCAGCGGGATCGGCGACGCCGCCTGCTGCTTCTCCGCTTTCTGAATGCGCTTTTCGACGTCGCGCACCGCATCGAGGTACTCGTCGATGCGCAGCTTGTCGTGCGCGCCGAGCGTCAGCCCCATCAGCGAGAGGTCGCCGAGGACGTCGTCGAGGATGCTGCGGTCGGCCTTGATCCGGGCGATGCGCGACGCCGCGTCGCTCTCTTCACCGAACAGCCGCTCGAAGATGACGCGCGGGTTGCGCTCCATCGGATTGGGCACCGTCGCCGATTTCCACGAGATCGTGTTCACGTACAGGCAGCTGTAGCCGTTGTCGCAGGTGCCCACCTGATCGGAGGGGTCGGTGCAGATTTCGAGCGACTCGAGAAGCGTGTCCTTGCCCAGATGACGCGCGGCATGCTGATCGACCGTCTCCGCCAGGCTGACATCGGCTTCGCCCATCTTGGCGAGCGTGCCCGACAGCCACGCCGACTGGTTTCTCGTATGCGGTCCGCCGCCGTCGCCCAGACCCGCGACGTAGTTGTTCAGCCCGCCGAGCACAGTCAAGTGCTCCTTGACCGGCGCCAGTCCCTGCAGGATCTGCGACAGCTCGAACGCGTCGCCGGCGCCTTGCGCCTTCGGCTTCCAGAGCGGCATGTGCATGCCGTTCGGCACGTAAAGATAGCCGAGGCGCGGCGTCGGAGGAGTGGCGGCCGACATCGCGGGAACCATCGCGTCCAGCAATGGCAGCGCCAGGGTGGCGCCGGCTCCACGAAGGAACGTCCGTCTCGGAAATGCCTTCTTAGCAATGAACATGTCGGTCTCCTTAACGGTATTTACTGCGCGCCGGCGCTCCGCGTCACCATGGGCGGTGGAACCGATCGCATCTGGAACGGGGCACTGTTGACGATCCCCAGGATCAACGACGAGAACTTGTAATTGCCGGGCGCCGCGTCGCGCACGATCTTGCGAATCGCCGGGCCATCGTAATAATCCGTCCCCCGGCCGAGCCCGTACATCATGAGCTTGCCGGTCAGCGTCCGGACGAACTGTTCGCGGTTCGCGAGCAGGATCGAACGGAACTCGTTCAGCCCGGAGAATTTCGTTCCATCGGGCATCACGCCCGACGCGTCGATCGGCTGGAATCCGACGTCGACGGTCCGCCACCTGCCCACGCCGTCGAACTGCTCGAGCGCGAAGCCGGTGGGATCGATGATGTTGTGGCACGACGCGCACGTCGCGTTGCTGCGGTGCTTCGCCATCAGCTCGCGTACCGTGAGCACGCGCCCGTCGGGCTGCTTCTGCTCCGCCAGCGGCGGAATATTCGGCGGCGGGTTCGCCGGCGGAGTGCCGAGGATGTTCTCGAGAATCCAACGGCCCCGCACGACGGGAGACGTGCGCGTGGATCGCGAGGTGACCAGGAGCAGCGCGCCCTTGCCGAGAAGGCCGCGGCGCGGGCTGTCCTCCGCCAGCGCGATGCGGCGGAAGTCCTCGCCGTAGACGTTCGGGATGCCGTAGTGCTTGGCCAGACGTTCGTTCACGAACGTGTAGTCCGCGCTCAGGAAGTCGATGGCGCTGCGATCTTCGCGAACGATGCTCGAGAAGAACAGCTCCATCTCGCGGCCGAACGCATCGCGCAGCCCCTCGTCGAAGTGCGGGAACGTCGCCTCGGCAGGCGTCGCCGTTCGCAGATTGCGCACCCACAGCCACTGCGCGCCGAAGCTGTTCGTCAGCGACTGGGCCCGCTCGTTCTTCAGCATCCGGCGGACCTGCTGCTCGAGCACTTTCTTGTCGCTCAACCGGCCCTTGGCGGCCAGGTCCAGCAGCTCGTCGTCGGGGACGCTGCTCCAGAGGAAGAACGACAGGCGGGACGCCAACTCGAGATCGCTGATGGCGTACACGCCGCTGGCGGGCACCGGCGCCGGATCCTTTTCGACGCGGAAGAAGAAGTTCGGATTCGCCAGAATGCCGCGAATGCCCCGCTCGACACCCGTTTCGAAGTCGCCGTCGGCCTTCCCCTGCTGGTAGAGTGTCATCAGCGTCGTGACGTCGTGATCCGTCAGCGGTCGCCGGTACGCGCGCCGCGCGATGCTCGACAGAATGGTTTTGGCGCACGCCTCGCCGCCGGCATCGGTCTTGTCGGGCCGGCAGGTGAAGATCCGCGCGCGGCTCGGCGTCTCACCCTTGCCGGCGACGTTGGTCGGTCCCTTGATGATGAGGCTGTCGATGCCGGGCAGCCCGCCGCCGATGCCGCCCGCCGTGCCGCGCAGCCGCGTCCCCGAGACCCCGCCCTCGAACGGCTCGCGGTCGTTCTCCTGCATCACCGACGGCTGGGTCTTGAGAAACGCCACGGTGAGCTTGTGCGGCCCCGCCTTGATTGGCATCGTGACGCTCAAGCCAGTGCCGGCCGGCGGCGCGGGCGGGGCGTCGGGGTCGTACGCCGCGGCCCGGCCGCGCGGTACGATCTCGAACAGCTTCACGCGGTCGCCGTCGAGCGCGAGCTCGACCTGACCGCGGCCCTGGCCCGTCACGCCGATCTTCAGCTCGTACTCGGCGTCGACCGGGAAGATGTTGTTGACGATGAGCCCGCCGCGGGTGCCGAAGGGCATCCCCTCCATCCACACGTCCTGGCGCAGCTCCGCGCTCTTCTTGAACATCAGCTCCGCGGTCGGCGGCGTGCCGCCGACGGCCGTCCGGCTGACGCGCAGGGCCACCGACAGGTACTGCTCCATCAGCGTCTCGGTCAGCCGCAAAGACGAGGCGATGTTGTCGAAGTTCGCCTGACCGCCGCCTGAGTCGTCGATCGGCAGCAGATCGCTGAAGTCGATGTCGAGCGCAAACAGATCGCGGACGATGTTCCGGTACTCGGTCCGGTTGAGCCGATGAAAGCTCTCGGTGCGGCCCGGGTTCGGCGCGGTGACCGCCGCTCGGTCGAGCTCATCCTCGAGCCACGTGGCAAAGGCCGTGTAGGTCGCTTTATCCGGGCGGGGCTGGCCGGGCGGCGGCATCACGCCGCCACGCAGCTTGCGGACGACTTTTTCCCAGGTCTCGCTGTGCGCACGGACCGCAGCGACATCGGCGTCGTCCAGGCGGAACTTGCCCGACTGGAGACGGGCGTTGTGGCACCGCACACAGTACTGGTCGAGCAGGGCGCGTTGAGACGCCGGCGTCGCCGCCGGCGTCGGCACAGCCGGCGGGTCCGCCTTCTCCGACACGGCAGACGCTGCCAGCGAACACACCAGCCATCCGGCGACCAGCACAAAGAACCGCCGTGCGTTCATGCGCGCAAATCCTCCCGGCTCACTTCGATGATATTACGCCCCACGCAGGGCCCGGCGATCCATTGAAACGCGCTTGACCTTCGCGCCGCCCGGGCGATATTCCCGTGCGTCACGCCGGCCCGAACTGCTGACCCGGCCCTGAGGGACGTTAGAGAGGACGGTCCTGACGCCCCTGCACGCCGCCGACCAGGAACAGCGCGAGCCCGATCACGCCGAGCACCCACTTCCAGGTCTCGACGCCGGCAACGCGTGGAACCGCCATCAGCCACGCGGCCACCACGGCCACCGCAACGCCCGCCACGAGTCTGCCAATCAGCGGCGGCACCCCCGACGGCCGGCTAGACGCCCGTCAGTCTCGCCAGCTCGCCGTTGCTGTCGCCGAAGTGATCGTCGCCGAAGCCCATCTTGTCGAGCATCGTCAGCTGCAGGTTGGCGAGCGGCGTCCCGCCCGGGTACTGCAGATACCGGTTGCCCTGAATGCCGTACGCCTTGCCCGACACGAGCACTGTCGGCACGTTGTCCGGGATGTGCAGGTTGCTGTCGCTCATCCCCGACCCATACAGCATCATCGTGTTGTCGAGCAGCGTACCGTCGCCCTCACGCGTCGCCGTCAGCTTTTCGATGAAGTACGCGAACTGCTGGACGTGGAACGCATTCAGCTTCGCCAGCTTGGCGAGCTTCTCGGGATTGTTCTGGTGGTGCGAGAGAGGGTGATGCGAATCGGGGACGCCGATCTCCGGGTAGGACCGGATGCTCGATTCGCGCACCATCACGTAGGTGAAGACCCGGGTGAGATCGGTCTGGAACGACAATAGCGCGAGATCGAACATCAGCTTCGCGTGTTCCTCGAAGTTGGTCGGAATACCGACCGGCTGCGCGATGACCGGCATCTCCTTCGTCGACTGCTCTTCGGCCTTCTGAATGCGGCGCTCGACGTCGCGCACGGCGTCCAGGTACTCCGCCAGCTTGCGGCGGTCGACCGGGCCGAGCCCCTTCTGGAATCCACCGATCTCCTGCGTAACGGAATCGAGGATGCTCGCGTCCTGCTTGAGCTGACGGCGCCGCACTGTCGGATCGGTCGTGTCGCTCGCGCCGAAGAGCCGCTCGAACACGTTGCGCGGATTGTTCTCCATCGGCAACGGCGTCGTCGGCGTGCGCCACGCGACGGTGTTGTTGTACGCGCAGCTGAATCCGTACGCGCAGTTTCCCGCCAGGTCGGTCGGGTCGAGCGTCAGTTCGAGCGATCCGAGCTGCGTCTGCTTGGCGTACTCCCGCGCGACGATCTGATCGAGCGAGACGCCCAGCTGAATGTCCGGACCGTCGGTCTTCTTGGCGCGGCAGCCGGTCAGCCACGACGATTGCGCGCGCGGATGCTGGCCGGAGTCGGCCGACCTCGCCTGACGGCTGTCCAGGCCGGCCAGCACGATCGTCCGATCGCGCAGCGGCTCGAGCGGCTGAAGAATCGGGTTCATCTGGAGCGGGCCTTCCGCCGGCTGCATCCAGGTGTTCATGTTCATGCCCATGCCGACGTAAATCGCGCCGAACCGTTTGATCGGTGCGGCGGCGGCGAAGGCGCGCGGCATGAACGCGGGGAGCATGCCGTCGAGCAACGGTAAAGCGAGCGACGCACCCATCCCTCGCAGAATCGTGCGGCGCGACAAGTGCTTCTTCGTAACGATCATGACTGCGCTCTCCTCATCTGAAACGGCGTGCTCTTCACGATTCCGATAATCAGCGACGACCAGCGATAGTCGGTGGGCTCGGCGTCATGAATGACGCGGCGCACCGAGGGCATATCGTAGGTTTCGACGCCACGTCCCAACGCGTAGGTCATCAACTTTTCGGTCATCGTCGCCAGGAACGCATCCTGGTGCGACAGGAGCACCTTGCGGAATTCCGCCGGCCCGTTGAACTTCGTGCCGTCGGCCCAGACCCCCGACGCGTCGACTGGCGCGTTCGTGTCGCTGGTTCTGAACTTCCCCACGCCGTCGAAGTTTTCGAGCGCGAACCCCAGCGGGTCGATCTGCGAATGGCAGACCGCGCAGCTCGCGGCCTTGCGGTGAATCTCCATCTTCTGACGGATGGAGCCCTTCACTTCGATCTTGTCGAACGTCGGGACGTCGGGCGGCGGCGGTGGCGGCGAGATGCCGAGGACGTTGTCCATGATCCACTTGCCGCGCTGCACGACCGATGTGCGATCGTTGTAGGCCGTCACCATCAGGATGCTGCCCTGGCCGAGCAGCCCCGCGCGCGACGGGTCCGGCAGATTGACGCGCCGGAAGTGGCTGCCGACGACGTTCGGAATCCCGTAGTGGCGGGCGAGACGCTCGTTCACGAAGCTGTAGTTCGCCGTGAGCAGTTCGGTGGCGGGACGATCGTCGCTCAACTGGCTGTTCAGAAAGAGGCGCGTCTCTTCGATGAACGCGTCGCGAAGGTTCTCGTCGAATTCCGGGAACACCTTCGCATCAGGACGCGAGTTGACGAGGTTCTTGATCGTCAGCCATTGGCCGAAGAAACTCTCGGGCAACACGCGCGCGCGATCGTCCCTGAGCATCCGCCGCACCTGCTGCTCGAGGATCGCCGGATCCTTGAGCTTGCCCTGCGCTGCGACGGTCAGCAGTTCGTCGTCGGGAATGCTGCTCCACAGGAAGAACGACAGCCGCGAGGCCAGCTCGAGATCGCTGATGCGGTACGACGCGCCGGGGGCCACGCCTTCCGGGTCGCGCTCCATCCGGAACAGGAAGTTCATATCGACGAGCAGCCGGGAGACGGCGGTCTCGACGCCGGACTCGAACGTGCCCCCATCGCGCCCCTGGCGGTAGAAGCCCACCAGCATCGCCACTTCGGCGTCCGTTACCGGCCGTCGGTACGCGCGGCGCGCCAGGGTCGAGAGAATGCGCCTGGCGCACGGCTCCTCGTCACCCGGCCCGGCCGGCTGGCACACGAACAACCGGCGATGGACCGCGCCATCGGTCGATGCCAGGCTGCCGAAGGGACCGCTCACCTCGACGTGATCGATCCCCATGTCGATGCGCCCGGTCCCAGGCGTCGTGTTGCGGCCCCGCGAATAGGCGTCGTTCGTCAGCGGGAGGCGCGACAGGCCTATCCCCTCGGTGTCCCAACGATCCTGCGTCAACGAGATGCCAACGACGTGCACGCCCGCTTTCGCGACGAAGTGGACCTCGAGATCGGCATCGGGCGCCTCGTCCTGACTGAAGCCGGCTGCCGCCTGCTTCGTGCCGGGTCCGCCCACCGTGAACACTTTCAGTCGCTGCCGGTCGAGGCGCACGTCGATCTGGTTGGCAACCGAGAGGCCGCGCACCACCCAGCCGTCCGCGAGGTCGCTGCGCTGCAGCGCGAGCTTGACGCTGTACTCGCCGTCGAGCGGGAAGTAGTGACGGATGGCGGCGCCGCCGCGCGAGCCGAACGGCAGGTCTTCGCTCATCCGGTCTTCCTGACCGAGCGCGAGGTACGGCAGGTTGTACGTCGTCTGCGTCGCACGCATCGTCGGATCGCCGACGACGAGCCGGCTGATCTTGGTCGCGGCGAGGAGATAGCGATCGAGCAGGCCGGGCGAGACCGTCAGGACGTCGCCGATATTGTCGAATCCGTAGCCCGTGTCGTCCGCCGGCAGCATCGTGTGGCCATCGATCTCCAGACCGAACAGGTCGCGAATCGCGTTCGTGTACTGCAGGCGGTTCAGGCGGTGAATCGGAATGCGGCCAGGGTTGGGCGCGGCCAGATGCTGGCGATCGAGCGTCGTTTCGACGGCCGCGAGGAACGCGTCGTGCCCCGCCGCGTCAGGCCGCCGCCGCCCAGTCGGCGGCATGGCGTTCACGCGAAACTTCCTGATGACCTTTTCCCAGGTCTCCGCGTTCGACATCAGGTCGGCGGTGTCGATGGCATCGAGCGCGAGCTCGCCCGACTTGAGCCGCGCGTTGTGGCAGCCGACGCAGTAGGTTGTGAGCACGCCGCGGATGGCGTCCGGCGCTGCGGCCGGCTGACTCGGCGCGGCAGCAGGTTGAGCCTGCGGCGTTGCGGGCACGGCGCCACCCTGCAAGGCCCGCGTCGCGAACAGAGAGCTCTGCGCCACGAGCACGGCACCGACGAAAACCAGCCCGCTGATGGTACAGGCACGACGCATGGAAGAGGACTCCGTTCCGATAGAACCTAGTATCATCAATGATATCCCAGGAGTGACGCGAATCGAGCCGTTCGCGCCATGGGGAATAGGCGTTTCCAGGCCGTGCTACACGAATGTCAGACCACATTTCGGGGATGCCCATGCGTGCCAAATTGATGACGTCCGTCGGGGCCGCGCTCGCCTGCGCCAGCCTGATGAGCCTTACCAGCCCGACGCCGGCGTTCGCCGCCGACACACGTCTCGTGGACGCCGCGGAGAAGCGCGACTCGGCGGCCGTCGCGGCCCTCCTGA
Organism: Vicinamibacterales bacterium; assembly: GCA_035939575.1. Classification (GTDB taxonomy): domain Bacteria; phylum Acidobacteriota; class Vicinamibacteria; order Vicinamibacterales; family CAVVIG01; genus DATKHR01. The sequence continues at coordinate 3,354 of DASZFS010000536.1, read as the reverse complement.
AACAGGGCGCCGACGTGAACGCGACGCAAGCAGACGGTGCGACGGCCCTGCACTGGGCGGCGCACTGGAACGACCTGACCGCCGCGAAGGCGCTGCTCGCAGCGCACGCCGGCGTCAACACGGCGAACGACTACGGCGTCACCCCCCTGTTCCTCGCGGCGGGGAACGGCAGCGCCGAGATGACCGCCGCGCTCGTCGCCGCGGGCGCTGACGCGAAGGCAAAGTTGCCGTCCGGTGAAACCGTCCTGATGACCGCCGTGCGGAGTGGCAGCTTCGAGACCGTGAAGAAGCTCCTTGCCAGCGGCGCCGATCCGAACGTCGCGCAGACGTCGAAGGGACAGACGCCGCTGATGTGGGCGGCGACGGATCAGCGTGTCCAGATTTCGAAGGCGCTCATCGCCGCGGGCGCCGACGTGCGCGCACATTCGAAGAGCGGCTTCACGCCCCTGATGTTTGCCGCGCGCGAAGACAGTCAGGAGATGTGTGAGTTGCTGCTGGCGGCCGGCGCGGACATCAACGAGAACGCGCCTGACGGCAGCACGCCGCTGCTGGTCGCCACGGTTCGCGGCCACGCGAAGCTGGCGATGTACTTCCTCGATCACGGTGCGCAGCCCGACGGCTACGCGCCGGCAGCCGGGTACACGCCGCTGCATTGGGCGTCGAGCATGGCGGAAACGCCGGTCACCTATCGAGGCATCGAAGCGCCTGGAGAATGGCGCGCGATCCCCGGCGTGCCGGATCCCGATCTGCGCGTCGCGCTCGTCAAGTCGCTGATCGCGCACGGCGCCAACCTCGAAGCGCGCATCACCAAGCCGATGATGACGGTCGTCGCGTTCGAAGCGCGGTCGCGCACCGGCGGCACGCCGTTCTTCACCGCCGCCGCGTCAGGCGACGCGCCGATGATGCGTCTCCTGCTCGCCTACGGCGCCGATCCGCTCGCACGCACCGCGGATGGATCCACGGCGTTGATGGTGGCGGCGGGCGCGCTCGGCCAGACGGTCCCGAACATCGATCGCACGGTCGTCGTGTCCGAGCAGGATCGCGTCGCGGCCGTCGATCTCGCGTGGCAGTTGGGGACGGACCTGGAAGCCGAAGACAAGCAGGGGTACCGCGCGATGCACATCGCGACCTCCGCAGGGTTCCGCGAGATCGTGAAGTGGCTGCTCGCGAAAGGCGCCGACCTCAACGCGAAGTCGAAGGACCGGATCGAGGAAGTCTACGGGAAGAAAGTGCTCATTCCCGGGCAGACGCCGCGCGGCACGGCCGAGGGTTACTACGGCGGTGCGCTTTTCTCGCGTCCGGACATGGCGGACTTCGTCGGGACGTTGGGCGGGATCTCGATCGGGAAGGTCGACCTGGAGTCTTACATCGACCAGGTGAGGCCCGGGGTGACGGCGCCGAAAGATCCGCCGCCACCACGCAAATGAGTTAGAAGTTCTCACTTCTACCGGTTAGTCGAGCGGCTCGATCTTCGTGATACGAGCCGTTCGCTTGTTCGACATCCACAGCACGACATTGCTCGTCGTCGGATCGATCGCGATCTTCTTCGTGTCGAACTCGGTCGGCATGAAGTACTCCACGAGATCCCCCGTCCTCGGATCGAGCCGGTACATCCGCTCCGACATATTGCTTGGCGCGTAGACGTAGCCATTCTTGTCCGGCAGCGACGACGTGTAGGGCGTCGAGTACTGCGGCACGGCCCAGCGGTGCGTCTGACCGGTGCGCTCGTCGAACATGCTGACCTTGTCAGCGAGGTACTCGGCGAACCAGTACTTGTCGTCCTTCGGATCCATCTTGCCGCGGCGCGCCAGCAGCCCCGGTACCGAGAACCACTTCACTTCTTTCGTCTGCGCATCGATGCCGATGATGCCGCCCGGGCCGCGATAGGTCGCCACCCACGGATTGCCTTTCGAATCCACGACGTTGTGGTAACCGCTGTTGCCGCCGGGCGGCAGCTTGGAGTCGCCGTTGTAGCTGAACTTGCCCGTCACCTGCATCGTCTTTGGATCGACGCGGGTGTTGCCCGCCCAGATCGAGCCGTCGCCGCCGAGCGCGATGAACTGACCGCCGGCGCCTTCCACGCTGGTGATCTTGCCGGTCGCCGGCTCGTACTTCGTCAGAGCGGCACCGTTGCCGGGAACGCGCATCGGGAACCAGACGTTGTCGTCGTGATCGACCACGACGTCGCGCGTGCCCTGCATGTTGCCCGCCGGCACCGCCGGCATCGGAATCTCGGTGAACTTCGCCGTCTTGGGCTCGAACTTGCCGAGGATCTGCGCGCTCTCGTCCGTGTACCAGACGACGCCCTTGGAGTCGACGTCCATGTCGTGCGACACCGTGCCGCGCGTCGGCATGTCGTACTGCGTGACGATGACGTGCGTGGCCTGCCCGCGCGGGCGCGGACCCGTCTTCAGCTCATACGCGAACGCCGTCTTGCCGCCGCTGAGGTTGTAACGGGCCAGGAACGCCGCAAGCTGGGGCCTCGGGATGCCCGGCACCACGCCCCATTTCGGGTCTTTTTCCATCGCCTCGCGGCCCGGCTCCTGGATTCGTGCGGCGCGGCCGCGTCCGTCTCCGCTGACGGCCGTGCCGTCCGCGTAGTACGACAGCATGCGCTGGATCACGGGAAGGAATTCCTCGGCGGTGTGCTTGGACTTCATGATGCGCTGATACGTGTGGCAGTACGCACAGCTCATCAACTGATGCACGAACAGATCTTTTTCCTCGGGCATCGCCGGAAAACTCTGCACCCACTCGAGCGACGTCAGTTGGGACGTCAGATCCTTCGCCTTCTGGAGCTTCAGATCGGCGGTCGCGGTCTTGCCCGCGGTCACATCCGCGGTCGTCGGCGCGCTGAGGTCGTAGCCGGCCGCGCGAATCGTGATGGTGTACTTCCCGGGCGCGAGGTGATCCGCGGGAAAGTTGTATTTGCCGAGTGCGTTCGTGACGACGGTAGTGGTGAAGTTGGCGCCAGCCCCGCGCGCGTTCACCAGCACGCCCTCCATGTTGCCTTCTTCCTGCGACGTGACGGTGCCGGCGAGCGCCGCGGCGGCAGGAGTCTGAGCCGACACCCGTCCGGGACTCGTGGCCAGCCACGCGCCGGTGATCGTCACGAGCGCGACGGCAAAGGCGAGTTTCGTTTTCATTCCATCCCCCAGTTCAAAATCAACGGCGAATGCTACCACCAGACCTCGACAGCACGACCCATTCAATCAGCGCGTGATCTCGCATTCCCCGTAGTACTGCTCCGGCCGCGACGTAAACCCCGGCAGCCTGACCTCGGTGTACTCGTGTCGCGTATGCACGGCCTTGAATTTTCCGTCCTTCGATATCTGCGGAAAGATGGTCGTCGCA
>DASZFS010000535.1:0-23151 GCA_035939575.1 Vicinamibacterales bacterium | reverse complement strand
AAGATCAAGATTTTCAAGGGCGGAAACGGTGGTCATGGACTCGAGGGCGTAGGCAACTGCACGCGACCATGAGTCTTCAGGCCCGTTGTCATCGCTCTTAGAGCTAGGCAACTGCACGCGGCCATGAGTCTCCAACCCGCTCCGAACCTGCGGCCCACGATTCCACGGGGCCAAGAAACGCGCTAGTCGATCTCGATGATCCCGGACGTCGGCGCGCCGGCCATGGCCAGGGCCGGTTCCTTGGTCGCCGGCGCTTTGCTCTCCACCGGCCGATCGGGGAGCTCGGGCAGCCGCGGCAGCGCGTAACGATGCACTTCGCGCGCGAGGTCGTCCTCGGTCGGCGCCGACGCGCGACAGTGCAGGCGCACCCACACGCGCAGCAGCGGATCGGTGAAGCTGTAGCGCTTCTGCCGCGACGTAACGAGATCGACGTCTTCGAGCCACGACAGGTAGTCCTTGGTGGAGCCTGGCGTCCGCTGGAGCCGGTGCGAGATCTGCGTGAGCGTCAGGCTTTCCTCCTCGGCGAGGATCTCCAGGATGGCCTTGAGCGCGCCGTAGCCGCGCGCGCGGTGCAGGCGCAGCTCGTAGCTGAAGCTGCATTGCCTCGACAGGCGACCGTGGGGCGCGAGGAGCGCCGCGAGCGCGCCGACCGGGTCGCTGACGGCCGGGCCGTCCTGCCCGCCAGGCCCGCCGTGCTCGCGCATCGTGGTCAGCTCGTCGGCGATCGCGGTGACGTACGTCGGCCGGCCATCGCCGAGGCTGTGCACCGTGCGCGCGAGGTAGTCAGCGTCGAAGGCCACTCCGGGGGCCCCTGCCCCCCGGACGTCCATTCCGGCGGCGGCGGCGGGAACGGCCGGCCCGAGGATGTCGTGCGTGTCCTCGATCGACAGCGCGGGCATGTGGATGACCTCGAACCGCGCCGGGCGATCGTGCAGCAGGCGGAGCGATCGCGCGACGTAGCGGCTGCTCAGGACGAAACGGTTGCCGCTGGCGGCCAGGCTCTCGATGAAGTCATGCAGCACCTGCCGCAGGCCCGGGAAGCTCTCGAACGTGCGCAGCTCGAGGAACTCGTCCAGCAGGAAGGTCGCCGGCTCGCTCGCCGGGGTACGCGCGCGCGTGAGGAACTCGATCGCGGCGTCGAACGACGCGCGGGCGCCCACGCGCGTCTGGTCGAGGACCGGAAACGGCGACGTCGCGACGATGGCGCGAAGCCACCGCTCGGGCGTGGTCGCTGTCCGCTCGACGTCGACGTACTGAGCGGCCGTCCGTCCGAGGCGTTCCCGCAGCTGCTGGAGCAGCGTCGTGCGGCCGCTGCCGCAACCGCCGACCAGCACCGGAATTCGAGACGGGACCGCGTCGAGCGCCGCGGTGACGCGGCGCGCCAGAATCGTTCGCGGAGTCAACATTCGCCTGCCTCACGCATCGGGATTCGCAAGCCTTCACGTTCCGCGGTGGCGATCGCGTCAGGGTAGCCGGCATCGGCATGGCGGACCACGCCGATACCCGGATCGCACGACAACACCCGCTCGAGCTTCTCGTCCGCGTCCCTCGTCCCGTCGGCGACAATCACCATGCCCGCGTGGAGCGAGTAGCCGATGCCCACGCCGCCGCCGTGGTGCACGGAGACCCACGTCGCGCCGCTCGACGCGTTGAGCAGCGCGTTGAGGATCGGCCAATCGGCGATCGCGTCGCTGCCGTCTCGCATGCCTTCCGTCTCGCGGTTGGGGGAGGCCACCGATCCGGTGTCCAGGTGATCGCGCCCGATGACGATCGGCGCCGCGATCCTCCCCTCGCGGACGAGCTCGTTGATGCGCAGCCCGAAGCGCGCCCGCTCGCCGTACCCGAGCCACAGAATGCGCGCGGGCAGCCCTTGAAAGGCCACGCGCTCGCGGGCGAGTCGAATCCACCGCGCCACCACGGCGTCATCGCCGAACATCTCGAGCGCGGCTTCGTCGGTGACGCGGATGTCCTCGGGGTCGCCCGAGAGCGCCACCCACCGGAAGGGGCCCTTCCCCTGACAGAACAGCGGCCGGATGTACTCGGGCACGAAGCCCGGGATCTCGAAGGCCTTGGCGACGCCGGCCTGCTGCGCCTGGGCCCGAATGTTATTGCCGTAGTCGAAGGTCACCGCGCCGCGCGCGCGGAGCGCCAGCATCGCCCGCACGTGATCGGCCATCGCGGCCATCGATCGCGTGATGTACTCCTTGGGGTTCTGCTCGCGCAGACGCGCCGCCTCGTCGAGTCGCAGGCCATTCGGGACGTACCCGTTCAGCGCGTCATGGGCGGACGTCTGGTCCGTCAGGACGTCGGGGACGACGCCGCGGGCCACGAGGGCGGGCAGGACGTCGGCGGCGTTGCCCTGCAGGCCGATGGAGCGGGCCGTGCGGTCCCGCGTCCACTGGTGGACGCGCGCGAGCGCCGTGTCGAGGCTGTCGGTGGCCTCGTCGAGGTAGCCGGTCTGCACCCGCCGGGCGATGCGCTGCGGGTCGACTTCGACCACGAGCGCGGCCGCGCCGTTCATCGTCGCGGCGAGCGGCTGAGCGCCGCCCATGCCGCCGAGCCCGGCTGTGACCACGAGCTTGCCGCTGAGGGAGCCGCCGAAATGCCGCCGGCCGACAGCGGCCAAGGTCTCGTACGTCCCTTGAACGATGCCCTGGCTGCCGATGTAGATCCAGCTGCCGGCGGTCATCTGGCCGTACATCGTGAGGCCGCGGTGCTCGAGATCGCGGAACGTGTCCCATGTGGCCCACGCCGGCACGAGCATCGCGTTGACGATGAGGACGCGGGGGGCGCCGGGGTGCGTCGGAAAGACGCCGACGGGCTTGCCGGACTGGACGAGCAGCGTCTCATCGTGCTCGAGCGACGTCAGGGCGCGCACGATCGCGTCGAAGGCGCTCCAGCTTCGCGCAGCCTTGCCCGACCCGCCGTAGACGATGAGGTCGTCGGGCCGCTCGGCCACGTCGGGATCGAGGTTGTTCATCAGCATGCGCAGCGCCGCTTCCTGGGGCCAGCCTTTGCAGGTCAGCGATGTGCCTCGGGGTGCGCGGATGGTGCGGGTGGCGGTGGCCATGTGCTGCGGTACCGGGAACGAATAGACCTTAAGAAGCGGTGCGAACGTTGTCAATTTGAAAAGCGAAAAATTTTTTACTTGACTCGGATGCCGCACGCGGTCTCGACCGCGCGCGCCGCGATGAGCCGGGCGATCGCGATGATATCGGGCGCCGGCGAGCGGTCACCGTCGAGCATCGGCACGTGCGATCGCACAAGCGCGTGCACGCGCCCGAGCGGCGGCGAGGTCTCGAGCGGCGCGAGGAGGTCGATGGCCTGGGCGGCGCACAAGAGCTCGATCGCCACGACCTCGCGCGCGCGAGAGACGGCGCGCTCCGCCTTCAGCGCGGCCGTCATGCTCATGCTGACGTGGTCCTCTCTGTTTGCGGAGGTGGGGATGGTGTCGACGCCGGCGGGGTGCGCGAGCGATTTGAGCTCGGAGGCGACCGCCGCGGCCGTGACCTGCGCCATCATGAAGCCCGAGTTGACGCCGCCCTCGCGCGTCAGGAAGGCCGGCAGCCCGCTGAGCGCCGGATCGACCAGCCGATCGGTCCGGCGCTCGCTGATCGTCGCCAGCGGGACGATCGCCGCCGCGATGAGATCGGCCGCGATGGCGATAGGCGCGCCGTGAAAATTGCCACCCGACACGATGTCGCCGGTCTCGATAAAGACCATGGGGTTGTCGGTGGCGCTGTTCACGTCGACGTCAAGCGTCTCGCGGACGAAGCGGAGCGCTTCCCGCACCGCCCCGTGCACCTGGGCCGCGCAGCGAAGCGAGTACGCGTCCTGCACCTTGCCGCAGTGCTCGTGCGACCGGTTGATGCCGCTGCCGCGCATCAGGGCCTCGATGTTGGCCGCCGAGGCCAGCTGGCCGGCGAACGGCCGCGCGGCGTGAATGCGCGACTCGAATGGATGAATAGATCCGCGCAGCGCGTCGATGGACAGGGCGGCCACGACGTCCGCGCTCCGCACCAGCACGTCCGCGTCGGCGAGCGCAAGCGCGAGGACAGCGGTCGACGGCTGCGTTCCGTTGATGAGGGCGAGTCCTTCCTTGGGTCCCAGGGCGATCGGACGCAGCCCGGCGCGCTCGAGGGCTTCGCGGCCCTGGAGCCCCGGCCCGGCTTTCCAGACGTTTCCCCCAGGGGGCCCCTGCCCCCCGGCAGAAGACGAGCGATCGTCGAGCACCTCGCCTTCCCCGATCAGGACCAGGGCGAGGTGCGCGAGCGGCGCGAGGTCGCCGCTCGCACCGACCGACCCGCGCGCAGGCACGCGCGGGTGAACGCCGGCATTGAGGAGCGCCACGAGCGCGTCGAGCGTCGCGAGACTGATCCCCGAGAAGCCCTTCGCCAGCACGTTCGCGCGCAGCGCCATCGTCGCGCGCACGGTTCGGGCGGGCAGGGGGTCGCCGATGCCGGCAGCGTGACTGCGCAGCAGGTTGAGCTGCAGCGCGTCGAGCGCGTCGGGTGCGATCTTGACCTCGGCAAACGATCCAAAACCGGTGTTGATGCCGTACGCCGGCTCGTCACCGCGGGCCCGCCGCTCGACGATCGCCCGCGCGGCCTGCACGCGCTCGCGCGCCGGCGACGCGATGCGGACCACCTCGCCGCGATCGGCGATGGCCAACAGCTGTTCGAGTGTGAGCGATGCGCCGTCAAGCTCAATCATGTGTCGTCAAATTGCCATGTCGTTTACAGCATCGGTTACAGCATCACTTGCGGGGCAGGTGGCCTGGGGGTGGTTGGCTCGGATACAATCGGATGCTTCGGCATCGTAGCATTTCCGGCCGCGAGCCACGAACCTGAGTCACATCCATGAATCTTGCTGTTCTCGGTGCGCAGTGGGGCGATGAAGGCAAAGGCAAAATCGTCGACCTGTTGACACCTCGCTTTTCGATCGTCGCGCGATTTCAGGGTGGACACAACGCGGGACACACGGTCTACGTCCGCGGCGCGAAGTTCATCCTGCGGCTGATTCCTTCGGGCATCCTGCATCCGGGCGTCACCTGCGTGATCGGCAACGGCGTCGTCGTCGATCCGGAGGCGCTCCTGGCGGAAATCGACGAGCTGACGAGGAACGGGATCGACACGCGGGACCGCATTGTCGTCAGCGATAAGGCCCATCTCATCCTGCCGTACCACCGTGATCTCGATCTGCTGTCGGAGGCGCGGCGCGGCGAGCGGAAGATCGGCACGACCTCGCGCGGCATCGGGCCGGCGTACGAAGACAAGATCGCCCGCCGGGGCATCCGCGTCGGCGACCTCGTCGATCCCATCGGACTGGAGCGGAACGTGCGCGACAATGTCACCGCGCGCAACCGCCTGGTGCAGGACAGCACGATGGACTGGAAGCCGGTGCTCGAGCAGCTCCTGAAGCGCGCGGAGCGCATCCGTCCGATGATTCGTGACGTCTCGGTGATGCTCGCTGACGCCACGAACGCGGGGAAGCCCATTCTCTTCGAAGGCGCGCAGGGCACCCTCCTCGACATCGATCACGGCACGTATCCGTACGTGACCTCCTCGAACGCCTCGATTGGCGGGGTGTGCACCGGGCTCGGCATTCCCCCGAAGGCGATCGGCAGCGCGCTCGGCGTGGTCAAGGCATACACGACGCGGGTGGGCGAAGGACCATTTCCAACCGAGCTCTTCGGCGAGATGGGCAACCGGCTCCGGGAGACCGGGAGCGAGTACGGTGCCGTGACCGGTCGGCCGCGGCGCTGCGGCTGGTACGACGCGGTCGCCGTCCGGTACGCCGCACGGATCAACGGGCTGGACGCGCTGGCGCTCACCAAGCTCGACGTGCTCGACGGCCTGGAGCGGATCGAGATCTGCACGTCCTATCGATGCGGCGGCCGGACGCTCACCGATTTCCCCTCGGATCTCGGCCAGCTCGCGCAGTGCGAGCCGGTGTACGAATCGGTGCCGGGATGGTCAGCGCCGACCAAGGGTCTTCGACGCTTCGACGCCCTGCCGGACGCAGCGCGACGTTACATCGCGAGGCTCGAGGAGGTGTCGGGCGTGCCCGCCGCCATCGTCTCAACCGGATCGGAGCGCGACGACACGATCATGAGACAGAATCCAGTGACAGGGCTCACAGGGCTGACCCCGCACGCTGTCTAACTTCCGGCGGCCTGGCGGTGGCGGATGCAGAACGCGTCGACCGCCGGTGCGTCGGCGTCGACAAATGCCAGCCCTGCGCGATAGCGCGGACCGCTGTTGGGCGGAATCTCGAACGACGCCCAGGCCACGGCGGCGTTGAATCGCACGTTCCCCAGGTCGTCGGTCAGCGCCATTCGCACGCGCTGATTGGGCTTGAGAATCGTTGGCGAGACGACCTGAGCTCCGACACTGGACAGGTCCACCAGCGTGGCGACGTTGCCGTCCACGAGAATCTCCACCTGCCCCCGGATCCTGTAGCGTGGCGCCCGTCGCGTGCCGCGCTGATCGAGCGCGGGCGCCGGCGGGGCCGCCGACGCGCCCGGCGCCGCATTCCCGGGCGCCGCGTCCGAGGTTGTGGCGGCCGCCGCGGCAGCGCGCGGCAGCACGCGCGTGTAGTCGCTGTCGTGCGAAATGACTCGAATCTCGGCGTGATCCAGCGTGGGATCGGCCTTGATCCGGTTGACGAGCGCCGTCCCGCGCGGTGTCGCGGCGAAAACGCGCTCGAGCGCAACAACTTTGGGACGACGTTTGGTGATGACTTCCAACGCGATCAACGCGTCCGCGTCCGTAAACGCCAGCAGCTCGCCGTCGAGATCTGACGCACGTTCCTTCAAAGCCGACAGCACGTCGGCGCCCCCGATTAAGACCGCGCACGGATCCATAAACGCCGAGTATATGTCACAATCCGCGCGTGATTCAGCCGCCCTACCGTGACGTGACGGTCGGCGACCTGCTGACGCGCCTCGCGTGCGCGCTCCCGCGCCATGACGCGCTCGTGTACGAGCAGGGTCCACGTTACAGTTTTGACGCCCTCGAGCGAGAAGCGCGCACGGTCGCGCGCGGACTGATCGCGTCCGGCATCGCGCGCGGCGAGCGGGTCGTGCTGTGGGCGACGAATGTGCCCGAGTGGATCGTGCTGCAGTTCGCGCTCGCGAAGATCGGCGCGGTGCTGGTGACCGCCAATACCTCGCTTCGTGCGAAGGACATCGAGTATGTGCTCCGCCAGAGCGAGGCGTCGACGCTCGTCACGATCTCCGGCTTCCGCGACGTGGATTATGTGGCGGAGCTCGAGCAGATCGGCGCGGCCACGGGCTCCATTCGCACGCTGCAGCGCATCGTTCACATCGGCCACAGCAGCGCCCACAGTGGTGCCCGGACACCTCCCGGCTGGATCCCGTACGCGGAGCTCGGCGCGCGTGCCGCGAGCGTCTCGCAGGAGCGGCTCGACGCGCGCGCCAGTGAAGTGGGCGTGGACGACGTCATCAACATGCAGTACACATCCGGCACGACTGGTTTTCCCAAAGGGGTGATGCTGTCCAGCCGCAACATCGTCAATAACGGTCACGCGCTGGGGAGCCTGCTGGGGTTCACGCCAGTCGACCGGTTGTGCCTGTGCGTGCCGTTGTTTCACTGCTTCGGATGCGTCATTGGCGTGCTGGGCGCGTACACCTGCGGGGCGTGCCTCTGTCCGATCGAGGCGTTCGAGCCCCGTCGCGTGCTCGAGACCGTCCACCGCGAGCGGTGCACGGCGCTCTACGGCGTGCCCACGATGTTCATCGCCGAGCTTGAGTGCCCGGACTTCGACCGCTTCGACCTGACATCGCTCCGGACCGGCGTGATGGCGGGCTCGCTTTGCCCCGAGCCGCTCATGCGACGCGTGATGACCGAGATGCACCTGCCCGAAATCGCTATCGCGTACGGCATGACCGAATCGTCTCCTGGCATCACCATGACGCCTCGGGACTGCACGATTGCGTTGCGCTCGGGCACGGTCGGCACGGTCCTGCCGGAGCTGGAAGTGAAAGTCGTGGATCCGCTGACCGGAGATCCGGTGCCGGCGGGTGCGCGCGGAGAGCTGTGCTGCCGGGGCTACAACGTCATGAAAGGCTACTACAACAACCCGGACGCGACCCGGGCGGCGATCGACGCCGCCGGCTGGCTGCACACCGGCGACGAGGCGAGTATCGATGGCGAGGGGTACGTCCGCATCACGGGTCGCATCAAAGATCTCATCATTCGCGGCGGCGAGAACATCGCTCCAAAAGAGATTGAGGATCACCTCAGGGAACACCCCGCCGTCGCCGATGCGTCCGTGTACGGCATGCCGGACCCGTTCTTCGGTGAAGTGGTCGCCGCGGCCGTGCGTCTGAAGGATGAGAGCACATCACCCGACGCGCTGATTGAGTGGTGCGCCGCGGGACTGGCGAAGTTCAAAGTGCCGAAGTACGTCCGCGTGGTCAGGTCGTTCCCGATGACCGCGTCAGGCAAGATTCAGAAGTACAGGCTGCGCGAGGACCATCAGACCCAGCTCAACGGGTGTTGAGACGCGCAGCTCGGGGAATCAGAATATCCGGGCGTCCTGGATCGGCCACCAGCGGACCTTCACCTTGCCGACAATGTACTTCTTCGGCACGGGACCCCAGTGGCGGCTGTCGGAGCTGTTATTGCGGTGGTCGCCCATGACGAAGTAGTAGCCTTGCTGAACGACCTGCGGCCCCCAATCATCATGGCTGCGGAACTCCGGCGGCACGTATTCGTCGTGGAGCGGGATGTCGTTGACGTAGACCCGTCCGTCCACGATCCGGACAACGTCGCTCTCCTTGGCGATCACCCGCTTGACGAACATTTTCTCCGGGTTCAGAGGGTAGTAGAGCATCACGATGTCGCCCGGCCGCGGGTCCCCGAGCTCGTACACGAGCTTGTTGACGATGAGCCGGTCGTGATCCTCGAGCGTGGGGGCCATGCTCAGGCCGTCGACGCGCGCGACTTGAAATCCAAACGTGACGATGAGGGTCGCGTAGACGGCCGCGGACACCAGCGTCTGCACGCCGGACACCAGCTCGCGGCCCATGCGCACCCATGCGCTCTCGCGCGTTATCTCGACCGCCGTGGCGGTTTGCGTCGGGGCGTCGGATGGCGGTGCGGGGGGCTCTGTACCGGGGACCAGCTCCCCCACGTCTGCTGAAACCGTCGAGAAGGTCCCGGCAGTGTCGAGGGGACCGACAGGATCGACAGGATCGACAGGGCCTGCGGTGTCAATCGCGCCTGCTGCGTCTGCTGCGAAGTTAGACTCACTCATGCTGCGGCATCTCAGAATACCACGGAGGGTGTATACTCTGGCCCTCACCTTGCTCTGCGGCAGGTTCCCAGCTTTCCGCGACAGGTCACAAGTCGTATTCTCTTGGGGATTCCCACGTACGGAGGCGTAGAGATGAAGCGTTTCGCTCGTGTTGTGTCATGTGTTGCAGTCTGCCTGCTCTTCGTGTCGGCTCGCGGCCAAGCGCAGACGCAGGACCCATCGGACACATCGCGCTTCTATGTCGAATTCACGGGTGGCGCGACGCTCGGCCACAAGTCGTCCGGATCGGTTGGGGGCGAGATCGGCTATCAGGTCACCGGCCCGTACTTCGTGTTCTTCGAGGGCGGCCACATGGCCAACGTCGGCACGACCGACCTCGACGCGCGCGCCAAGACGATTGGTGATGCAGTCGGCGCGACTGCCTCGGCATCGCTCAAGATCAATTACTTCGACGCGGGGATCCGGTACAACCCCAAGGTGATGCTGTCGGTGCTCCATCCGTACCTGGCGCTTGGCTTCGGCGCCGCCGCGGTGAAGGTCCAGACGTCGCTCGCCGTGAATGGCACGGTTGTGCCGCCTGAATCGCTGGGCGTCCAATTCGGCAGCGATCTCAACGGTACGACGACGAAGGGATTCATGATGATTGGCGGCGGTGTCAACTATCCATTCGCCAAGCGCTATTTTGTGGACGGCAGCATCCGGTACGGCCGGGTCTTCGCCAGGACAAGCGCGATCGAGAACGACACCGGCATCAACACCTTGCGGGTCCAGTTCGGTCTCGGCGTGCGCTTGTGGGATCGCCCTTGAACGCGGAAGGGGAGAGGGGCCCCCAGGGCAACTGAGGAGAAGAGGCGCGCGGGCCGCCTGCTGCGGCCCACTGTGACGAAATCGCCGCGCGCCCCTTGTGAGTTACATGCCGCGACGGAGCGCTTTCATGAACGGCTCCACCACTGCGGGCGGCTTGATGGTGGTGCTCTCCACCACGCTCTCAGCCTTCATGTCCCGCCCATACAGATCCACATTGTCGTCGTTGTCCGGCCTCACGACCCCGCCGGCGAGATCGATGCCGGCGAACAGTCCCTGCGTGCGCGAATAAGAGAGGATCTCCGTGTGCAGCTGCGCATCTGTCGCGGCCTGCGCGTTGCGCCCAACGGGTCCGGCGGCCACCGAGACCTCCGCGCCAAGCGACACCTTGTCCTGCAGCAGTTTCCGCATACCGCCCTCGTTCATGACGAGCAGGACGAGGTCGACGGACTGCGCGCCGATCTGCAGGCCCCAGCTGCCCTTGCCAAGCTGCATGAAGACGGGCGCGCTCCAAGCGCGGCCGTGCCGGCAGCTCATGAGGCCTTTCCCGTATTCGCCCCCAACGATGAACGCGGCCTTCTTCATTGACGGCACGACGACCACGCACGAGGCCTTTTCCCACAGGTCCTGGGGAATGTCCTTGTCCGGCACGGCGTGAATCTCCTTCAGGACCTGAGCCGCCTCCTCGACGCGCTTGACCTCGGCTGTCGACAGATCCGCCGCCCGGGCGGGCGCCGCCAACGCCGTGAGAACCAACCCCGCTATGACTGCTCGCATGTCTTCCCCCTTTCGGTTGTTGCTCGTTGTGGGTAGCTCGTTGCTCACTGCCGGCTTCAGAGCAAGAACATGACCAGCTGAATACGGTATTCTCCGCGGCCGAGCTCGGGCATTCACTTTACTCCGGAGTCCCGCACGACGCGTACTCCGGGGGCCCCTACGACGTTATTAGTCCGGGGGCCCTACGACGTTAATTACTCCGGGGGGCCCTACCCCGGCCGGCCAGGAACGTGCCTTGCATTTTCGGGGTCGGAGGCGTGGTCCATGGCGAAGTACGGGAAGAAGGCTCAGAGCAAGGTCGCTCGCGCGATGCGCGAGCGAAAGCGTGGGACGCTCAAATCGGGAAGGTCAGGCAAGCGCGTCACGAGTCGGGCGCAGGCCATCGCCATCGGCCTGAGCGAAGCCCGCCGGGAGGGCGACAAGGTCCCGCGTAAAGGCGCCGGTCGCCGACGGAACTAGCTGAACACGTCCCCCGGAATGCGCGCGCGCCCGCCCCATCGAACACGCGCGCCGGCCCCTCCGTCTAACCGCTTGACCCCAGGACACAGGGGCTCGTAGCATCAGATGATTCCTGCCGGCAGAGTCAATCAGAGGAGTTCCCGAATGACGACTCGACTCACGTTCGCGGCGGTTTCGCTGTGCGCGCTGGGCGGGATTGGCCTTGCCGCGCAGTCCACCGCCACGAAGCCGGCCGGGCCCGATACGGCGACGTTCAGCAAGGACGTCGCGCCCATCTTTTACAAGAATTGCACAAGCTGCCATCGGCCGGGCGAGATTGCCCCGATGTCCCTCATCACCTACAACGACGCGCGGCCGTGGGCGAAATCGATTGGCGCTCGCGTCTCAAACGGGACGATGCCGCCGTGGCACGCGGATCCGGCGTACGGTCACTTCCTGAATGACCGCCGGCTAAGCGACGCAGACAGGACGACGATTGCGAGGTGGGTTGCGGGCGGCGCGCTCGAAGGCAACGCCAGTGATCTGCCGCCGCTGCCCAAGTACGAGAGTGGCTGGACCATCGGTGAGCCTGACGCCGTGTTTTCGATGCAGGAGGACTATCCGGTTCCCGCAGCAGGCACGATCGCATACCAGTACTTCGAAGTGCCGACGAACTTGACTGAGGACAAGTGGATTCAGGCATTCGAGGTCAAAGCCGGCAATCCCAAGGTCGTGCATCACGTCATTGTCTTTGCCCGCGCGCCCGAGCCGCCGGAGCAACGCCCTGCGGCACCGTCGGGCCCGCGTCCCGCGCCGCTCTTCGAGTTCACACCCGGCGAAGACATCCCCGCCGGCCAGAGTGGCGGACCCGAGCTGTCGCCCGACCAACGCAAGCCGCTCGGTCCCAACGATCGGCCGGCGCCCAAGATGGGACCGCCCGTCGGCGGGTTCGCGCCGGGACAGTTCGTCCGCGTGTACCAGGAGGGCACGGCGATGAAGCTGCCCGCCGGCTCAGTCCTGATTCTTCAGATGCACTACACAGCCGCCGGCCGGCCGTCGACCGACCGCACGCGGATCGCCGTCAAGTACGCGGCACGCGCGCCGCGGACGCAGCTGCACTGGGCGTCGCTCGTCAATGGCGCTCTGCACATTCCGGCGGGCGCGGCCGATCATCGTGTGGATGCCGAGATGACGATCGGGCGGGACATCACCATGTGGAGCATGCTGCCGCATACCCATGTGCGTGGGAAGCGCTGGACCTACGAGGCGATCTATCCGGACGGCCGCAAGGAGACGATCCTCTCGGTGCCCAAGTACGATTTCAACTGGCAGACCGACTACGTCTTCGCCCAGCCCCTGAAGTTCCCGAAGGGAACGAAGATCCACGCGAGCGCGTGGTACGACAATTCCACGGCCAACCGGTCGAATCCCGATCCGGGGAAGGACGTGTGGTGGGGCGATCAGACCTGGGAGGAGATGATGTTCACCGGCCTCACCTTCAGCGTCGACCCGGCGAAGCCGGCGACCTCGGCGGGGCAGAAATAGCTCGCGACGCGTGAACGTTTTCCCGCCGCTCGCGGTCGTTGTCGCGCTGGCAGCGCCCGCAGCGTATCCCTTGGCGGTGTCTTCGGCCCGCGCGCCGGGCGCGGGCGCCTTCATGCTTGCCGTGGTGCGGCGAGACGGCGTGCTGATTCCCTTCGCGGGCTTCGACGGCAAGCGATGGAATCGGAGCTGGCCACCACCCGGGCTCGACCTCCAGGTGCCCATCAACCTGACCAGTGTGCCGAAGCGGTGGTGGGGCCCGATGCCGCCGCTCTCGAACTGGGAGATGCAGACGGCGGACGGCGCGCATACCATCCACGTCACTCAGCCAGATTGGGTCGACGTGCATTGTCAGCGCCAGGTGGCGCTGCGGACGGACTACGTGAGCGATCTGCCCGCGCCGCCGCCGCGCGTGCAGCCCTATCCGAAGGACGGCCTCGCGGTCTCGCCGCCCCGTGCGGTCCAGGCGATCGAGGTCATCGCGCCGGGACGGGCTTCCATCTACCTGTCGGGCCTTCGGGAGGCGTTCAACGACTCCGAGCTCGAACTGGACCGCAATCTCGGACACCCGATGTCGCGCCGGTTACGCGAGGCCCTCGAGCCGACCGTGGAGGCGCTCTACGCTTTTGGCGAGCACCCGCGTGTCTATTACGTCGAAGCGAGCCGAATGTACCGGAAGCTGGGTGACACCGGCTGCACGGCAATCGCGTTCGGGACCGGCTGGTTCACCAGGGACGGCAATCGGTTCAAGTGGCTCGATATGGCGGTGGATCTGCTGGGATGCGATAAGTACGGGGCGACCTATATGCTACCGCTGGGCGCGGTCGTGCTCGACGGCCGGCGTTTCTGGATCGCGCAGTATGCTGGTTGGGACCATGAACGCTACGTCGTCATCGAAGTGAAGGCCAATCGCGTGGAAGCAGTCGTGAGCGCGCAGGCGGGCGCATGTTGAGATCTCGCGTCCTGGCCATGGCGATTGCAGTCGGCTTTGCAGGCGGCGCTGCCGCGCTTGTCGCGGGCACGTCCGCGCGGGCGCGAAGTGCCGCCGCCCTCGAACCGCCCTGGGACACCGGCACGTTTTCGATTCTCGGGTACGACCCGCAGACAGGGGAGGTCGGCGCCGCGGTGCAATCGCGCGTGTTCTCCGTAGGGAACGGGGTGTTGTGGGCAGATGCCGAGGCGGGCGTCGCCGCCACACAGGCGATTGTTGACGTCGGCTACGGGCCGCAAGCGCTCGCGCTGCTGCGCCAGGGCCTGGCGCCCGATGCGATCGTCAAGCAGATCTGGGAGAAGGATCCCGATCCGCTGCCTGATAACTGGAGCAAGCAAGGTCGCCAGTTCGCTGTCATGAACCTCAAGGGCGAGTACGCCGCATATACCGGGCCCAAGGCGACCACATGGGCGGGGCACAAGGGCGGACAGTACTGCACCGCGCAGGGCAACATCCTGGCCGGCCCGCAGGTCGTGGCCAACATGGTCGACCGCTTCGAGCACACCGCGGGCCATCTCAGTCAGCGCCTGGTAGCGGCGTTGGAGGGTGGACAGGCCGGCGGTGGAGACACGCGCGGTCAGCAGTCGGCGGCGCTCGTCATCGTGAAGAAGAACTGCGGGGTCTGGCTCCACAACGACACGGTCCTGCGGCTGCAAGTAGACGACAACCCCGAGCCCATCCAGGAGCTGCACCGCATCGTTGAGAAGTGGAACGAACGTCGGCCGCGCGCTGCCTCCCCGGAGTGCAATCCGTAAGGCTGAAGGCTCTGACGCGGGCTGAAGACTCATGGCCGCGTGCAGTTGCCTCGCCCCAAGATCAAGATTGCACGGTCGAAAAAGATCGTAGAAACCGAGGGCGTAGGCAACTGCACGCGACCATGAGTCTTCAGCCCGGCTCAATGAGTCGCCAGCCCCACTCTGAGTCGTCATGTCACCCTCAGCGCAGTTGTTGGCACTCTCCGCGAGGCCGCAGCACGCTCCGCGAGGCCGTTCAAGCTTCCTCCCACACCTGGCAGAGGTGCACGATGACCTCCACAGCTTTCTCCATGTCCTGAACGGACACCCATTCGAGGCGCGAGTGAAAGTTGTGCTCGCCGGCGAACAGGTTGGGAGCAGGCAGCCCCATGAACGACAGGCGCGAGCCGTCGGTGCCGCCGCGGATCAGGCGTGATCGCGGCTCGAGGCCTGCCCGACGGATCGCGGCGCGCGCGTGCTCCGCGATATGCGGCTGGCCGTCGAGCACCTCGCGCATGTTGCGGTACTGCTCCTCGACGAGCAGATCGACCCGCGAACCGGGAAACTCGGCGGCCGCCGCGCGCGCGCGTCGCTCGATTGCCTCTTCCTTCTCTTTAAGGGCGCTCGTCACGAAGTCGCGAACAATCAACTTAACCGAGGTGCGGTCGACGCTTGCCTGGACCACGTAGGGATGGACGAAGCCTTCGTGCCCGCTCGTCGTCTCCGGCGACATGCCGTCCCTGGGCAGGCGATCAACGAAGGCAGCTGCCACCTTGATCGCGTTCACCATGCGGCCCTTCGCGTAGCCGGGATGGGTATTGAAGCCATGAAAGGTGACGGTCATCGCGTCGGCAGAAAAGCTCTCCACCTCAATCTCACCGCGGCTGCCGCCGTCCATCGTGTACGCGCAGACGGCGCCGAACGCCGGGACATCGAAGTGCCGCGTGCCGCGTCCGATTTCCTCGTCCGGTGTGAAGGCGATCCGGACGGCGCCGTGCGGGATCTCGGCATGCGCGACCAGGTGCGCCGCGGCCGAGACGATCTCGGCGACGCCGGCCTTGTTGTCAGCACCGAGCAGCGTCGTCCCCGAGGCGGTAACGACGTCGTTTCCCAGCTGCTCGGCGAGCATCGGGTTGTCGGCAAGACGCAGGACGACCGATGGATCGTCGGGGAGGGCGAGATCGCGCCCATCATAGCCGCGGTGCACGATGGGCTTCACGCCGGCCCCGGGCATCTCGGGCGATGTATCCACGTGCGCGATGAACCCGATCGTCGGCACGCCTGCACGGCGTGTCGTCGGTGGGACAGTCGCCGTCACATACCCGTACGCATCCATCGCGGCGTCGGTCAGGCCGAGACCGCGGAGCTCTGCGGTCAGGTCGCGCAGCAGCACGAGCTGGCGCTCGGTGCTCGGATAGGTCTGCGACGACTCATCCGACTGTGTGTCGTAGGCCACGTAGCGGAGGAATCTGTCGAGCACAGTCGTCATGGCACGGGTTCCGTTGTCTCGATGAACGTTCGGTGAAGCAGGCGCACGGCGTCATCGACCCGCGCTCGATCGATGATCCATGTGATGCGGAACGACGACGTGGCGACGTGGTGCGGGGCGATACCAGCGGCCTCGAGCGCCGCACTGCCGCGCCGCACGTTCGCAAACGACGCATTGATGCCCGCGCCGACCACGCTCGTCGCCCCGAGCGAATCGATGATGCGACAGGCTTCGCCAAGACGATGCACGAGCGCGCGGCGGAGGCGCGGCTCCTCGTGGAGGTTCTCTCGTGGGACGACCATTGTCAGTCGATGGCCGTCGATGTGAAGCTGCTTGGCGGCAACGCCGTGGTCGTCGAGCAGCGCGAGCAGTGCGAGAGGATCCGCACGGCCCCAGGCTTCACTGTCGAGCTCGACCAGCAGGATCTCTTTCTCGCTGGCGACGCCGACGACGGTGCCCGCCGTTCGCGGCGGATCGCGGCGGACGACGGTGCCGTCCGAGGAGGGATCGCGCCCGGGGAGAGGCGACGCGGTGGCGCGCGCGTAGATGGCGATGCCGTGCGCTTTGGCGAACTCGACGGCCTGCGCATTCAGGACCCTGGCGCCCGACTCGGCCAGCTCCTGCGTCTCCTCGTATGACAGCGTGCCGATGCGACGGGCGGCGGGCACCACGCGTGGATCGGCGGTGTACACGCCGTCGACGTCCGAGCAGATTTCGCAGTACTCGGCGCCGAGGGCCGCGGCCATGGCGACCGCGGTCGTGTCGCTGCCGCCGCGGCCAAGGGTTGTCACCTCGCGCCGATACGACACGCCCTGGTACCCCGCGATCACGACGATGGCGCCGCGCGCGAGCTCGTCCTGCACGCGAAACGGGCGGACCTCGATGATGCGCGCATCGACGTGGCGATCGTTCGTGATGATGCCCGATTGGCTGCCGGTGAAGCTGATGGCGGTCCCGCCGAGCTCGCGGATCGCCATCGACAGGAGCGCCATCGAGATCCGCTCGCCGGCGCTCAACAGCATGTCCAGCTCGCGGCGATCCGGGTTCGGAGACACGCGTCTCGCGAGCGCGATCAGCTCGTCCGTCGTGTCGCCCATCGCGGACACGACGACCACGACATCGTGGCCTTCGCGTCGCGTCCGCATGACGCGGTCCGCGACGTTGCGCAGGCGCTCGACGTCGGCGACGCTCGATCCGCCGTACTTCTGCACGACGACCGACATTACGAGAACGTCGCGACGACGGGAGCGTGGTCGCTGTTGCCGATGTCTTTTCGAACCTCGCAGGCGGTCGCGCGCGCGGCGAGCGCGTCGGTCACAAGCGCGTAGTCCAGCCGCCAGCCGATGTTCCGCTCGCGCATATTGCGCCACGGCGCCCACCAGGTGAACAGGCCGTCGTTGTCGGGGTCGACCGCTCGTCCGAGGTCCACCAGGCCGCGGGTCAGTATGCGTTCGATGATCGCGCGCTCCTCGGGAAGCTGCCCGATGGCGCGCGGCTTGCGCTCTTTCGGGTGCACGTCGCGGTCGGTGCGGGCCACGTTCATGTCGCCGAGCATCGCCAGCGCTCGGCCGGCGCCGGCGAACGACGCCGCGTAAGCGTCCATCGCCTCGAGGAACTTCATCTTGGCAGGGAAGTCCTTGCCTCCGTTCGGGACGTAGACGGACGCGACGGTGACCGGCCCGAGCTCTGACACGACTTCAACGGCGACGATGCGGTTTTCGTAGTCGAAATCGGGATGGGAGAAGGTGGGGCGATCGGGGGAGAAGGTCTGGCTGACCTGCAGCGCGACGCCGGAGTAGCCCTTGCCGCCGTGCCAATAGCACCAGTACCCCTCCATCTCGCAGAGGGCGGTCGGAATCCGATCGGACGTGGCCTTGATTTCCTGGAGGCACACCACATCCGGACGCTCGCGGGCGATCCACTCCTGGACCTGCGCCTGACGCGCCCGGATGCCGTTCACATTCCAGGTCGCCAACTTCATTGAGGATTGAGGACAACCCTCTCCGGGGGCCCCTGCCCCCGGTCCGCCAATTTTCAGAACCTCGCGTGCGCGGCCTGGCGCTCCGCCGCGGGAACCGCCATGATGTCGGCGTGTGCGGCGACGTGCGCCTTGGCGATCTCCTCGGCCCTGGCGATCGTCTCGGGGTCCCCGTTACGATAGATCGCGTTTGCCTCGATGAGATCCTTCTGATGCGCTGGGGTCGCGTCGATGCTCTCGTAAATCGCGGCGACTGGACACGCTGGC
Source organism: Vicinamibacterales bacterium (assembly GCA_035939575.1). Lineage (GTDB taxonomy): Bacteria > Acidobacteriota > Vicinamibacteria > Vicinamibacterales > CAVVIG01 > DATKHR01. The sequence goes on along the minus strand of DASZFS010000535.1, from coordinate 4,849 downwards.
ACGCACGCGCCGCAATCGATGCACTCTTCCGGATGGATGTAGAGCATGATTGTCTGCGCAAACTCGGGCTCGTCCTTGCGCGGGTGGATGCAGTCCACCGGGCAGACGTCTACGCACGCGGTGTCTTTCGTCTCGATACAGGGGTCAGTGATGATGAACGGCATGCTCGCGGGTCTCCGTGTCTAAAACCGGGGGGCAGTGCGCCCCCGGAGTCTCGTGGTGTCCGGCTTAGCCGGACCTCATAGGTCGCCTTTTCTGGCCCAACAGCCGACGAATTATACCGCGGGAGGGAACGTCCGCAACCCGCGCCGGAGGGGCGAATCCCGCTCAATGCCGCTCCCAGGCCAGCGAGTAGAACATCATGGGGTTCGGCGTCACCGAGTAGCCGAGCGCGGTGTAGAGCGGCTGGCCGTCCGCGCTCGCGTTGAGCGCCACGGAGGTCACGCCGGTCTCGCGACACCAGGCGTGAAGGGCGTCCATGGCGACCCTCGCCAGCCCGCGCCGGCGGTGCTCCGGTTCCGTGTACACGTTGTAGACGAACGCGAGCCGGTCGCCTGGGTACTTGGGCCCTGGCGGCCACGGGATGATCGTCGCGCCCGCGCCGGCCACAGGCGTTGCCCGCGTGCTGCCGGCGGTGTCCTCACCAGTCCATTCCACGAGCCAGGCTCGATAGCTGCCGGCTGGCATCTCGCGCCGCAGCCACTCCGCGAACGCGGGCGCGAGCGTCGCTTCGTCGACCTCCACGCCCATGTCGACGAACATCGCGACACGGTGATGGACCAGCGTATCCATGTCGTCGAGCGTTGCCTGCCTGACGCGATAGGCCATCTCGTCGCGTGAGTATAATCGCTGGATGAGCAGCGTTGGACGGCGAGGGCCAGAGCCGGTCGATCTCAGCGAGAAGGGCGGCATGAAGGACGGCCAGCCGCAGCGATCCGACCGGCGGCTGTTCATGCAGTTCCTGGCGTTCGCCGGGTGTCCGGAAGCCGCGCCGCTCGCCGACGCGCTCGCGCGCGCGAAGATCGCGGGTGTTCTGTACGAGGACGTCAATGATGCGCGCGGCATCGGGCTGCTGACCTTCAGCGAAGACCCGGACTTCTTCCTGGATCGCGTCCGGCCGCTGCTGAACGGTCCCGGCTTCTCACCGCTCACCCAGAAGCCCGAGTACACCATGCTCGGGCGGACGTACGCCATCGGCTACGAGCCCGATCTGACAGAGATCCTGCTCGAGCGTCCGCGACGGACTGTGCTGAATCCGCTCTGGAAATGGGGGGTCTGGTATCCGCTCCGCCGGAGCGGGAAGTTCGCGCAGCTGCCGGACCAGGAGCAGCGCGCCATCCTTGCCGAGCACGGGGCGATCGGCATGTCGTTCGGCGTCGCCGACTATGCCCACGACGTCCGGCTCGCGTGCCACGGCCTCGACAAGGACGACAACGACTTCGTCGTCGGTCTGATCGGGAAGGAGCTGTATCCGCTCTCCGCCATTGTCCAGTCGATGAGGAAGACGCAGCAGACCTCGCTGTATCTCGAGAGACTGGGACCGTTCTTCGTGGGGCGCGCGGTCTGGCAGTCGCCGGATTAGAAGCCAACTCACAATGGGCTGAAGGCTCTGAGGCGGAATGAAACTCAGAGGTGGGCTGAAGACTCATGGCCGCGTGCAGTTGCCTCGCCCCAAGATCAAGGTTCTCAAGAGTTGGACAGGGTCTTCAGAAACCCAGGGCGTAGGCAACTGCACGCGGCCATGAGTCCTCAGCCCCTGACGAACTCTCTCCCCCTGTTTGCCGTCAAACGTCGTATGAAGAGGCTGCTCCTTGCTTTCGCCCCTTTTGCGCTGATCACGGTCGCGGTCGTCGGCGTCCGTGCCGCGCAGGAACAGACCGAGCACTTCAGCCGGACGGTGACGCTCGAACGGGGCGGCACGCTTCGCCTGAAGAGCTTCTCCGGCCGGGTCAACATCAGGGCGACGGATGCGAACGAAGTCGTGATTGAAGCCGTCCGGCGTGCCTCCCGTGAGCGGCTCGATCACATCTCGCTTGAGGTGCGTCGCGATGGCTCGACGGTGTCGATTGACGCCAACCACCGCGATTCGATCTGGTGGCAGGCCCGCGACAACGTCGTCGAGACCGACTTCGACATCAAAGTGCCGCGGCGCACGGACCTCGACCTCAGCGTCTTCAGCGCACCGGTCACCGTGGAGGGGGTCGAAGGCGCCTGTCGCGTGCACGCGTTCTCGTCGAGAATCCGGCTGGGCGACACCGAAGGACCAGTGAAGGTTCACACGTTCAGCGGCGCGATCGACATCGAGGCCAAGGGATGGGTCGACGGACAGGACGTGGACATCGACACGTTCAGCGGCAACATCACCATGCGCGTGCCTGACGCTGCACGTGGCCTGGTCACGTTCAACTCCTTCAGCGGCCACTTGCACTCGGACCGTCCGCTGGTACTCAGGACCAGCCACGGGCGCTCGCTGACGGGCGAGCTCGGGACAAATGCCACAGGTGGAGGAGCGCTGCGATTCAAGACGTTCAGCGCTAACGTACTGATACAATGAGGGTTTGACCACCGCCGTCCAGGTTGACCCGGTCCCTCCGCGCCAAGCCGCTGGGGCGTCTGCCGCGCGAGTCGTCGCGGACGGGAAGTTCCTGCGCACGGGCAACCAGCGCATCCTCGTCAAAGGCGTGACGTACGGGACGTTCGCTCCCGACGCCGACGGCTACCAGTTTCCGGGCCTCTCGCAGATCTCCGACGATTTCCGCCAGATGGCGGAGCTGGACTTCAACGCGGTCCGGACGTACACGACCCCACGAATCGATTTGCTCGACGAGGCTGCCCGCCACGGCCTGCGCGTGATGGTAGGGCTTCCATGGTCACAGCACGTCGCGTTTCTCGACGACCGCCAACTGCGGCGCGCAATCCGCCAGGATGTCGTGGCGCGGATCAAGGCCCTCGGCGGGCATCCAGCGATACTGTCTGTCGCGCTCGGCAACGAGATCCCGCCGAGCGTCGTCCGCTGGCACGGCCGCGTCCGCGTCGAGCGGTTCCTGCGCGAGCTGTACGAGGAGGCCAAGGACCTCGCGCCCGAGACGCTCTTCACGTACGTCAACTTTCCGCCGACCGAGTTCCTCGACCTGTCGTTCTTCGACATTTGCGCCTTCAACGTGTACCTGCACCGCGAGCACGAGCTGCGCGCCTACCTGGCGCGGCTCCAGCACATCGCGGGGTACCGTCCGCTCCTGCTCGCGGAAGCGGGCGCAGACAGCCTGCGGGAAGGTGAACCGCGCCAGGCCGAGATCACCGCGATGCACGTGCGCCTTGCCCTCGAGGAAGGCGCTTGCGGGGCGTTCGTCTTCGCGTGGACCGACGAGTGGTGGCGCGGCGGCCACCCGGTTGAGGACTGGAAGTTCGGGCTGGTCGACACACATCGGCGCCCGAAGCTTGCGGCGCGCGCGGTGGCCGACGCGTTCGCGGACGCGCCCTTCTCGCGCCAGGCGCAGCAGACGTGGCCGCGGGTCTCGGTCGTCGTCTGCGCGTACAACGCCGCGGACACGCTCGAGGACAACCTGCAGTCGATCGAACGGCTCACCTATCCGGACTACGAGATCATTCTCGTCAACGACGGATCAAAGGATCGCACGGGCGATATCGCGCGCCAGCATCCGCGCGTGCGCGTGGTGGACACGCCGAACCAGGGCCTGAGCGCCGCGCGGAACATCGGCCTCGCCGAAGCGACGGGCGAGATCGTCGCGTATACGGACGCCGACACGCGAGTCGATCCCGACTGGCTCACGTTCCTCGTGCAACCGTTCCTCACGTCCGAGGTCGTCGGCTCCGGCGGGCCGAACGTCGTGCCGGCCGACGATCCGCCAATCGCGCAGTGCATCGCGCGCGCGCCGGGAGGTCCGACGCACGTCCTGCTCGACGACCGCATCGCCGAGCACGTTCCCGGCTGCAACATGGCGTTCCGGCGCGACGCGCTGCTCGCGATCGGGGGCTTCAACCCCATCTACCTCCGCGCCGGCGACGACGTGGACGTGTGCTGGCGGCTGCAGGCGCGCGGCTGGAAGATCGGGTTCGCCGCCTCCGCGCTGGTCTGGCACCACCATCGGGCGTCGGTCAAGGCGTACTGGCGTCAACAGGTCGGCTACGGCGAAGGCGAGACCTGGCTGATGGCGCATCACCCGGAGAAATTCCTGGACGGCCGCATGCTGTGGCACGGCCGCATCTACAGCCCGCTGCCGTTCGTTCGATCGTTCTGGGGCACGCGCATCAACGCGGGCGTCTGGGGGACGGCGGCGTTTCCCTCCGTCTACCGCACGGACGTGCACCCGTTCGCGTTCCTGCCCCACTCTATCAAGTGGCAGGTTGTCTCGTTCGTGCTGGCGCTCGTCGGGGCGGGCGTCACCGCCACGGGGAACCACTACTGGGCGGCCGCGCTGCTGCTCGGCAGCGGCGTGGCCGGGCTCGCGTTCACGATCGCGAAGAACATTGCCTACGCGATGCGCTCGGAGGTCGATTCGCTCAAGGGCAACAAGCTCTGGTATCGAACGACGGTGGCGTATCTGCACTTCCTGCAGCCGCTGGCGCGCGTGCGGGGACGCATCCGCGGGGCCCTGGCCCCGCCAGGGGTTGTCCTGCCGCGAACCGAACGTCAGACGAGCCGCGCCCCGCGGCCGTCGCTCGCCGAGACGCGGCGGGCGCTGCTGCTGGTCTCGGGCAGCGTGACCGAAGATCGATTCTGGAGCGAGACATGGACCAGCGCGGACCGGGTCCTCTCGCAGCTCAGCGACTGGCTCCGCCGATCGCATGCGGTCCGATCCGTCGAGATCGACGAGGGCTGGTCGGACGA
>DASZFS010000534.1:0-27247 GCA_035939575.1 Vicinamibacterales bacterium | reverse complement strand
GGGCGATACGCTGTCTTGACGATGGTATTGGCCGCTATTGCGGTGTCGGCTTCCAGTTGAGGATCACCGAAATTGGCGGAGCACTCGGCCCGATAAGAGCGGAGTTCATGACGAACGACTGACCGTCGGGAGCGACGGCGTATTCCTGTCGGTTCGCCACCATCGCCGAGCTGCCGGTGTTCGTCGCAAACAACCCGATCGGCTTTCCCGGTTCGACCTCGCCCTGTGAGGCAAAGCGAACCGGCACCGACATGAGCCAGGCATCGGCAGCGATGAAGAATAGTTCCTTGCCGCTCGGATCCCAGCGCACCTGCGTGCCGCCGTCGATGGACACCCGCGTGTCCGGCCCTGGACCGGGAAACGGCCGCAGATAGATCTCAAAGCGCCCCGTCTTGTCGGACTGGTACGCGACCCACTTGCCGTCGGGAGAGAACTGGGGGAGGCGATCGTTGAAGTCGGTCTGGACCACTGCGAACGGCTGTTTGTCGCCCGCCAGGGGCAGCGCCCAGATGTCAAAGCCCCGCCGCGGATCCAGACTCTCATACAGCAGGAAACGCCCGTCGGACGACCAGTCCATTGGGAATTTCGGCTGCGACGTCGAGAGCAGCAGTTCCTCGCTTGCCAGGGGAGCGCCGAGGACTGTTCGGAATAGATTCATCCGGCCGCCATTCCGGTTGGAACCAAACACCATGCCGGTGCCATCCGGAGACCACAGCGGATAGATGTCGTCGCCGGGGTCCACAGTCAGCCGATCCCAAGTACGACGGCCGGTGTCGTACGACCAGATATCCATGTTGCCCTTGACGAAGCGAAACACAGCCACACGCCGGCCATCGCGTGACAGCGACGGACCGGCCGCCGACGAGTCCGGATACACGACCCTGTTCATTTCCCGACCCGACCGATCAAGCCAGGCGAACTGCCTCTGGCCACTCTCCGCGGAGGGCCTGCGATAAGCGATCGGTCCGGCGGCGGATGCTGAGAGTGTCGTTCCCTCGAGCGTACGGTCGGCGATTGGAACGGGCTTCCCCCTGAGCTCGAGCCGGCCAGGATCGAACGCTTGCGCAAGCAACTTCCCTTCTCGGACGAAGAGCAGGTGTCCCGTTGCGGTGAATACGGCTGGCCCCTCCGCATCCAGCAAACGCTTGCTCTCCAATCCGCCGAGCTGACCAAGATACTCGCCGCGGGCTTCAGGTTGACCAGCGACAAAGAAGAGAAAGTGCCGACCATCGGGAAGGAACCACGGGGAGGACTGCAAGCCTTGCTCCGAGGCGGCGAATCGAGTGACCGCCGCGAGCGGTCCGCCTCCGGCGGCGATGCGATAGATCGGATTGCCGGGATTTGTCGAGAGCAGGATGGTCCCGTCCCGGCCCCACGCACCACCGAGCGGCGCGGGCGTGATCGCTAGTGTCCGGATGGATCCGTCCGCGAGGTCCATCCGCTTCAGCCTCGCGTCTGCAAAGAACCCGAGCGATCGGCTGTCCGGCGACCAGAAAGGAGACGATGCGCGCTCGGTGCCCGGGAGCGGCTGCGCCTCTGGAGCGTCCAGGGCGCGCACCCATAGTCGAGACGCGCCATCCGATTTTCCGGCGAAAGCAATCTTCAGCCCATCGGGCGAGAGCGCGAGCGACAGGTCGTTTGTCCGCGGTGTCTCCATCTCGAGCCGCAATTCGGAAAGCGCAGCAGGAGCACGCAGGACCCACCCACCTATCGCGGTCGCACTGAGCGCAACGATCGCCACCGCCCAGGCAAGCGGCCGAGGCCACGCGCCCCGCACCGATCCTCCGAGCTGCGGCTCTGCCCTGCCAACAGGCTGGGCGTCCTGTGACAGGACCCATGCCAGGTCGGCGGCAGACTGGAATCGCGCGGCGGGCGCTTTCTGGAGCAGTCGCGCGACGATGGCGTCGAGGTCGAGCGGCACCCTGCTCTGCAACGGCAGACCTGGCGGGGCGTCGTGGACGATGGCGTGGAGGGTATCGATGGTGTGCTCACGCGCGAAGGCTCGCTGGCCCGTGATCATTTCGAACAGCATCGATCCCAGCGCGAAGAGATCCGTCCGACCGTCGACGGCCTCTCCGCGGATTTGTTCAGGTGCCAGGTAGCTCGCCGTCCCGAGCAGCACGCCAGTCAGCGTCGCGAGGCCGTCGGCCACAACGGGGTCTCCGGTCACGGGCGTCTTGGCGATTCCAAAATCAAGAATCTTGGTGACGCCCGATCGCGTCAGGAAGATGTTGTCGGGCTTCAAGTCGCGGTGGACCAGTCCGGCTGCATGCGCGACAACCAGACCGGCAGCCACGTCACCGGCAATGCGTCGGGCCTCCCCCGTCGTCAGCGCACCGTTCCGGAGTCGCGCACGCAGCGTTTCCCCATCCAGAAACTCCTCGACCAGGTACGGCCGTCCCGCGATCACGCCGACATCGAATACCTTCACGATATTCGCGTGGTCGAGCGCTGCGGTGACGCGGGCCTCTCGCAAGAACCGCTCGGTGCGCTGCGGGTCGTCAATGCCGGCGCGGGCCATATGCTTCAGGGCCACGTCCCGTTGCAGGCGCATGTCAGTGGCGTGATAGACATCGCCCATCCCCCCGCGCGCCAGCAGCTCGATGATCTGATACGGTCCGGCCACGGCACCGTCGTTCAGCAGCGCGTCGTCCTGTGCGAGATCGCGGGCCGCGAGCGCGAGCGCCGGCGTCTCGAGGTAGCCCGGCAGACCTGCACTGGCGGAGGCCAACGCGTCGGCTTCGGCAGCGAGCCCCGGGTGGCGGTCAGCGAATTGCCGCCTCAGGCGGTCGCGATCGCCGCCGTCCGCGGCCAGCCACGCGTTGTGCCAGTCCGATAGCAACTGCCATCTCTCGCTGTTCATCCGGCGTCTCGAGTGCTGAGCTCGTTGCGGAGCCAGGCGCGCGCGGTGTTCCAGTCGTTAATCACGGTGCGAGCTGACACGCCGATCGCCTCGGCCGTCTCTTCGACGCTGTAACCACCGAAGAAACGCAACTCGATGACACGGGCAGGGCGTGGATCGACCGCGGCGAGCGCCGTGAGGGCGTCTTCGAGCGCAAGGATGTCCATCAGCGGCTCCGCGGCGGCGACGTCGACGCCATCGAGCGAGGACGCCTCAAGGTCTCGACCGCGCTTGGCCGCGTGACGCGCACGCGCGGCGTCCACCAGCACCCGCCGCATCATGGTGGCGGTCGTTGCGAAGAAGTGCGCCCTGTTCTGCCACCGGACCACGCGCCAGTCGAGGAGCCGCACATATGACTCCTGGACGAGATCAGTCGGCTGCCACCCGTTGGCTCGACGTTCATCGGACAGCATCCGCCGCGCGATGCCGCGGAGCTCTCGTTGCACGAGCGGCGCAAGCACTTCCAGAGCGTCTGCCTCGCCCCGGCTCCAGGCCTGCAGCAAGCCGGTCAAGTCGGCGGCACCCTCGTTCACCGCGAACGAGTCTACCCGCTCGGGAGCGCCGGCGATTGCACTCTTTTCGGTCGGATGCCGCCTGTACGAGGTGAGGCTCATGAGCGTCCCGCTCAGGCGGTCTCAAAGGAGGGCATATGCGACTCATGGGTTGGGCAGTGACTGCCGCGATCGTGGCTGCGGCGGCGATGGGTGGCGCGCGAATCGCAGGCGCGGAAGGGCAGGACACCGACGATCACGGGCGACTCAGACTGTGCAGCGCGGCCACGCTTCAGGGCGACTACGGCATCCAGATTCAAGGCACGCGGCCGGCGCCGGGAGGACTCACCGAGTCGGTGATCGGTGTGGTGCTTCGCAGCTACGATGGCCAGGGGAGCTTCACTCAGGTTGATAACGTGAAGGGTTCGATCACGGGAACCGTTCCGGATCGGCCTGGGTTCGGCACCTATGACGTGAACCCTGACTGCACCGGCATCGTCCGTTTGCAGCCAGGCCCCGGCGTCTTCATCGAAGAACGTCTGGTCGTCGTGGCCGACGGCCGCGAGATCAGGACGGCCGTGATGGTGCCGGCCGGCGTCATGGTGACAGGCGTCCACGAGCGGATTCATTCGCGATAAGACCGATGGGCAAACCGGCGCAACCCCTTCTCGGGCTGCGCCGGTCATCGCGGTTTCAGGCGCGAATCAGAACGTCGCGAGGGCGTTCACGGGAAAGCCGGTGCCTCCGGTCACGGGCACCGGCGCGATGCTGATCATGAAATCCCACCGCTTCAACCTTGCCGCGGTTTCAGCAACGGCCTCGAGGTCCTGATTGTCCAGGAGATTGATGCCCAGGGCCGTGATCAGCAGCGTGTGGACCGGAAGCGCAACCCCTTCCACGAGCGACGGCGTGACGTCTTCAGCGGCGTCACTGCCGACGATGGCGGCGCCGCGCGCCTTGATCCAGGTCGCGATCGACGCGTGAAATCCCGCCGCGTTCTGCCCGACGTTCCACGGTCCGTTCTTCGCGCGCCGCGCCCATCGACCCGTCCTGAGCAGCAGGACGTCGCCTGACCCGACCTTCACGCCGGCCTTCTTCTCCCACGCTTCAACGTCCTCCGCGTAGATGGCCGTGCCCGGCTCCAGGTACTCGACGCCTCTCAGCCGGGGGATGTCGATCAGCACGCCGCGGGTGACGATGCCGTTCTTCAGGTTGTCGATGCCCAGCTTCGTGCAGCCCTTGTCGGTGTTGACGTCGGCGCGCGCGTAGCCGTTGTAAGTCTGCTCCTTGTAGAGAATGTGGCACAGGGCGTCGATGTGGCTGTGCGCGTAGCCGTGATACGTCACGGCGTAGCGGTCCATGTTGTTGCCGCGGAGCATGGTCTGCTCGAAGGGGTTCGAGTTGTCTTCCGCGCGCTCGGTGAGTGGGTTGTGGGCGAGGGAGACGCTGATACCCTGCTTCACGAGAGTGACGGCCTCCTTGCGCTTCGCGGCGGTCACCAGGTTCACCGATCCAAGCTGATCGTCCTTGCCCCACCGGCCCCAGTTCGAGACCTGTTGAAAGAGCGCGTCGAACTCGGCCGCATTCCGGGGAGCCCGGGGGCCTGCCGTCTGGACGAGCCACCCAGCCGACAACGCGAGCAGAAACGCGATCGTTTTCATGCCCGAAGCCTACCAGACGCCCTCTCCCGCGTCACCTGATCGGGCTGTCGGTCGAGTCGCGCTTCGGCATGCGAATGGCTCGCGCCAGCTGTTCGGGCTGAATCGGCTTGACGAGGTGGAGATCGAAGCCTGCGTCACGCGCGCGAGCCGAGTCCTCGCGGCGGCCGTAGCCCGTGATGGCCACGAGGAGCGTTTTGCGGCACTCCTGCGACGCGCGGAGTCCCTTGGCCACCTCGTAGCCATCGATCCCCGGAAGCCCGATGTCCACGAGGGCGACGTCCGGCCGGATCGCTCGAGCTATCTCGAGACCCTCGGGCCCGCGTTCCGCTTCGAACACGCGATGCCCGAGTTCCTCGAGCCACGCGTGCAGGGTCTCGCGCGCGTCCCTGTTGTCCTCGATGACCAGGATCGTCAGCGGCACCGCATCCGTCCTGAACGGTTCGCTGCCCGCTGGAAGCGTAGAGGGCGTTGAATGCGGCGCCGCCGCACCAACCGGTTCGGCGGACAGCGGAAGTTCGACGCTGAACTCGGCGCCGTGCCCGACGCCGGCGCTTGCCGCTCGGATCGTGCCGCCGTGGAGCTCGACAAGCCGCCTGGCGATCGTCAGGCCAAGGCCGACGCCGCCAAGCGATCGCGCGAGCGTCTGATCGACTTGGAAGAACAGATCGAAGATGGCCTCGAGCTTGTCCCCCGGAATGCCGACGCCTTCGTCCTTCACCCGTACGGTCGCGCGCGGCGCGCTGCCGTCGGCCACGCGCTGACACTCGATCGTGACGCGCGCTCCACGCTCGGAATACTTGCTCGCGTTCTGAAGGAGGTTGACGAACACCTGTTCAAGGCGCACCGCGTCAGCACGTATCGGCAGCGGCGTCGACGGCAGGCTCAGGTCAAGCGTCTGCTGGCGCGCCTCGACCGTCGGGCGCGCGTTGTCGGCCGCGGACTGAACGATGGCAACCAGGTCGTGCAACTCCGGCTGCAGCCGCAGCGTCCCCCGTGTGACGCGCGACACCTCGAGCAGGTCGTCGACGAGCCGCGCCAGTACGCCCGTCTGACGGCGGATGGTCCCTCGTAATCGCACGTTGCGATCGTCTTGCGCGCCCACAAGGTCCATGAGGCTGTTGGCCGCCGCGATCGCGTTGAGCGGGTTGCGCAACTCATGCGCAAGCATGCCGAGGAACTCGTCTTTGCGGCGCGACAGCTCGGCGAGATGCTCGGTCCCGTATCGCTTATCGTCCTCGAGCCGTCGAAACTCGGTCATGTCCGTCACAACGAGCACGATGGAGTCGACCGCGGTGTCTCGGTTCAGAACGGGATCGGCGACGACGCGGATGAGCCGCTCCGCGCCGGCCACCTCAGCGACGGTGCGCTCGCGCCGCTTGAGGGCCCCGTTGACGATGTCGGACAGGGTGGTTCCGAGGTCGGGGATGAGCTTCGAAACCGGTGTGCCGATGAGCAAATCGTGGGATCGGCCGGCCCAGCGACAGAACGCGGCGTTGCATCGAAGAGTGATGCCGCCCGCGTCGAGGACGGCGACACCGTCGGTGACGACATCAAATGTCCGCAGCCACTCCTCAGTGACAGACACCGCCCGCTTCATCGGCTGCTCATTGACTCGCTACTCCTCCTCGGTCATCGCGCCATCCTCCACCGTTGAGGTGGCAGTAAGTGTTCGTATACGAGAGTGTGAACAGAATGCAAACGCCCTGCCCGGGAACTCGACGGTCTGCCTGAGATCCGCGACCCTGGCGAACGATCAGCGTTCAGGAACCCTACAAGCTTTCCGCTCGTGACGGCCCGCGGCTGGGTCGAGAAGGCATCCGGTGCGCGAGCCGGCGCAGCCCACGAAACGCGTTGAGCATTTCGGCGTAAGTAAAGTTGGCGTTTCGCCCGCTGGGGTTGGGCAACACGAACACGCGTGCGCCTTCGAACCGCTCGTTCTGTAAGCCGAGCTCGAGGCGATCGGCCGGCCGCCGCTCGAAGACGACACGGAAGAGCGTTACTCCAAGGAGGGCCACGACCACCGGCCGCCAGCGGCGTACTTTTCGGCGCAGCGCGCGCTCGCCGGCGAGGTATTCGTCGGGACGCAGCGTATCGATGCCCGGCGTCATCCGCGGAATGAGGTTCGTGATCCCCAACCGCCACTCCGGCAGGCGCGCGTCGTCTTCCGCGACGAGGCGCTCGTCGACGAGGCGCGCCTCGTACAGCAGCTTCCAGAACCGATTGGAATAGCCTGCGAAGTGGTGGCCGATCGCCGCGGATCGGACTCCAGGGTTGATGCCAACGAAGAGCACCGTGAGCGGACGGCGCACCTGATCCCTGAGGGGCTTGTGGGGCGGTAGAATGACGGCCATGAATTGGTTGTTCAAAGAAGAGCCAACGCACTACAGCTACGATGCGTTCGCGAAGGACAAGGGCACGGTCTGGAGTGGCGTCAAGAACCCGGTCGCCCAGAAGCATCTCCACGCCGTGACCCGCGGCGACCGTATCTTCTACTACCACACCGGCGATGAGAAGGCGATCGTCGGCATCGCAAAAGCGACGGGCGACGCCTACCCGGATCCGCACGACCCCTCCGGGAAGCTCGCCGTCGTCGACATCGCGCCCGTAAGGAAGTTGAAGCGCCCGGTTACCCTCAAGGAAGTCAAGGCGGAACCCGCATTCAAGGATTTTCCCCTTGTGCGGATCTCGCGGCTCTCGGTGATGCCCGTCACTGAAGCCGAGTGGAACCGGATCGAGCGCATGTCGGAACGCTGAGCACATTCGTTTCACAGGCGCGCCATACCCTGGTCACAGGTCGACGGTCCAACCTTTTGCAGCGCAGAGTGTCTCCCCGCGCTGCAGGAGCTGTTCAGGCCATGGCACTGATGGCGACGAGACGATCGCGGCAGGTCGCTCTGTGTATCGGCGCGGCCGCGGCCCTGGCGGCCGGCGGCCTCGTGGTCTTTGCCTCCCGCGAAACGATCACCCTGGACATCCAGGCTGCCCCGGTGACCACCGGCCCGGTCGAGCACCAGGTCGTCGCGAGCGGCACGCTGCAAGCGACGACGACGGTCGATGTCGGCACGCAGGTATCGGGCGTCGTCCAGGCGCTCGACGCGGACTACAACAGCCTCGTCCGCGCCAATGAGATCGTCGCCCGACTCGACCCCGCGTTGTACGACGCCGCGCTGCGGGAAGCGCGGGCATCGCTGGCGCAGGCCGAGGCGAACGTCCGCCGGCTGCAGGCCGCCGAGCAGTCCGCCAGATTCACGCTCGCGCGCGACGAGCAGCTGGCGGCCAGCAACATGCTGCCGCGCGCGGACCTCGACGCCGCGCGCGCCGCGATGGACTCGGCGTCGGCGGACGTCAAGGGCGCACAGGCGCAGGCCGCGAGCGCCGACGACGCGGTGAAGGCGGCCGCGGTCGATCTGGAGCACACCGTGATTCGATCGCCGGTCGACGGCGTCGTGCTCGCGCGCAACGTGGAGGTCGGCCAGACGCTGGCCGCCTCCGTCCAGGCGCCCGTGCTTTATCGCATCGCCGTCGATCTGCGCCAACTGCAGCTCTGGGTGAACGTGGACGAGTCGGACGTTGCCGACATCAGGGCCGGCGAGCAGGCGATCTTCTCGGTCGAGTCGTACGGCACCGAGCTGTTTCAAGGAACGGTCTCGCAGGTCCGCTTGCAGCCGGTCGTTCAGGTCGCCGCCGAAGCCGCCTCGGCGCCCGCGCCAGCCGGCGGCGTCACGAGCACACCGCCGACGGTGACGTCATACACCACCATCGTCGATGTCGCCAACCCGGACGAGCGGCTGCGGCCGGGCATGACGGCCACCGTGACCTTGCGCGGATCACATCACGATGCCGCGCTCCTCGTCCCGAACGCCGCTCTGTCCTTTCAACCGCCCGCCGCTGCGGGCGCGATCGTCGACGACACCGCGACGCTCTCCGGTCTCCACGAGCTGTGGCGATACGATCACGGCCAGCTCACGCCAGTCGCGGTGAAGACCGGCCTGAGCGGAGGCGGCTGGACGGAGCTGATCGGTGGGACGCTGCGGCCGGGCGACGAGGTGGCGACGGGCGTGGTGACCCGTCGCACCTCCGCGCTTTCGCGGGTGTCTACTTGGATTCCTTGAAGCCGGCGGGTATCCCGACATCATCCGCCGTCACGTTGGTCACGACCTTCAAGACTTCGGTCGTTGAGGTCATGAACGTCGCCCGCGCCTTGGGCGGTTCGTCGCCGCCCATCTTCTTCGCGGCGGCGCGCTTGGCGAAGCCTCCGAGCATCGAGCCGACGGTGCTGCGATCCTGGGTCTTCTGGTCGTTGTTCTCTCTGGCCTTGGCGTCGGCCTCGGCGGCAACCTGATCCTCCGACTTGACGGCGTCCATGGTCGTGACGGTCATGATCGCGGTGCCGTCGATCCTGCCGCCCTCGGCGTTCATCTTGGCCATCGCGTCCTTCATCATGGGGTACATGGCCATCGCGGTGGCCATCTGCTCGGCGGAGGCACCCGCCACCACGGGCCCGTACAGTTTCTGCGCATACTTCAGATCGAAGTCGCGAATCTCCTTCATCTCCTTGATCGCCGGCGCCAGCCACATGTCGCTCGTCATGACCATGCCGCCGCCCTGTTCGAGGGTCTTGCCCTTTTCGCGAACAGTAATCGTCACGATTGCCTCGTGCGTGTCGAAACCGTTGACGGTCCGCTTCTCGCCGGTGTTCTTGATGTCGAAGTCGACTTCCATCTGCTTCGGCGGTGGAGCGTTCCTGTCGGCATTCTCAGGCCTGGCCTCTTCCTTCTGCGGCTGGGCGCTGGTCTTGCTCGCCTTCTCGCGCGCGTCTTCCATCTTCTGGCGCATTTCGACGAAGGTGGAGACGCGGTAGGTCTTCTTCTTCAGATCGAGCGAGTAGACCTTCTCCTCGGAGAGATCGACGATCTCAGCGGTCGAATCGTTGATCGAGGCCTTGCGATCGCCTTTGACCGCGACGGTGGTTGTGACGCCCTCGCGCGCGCCCTTGCCGCCGAACATGTTGACCATCCTGCCGAGCATGCCAGCGAACTCGACTTTCGCCCGCTCGTCGGCGCGGACATCCGCACGCACCGAAGACGAGGAAAGCGCCACCATTGTCACCAGGGCGATGGCTGGGTAACGTCGATTCCTTTTACAGGGGCTCATACACGCTCCTTCACAGCATCGGGTGAGCGGTACGATTGTACTCTCGCCAGCAGCCCCGCGACGACGACGAGACCCGGCGCCCAGGCGACGGCGAGAGCGCCGAAACCGATGCGCTCGTACAGAAATCCGCCGAGTGCCGGACCGCCAAGCAGACCGCAACCCCATGCAACGTTGTAAAGACCGTACGCGATGCCGAACGATCCGATGCCGGCCTCGGATGTGGCCTCGCCCATGAACGTCAGAGAGGGTGTGATGACGAGCGCGCTCGCTGCCGCACAGAGCGCGAACAACGGAACGGTCGATGCGAAGCTCCAGGTCTGGCCGAGCACCGCGACGGCGACCGCCGAGGCCACCAGCCCGCACATCGTCAGGCGGCGCGCGCCGAATCGGTCCGCGAGGCGGCCGAAGAGCGGATGAAGCGCCGTGGACGCGACCGCGCCGATGCCGAAAATGCTGCCCACCCGGCCGGGACCGATCCCGAAGGACTGCAGGTGCAGCGCGAGGACCGGCTCGAGCATGGAGATGGTGGCCGACGCCGCGACCACCGCGATGGCGCACGCGGCAATTGCCGGAGTGCGAATGACCACGCTCACCGGCACCCGCTCGCGGGCGCTCTGCTCGCGCGGGAGATCGATCCAGATGAACGCCACGGCGGCGACCGCGGCCAGCCCGGCGACCGCGAGAAACGGCAGGCGCGTGCCGCCAATCTCGTAGAGCCAGCCGCCGATCGACGGCCCGATCATGACGGCGAAGCTGGTCCCTGACATGACGATGCCGGTCATGCGTCCCCGCTCGGCGGGTGCGTACAAGTCGGCAATCAACGCAAATCCAACCACCCACGTGATGGCATCGGCTGCGCCTTGCACGAGGCGCGCTGCAAACAACCAGGGGAGCCCATCGGCGAACGCGAACAGCACCGTGGCGGCCGCGAGCGCGACGAGCCCCGCGACGAGCGGCAGCCGTCGACCGGTGCGGTCCGACATGGCGCCCACCGGAATCGAAACGGTCAGAAGCGTCACGCCGAACGATCCGAACAGGAGCCCGATCGTCGTCGGCGACGCGCCCAGACGGCGGCTCAGATCGGGAAGGACCGGAATCGCCACCGAGTAGGCAACGATGTCGACGAACGTCGCAACGGTGACGAGGGCGGCGGCGGTGGATCGGGCGCGGCGCAGGGGCACGGCCGGGCCTCAGGGGCTGGGGCGCAGGACGGTGATGAGCACCAGCGCAACCGGCAGCAGGACCACTGCGATGAGGTATGTGTAGCCCATGATGTCACGCGCCTTCAGGCCGAGCAGCGCCAGAATCGGCAGCATCCAGAACGGCTGCAGAAGGTTGGCAATGGCCTCACCAAGGTTGTACGCGATCACCATCCAGCCCTGCGAGACATGAAGAGCCTGCGCCGATTGCAGGACGTAGGGCGCCTCGATCATCCATTTCGCCCCGCCCGACGGCACGAACATCCCGAGGACGCTCGAGTAGATGAGAATCATTGCAGGATACAGCGTCGTCGACGATGCCCTGACGAAGACGCCGGCCATCCGCTCCGAGAGCTGTGTGGCGGTCATGACGCCGAAAATCCCCGCGTAGAACGGAAACTGCAGCAGCACACCCCACGTCGCCGGGGTCGCTTCCTTCATCGACCGCATCAGCGAGGCCGGCGTCCAGTGCAGCAGCGCCCCCAGCATCAGGAACAGCAGGTTGACGTTGTTGAAATCGAGGGTGTTCAGCGCCTCTGACGCCGAAGAGGCCCGGCTCGCGACGCGAATGAGGTAGACAAGGCCGGCGAGCGCGATCGGCAGCAGGAGCACGGGGCTGTGCTCCAGGCGTTCTCCGGGCGTCGCGGGCTTCGCCGGCCGCGCGACCTCGCCGCTGCCCAGGTCCACGCCCAGGCTCCGGGCGGTGCGGCCCCGCCCCTCGCCAGGCGCGCAGATCCACATCGCCATGGCCACGACGCCAATCTCTGTCGCGACGCACGCAAGGCTCTGCCAGCGGAAGATCGTCTCGGTCAGCGGAATCTCGCCGACGATTTGCGCCAGTCTCGGCGGCATCGACGACGCCCGGGCCATCTGGAGCGCGGCGGACCCGCTCAGCCCCTGCGCCCAGACGGTGCCGAGACCGAGAAAACTGCTCGCGCCGAGCGCCCGGTAGTCGGCACCGGGCACGCGCCGCGCCACCTCGCGCGCGAGGACCGCGCTGAAGATCAGGCTGAATCCCCAATTGACGAGCGAGCTGAGCATCGCGGCGAGCGCGACGAGCAGCACGGCAGCTTTCGGCGTCTTCGGCAGCGCGGCCAGGCGCCCTATCAGGCGATAGACCGGCGGAGAGCTCGCGAGGACATACCCCCCGATGATGATCATCACCATCTGGAGCGTGAACGGAATCAGCATCCAGAACCCGTTGCCCCAGGCGTCGACGAGGCGCAGCGGCGCGCGGCGGACCTCAGGATCGATTGCGTATGCGGCGGCGCAAACGATGAACGTCGCCGCCAGCGCGAAGACGAACGCGTCGGGCATCCATTTCTCGGTCCACGCGGTCGCCCGCTGGGCGATCGCCTCGATGGCGCGGGCTGTCGACATTCGGGTTCTTATCGCTTTTTCAGGTACAGCGATCCGAGCGGCGGCACCTTGAGACGCACCGACTGATCGAACCCGTGCGCGGGCGTCGGCTCCGAGTGCGCGCCGCCGCCGTTGCCGACGTTGGAGCCGCCGTAGATCGAGGCGTCGGTGTTCAGGATCTCCGCGTAATACCCGGGCGCCGGTACACCGATGCGGTACTCCGTCCGCGGGACGGGCGTGAAGTTGAAGACCGTGACAACGGCGTCGCGCCCGTCTCGGGCGTAGCGCACCATTGAGATGATGCTGTTCTCGTTGTCGTTGCAATCGATCCACGCGAACCCGGCCGCGTCGTAGTCCGCCTCGTGAAGCGCTGGCTGCGACTGGTAGTGCCCGTTCAGATCCCTCACGAACGAGCGCAGCGCCGCATGCAGCGGATCGTTGAGCAGGTGCCAGTCGAGGCTCGCGTCGTGATTCCACTCGCGCCACTGCCCGAATTCGCCGCCCATGAAGAGGAGCTTCTTGCCGGGGTGCGCGAACATGTAGGCATACAGGGTCCGCAGCGTCGCGTGCTTCTGCCAGACGTCGCCCGGCAGTTTGTCCAGCATCGATCGCTTGCCGTGCACGACCTCGTCATGCGAGAACGGCAGGATGAAGTTTTCCGTGTGCATGTACAGCGCGGAGAACGTGACGCGATTGTGGTGCCAGCGGCGGTGTACGGGATCCTGCTGCGCGTAGACGAGCATGTCGTGCATCCAACCCATATTCCACTTGTAGGTGAAACCGAGACCGCCGACGTGCGCCGGACGGCTGACGCTGGGCCACGCGGTCGACTCCTCCGCCGCGGTCAGCGTCCCTGGGTGCTCGCCATGCGTCAGCGTGTTCAACTGCTGCAG
Organism: Vicinamibacterales bacterium; assembly: GCA_035939575.1. Taxonomy (GTDB): domain Bacteria; phylum Acidobacteriota; class Vicinamibacteria; order Vicinamibacterales; family CAVVIG01; genus DATKHR01. The sequence continues at coordinate 13,588 of DASZFS010000534.1, read as the reverse complement.
GAACGCAATCGCCTCGAGGTTCTCGCGTCCGCCGTACCGGTTCGGGATCCACTCGCCGGCCTTGCGCGAGTAGTCGAGGTAGAGCATGGAGGCCACCGCGTCCACGCGCAGGCCGTCGACGTGGTACTCCTCGAGCCAGAACAGCGCGTTGGACAGGAGAAAATTGCGGACTTCGTTGCGGCCGTAGTTGAAAATGAGCGTTCCCCAGTCCTGGTGCTCGCCCTGCCTCGGATCGGAATGCTCGAACAGCGCGGTGCCGTCGAACCGCGCCAGGCCGTGCGCGTCTTTCGGGAAATGCCCCGGCACCCAGTCCAGGATCACGCCGAGCCCGGCCTGATGGCAGGCGTCGACGAAGTACTTGAAGTCTTCAGGCGGCCCGAACCGGCTGGTGGGCGCGAAGAAACCAAGCACCTGGTAGCCCCAGGATCCCGAGAACGGATGCTCCATCACCGGCAGGAGCTCGATGTGTGTGAACCCGGCGTCTTTCACGTACGGCACCAGCCGGTGGGCCAGCTCGCGATACGTCAAGGGACGATTGCTCTCCTCCGGCACGCGCGCCCACGATCCCAGGTGCGCTTCGTAGATGCTCATCGGCCGATCGAGCCACGCGTCACCGCGCGCCCGGCTGCGGATCCAATCCTGATCCTGCCAGACATACGTGGACACGTCGCGGACGACGGATGCGGACTGCGGGGGCACCTCGAACGCCACGCCGAACGGATCGCTCTTCTTCAACAGCGCGCCCTGCCTGGTCCGGATCTCGAATTTGTACTTCTCACCGTCCGGCAGGTCCGGGATGAAAATCTCCCAGACGCCGCCCGGCACGAGCAGCCGCATCCCGTGGACACGTCCGTCCCACCCGTTGAAATCACCGACGACGCTGACGCGATCGGCGTTTGGGGCCCAGACGGCGAAATGGACGCCGACCGTTGTGCCGATGGTCATGCGGTGGGCTCCGAGCTTGTCGAACAGCCGGCGATGCGTCCCCTCGCCAAACAGATGAAGATCGAAGTCCGTCAGCACGCGCCCGTACCGATAGGGATCGTCGATTTCGACCGCGTGAGCCGGTTCCGGGGGGAAGTGCCCCGGCGGCAGAGGCCCCGGGGAGGGTGAACTCCTGAAGGACACGCACAATCGGTAATCAGGGACCGCGGTGGTGGCCGCCGGCGACAGCCGGAGCTCGTACAGCCCCTCTCGATCGATCCGGGTCATCGGCAGCAGCTGATCCGTCGCGACGAGCCGCACCGCCACCGATTGCGCGGCAGGCTGCCTGGTCCGCACCAGCCACGCGCCGGTCTCGTCGCGGTGCGGTCCCAATACCGCGAACGGATCGCGTTCGAACATGGCCCACGATTCTATTTGGTTATCTGGTTATCTGGTTATCTGGTCAGTTGGTCAGCTGGTCATTTAGGGGATTTGGCTATACTCAACCCTTCACGTTCTTCAATGACCAGATATCCAAATAACCAAATATCCAAATTCAGGATTCATTGATGCCCTCGACCCGCCGCCGCTTTCTCAAAGCCGTGCCCGCCGCCATTGCGGCAAGCGCAGTCCTTCCGTCCGTCGCCTCCCCTCAGCGCGGCGCGCAGAACACGCCGCCGAAATTCGGCAAGGACACACTCGAGAGCGCCGAACAGTTGAGCGGGTTGCATTTCACGGATGCCGAAGCGGAGATGGCGCTCGGCCCGGTGAGCCGCAACCTCGACGCCTACGAGGAGCTGCGCAAGCTCGACGTGCCGATGGATACGGAACCGGCCATCACCTTTCGCCCCTATCTTCCGGGGAACCAGCCGTCGGGCCGTTCGACTCGCGGCGCAAAGCTGGCGATCGCGAAGCCGGCGCGCACCCAGGCGCCGGCGAACATCGAAGCGCTCGCCTTCGAGCCGGTGGCCGCGATCGCGCCGCTCATCGAACGCCGCAAGGTCACGTCCACCGAGTTGACCCGGATGTACCTCGACCGGCTCAAACGCTACGGAGACCGGCTGCATTGCGTCGTCACGCTGACCGAGGATCTCGCGCTCCAGCAGGCCGCTGCCGCGGACAAGGAGATTCGCGCCGGCCGCTATCGCGGCCCGCTCCACGGCATCCCCTGGGGCGCCAAGGATCTCTTTGACACCAAGGGCATTCGGACGACCTGGGGCGCGAAGCCGTACGAACACCGCGTCGCGGAGTACGACGCGACGATCGTGGAGCGCCTCCGGGACGCCGGCGCCGTCCTCGTCGCCAAGCTCTCGATGGGCGCGCTTGCCCAGGGCGGGGTGTGGTTCGGCGGATCCACGCGGAACCCGTGGTCCCCCGACAACAGCTCGAGCGGGTCGTCAGCGGGACCGGGCGCCGCAACCTCGGCCGGGCTCGTCGGTTTTGCCATCGGCACCGAGACACGCGGGTCGATCATCTCCCCTTCCTCCACGTGCGGCGTTGTCGGGCTCCGTCCGACGTACGGACGCGTGAGCCGCTATGGCGCGATGGCGCTCAGCTGGACGATGGACAAGATCGGCCCGATGGCCCGGAGCGTCGAGGACTGCGCGATCGTGTTCAACGCCATCTATGGCAGCGACGGTCGCGACGAGACAGTTGTCGACGCCCCGTTCGACTGGAGCCCGGAGACGCCCCTCGGAAAGCTGCGCATCGGCTTCATCGCGACCGAGTTCGAGCAGACCGCACCGGCCAACGGCGGGCGCGGAGGCCTCAGTCCCGAGGATGCGCGGCGCCGCGCCGAAGCGCGCAACGCGCTGTTGAAGGAGGCCCTCGAGACGCTGCGACGAGCCGGGGCCACGCTTCAGCCGATGGCGCTCCCCGACTTTCCAGCAAACGCGCTCAACTTCATCCTGAGCGCCGAGGCCGCCGCCGCGTTCGACGATCTCACCCGCAGCAAGGATGTCGATCAGCTCACGGAACAGGGGCCCGGCGCCTGGCCGAACACGTTCCGGACATCGCGCTTCATTCCGGCGGTCGAGTACATCCGCGCGCAGCGGGCGCGCACCCTGCTCAACCGGCAGATGGATGCGCTGATGTCGAAGTACGACGTGTTCCTCTCGCCGTCTGGCGGCGCGAGCCTCGGCATCACCAACCTGACAGGACATCCGGCCGCCTGCCTGAAGGCCGGCTTCGTGGACGACCTGCCGCAGGCGCTGATGATTACCGGACGGCTGTACGACGAGGCCACGGTGCTTCGCGTCGCGCTCGCCTACGAGCGCGCGACGACGTGGCACACGATGAACCCGCCCCTCGACGAGAACCTGAAGAAGATGAAGACCTGACCGTTACGTCACCGTCACTTGTCGATGGTTGCCTTCTTGATGTAATCGAGCTTGGGGAATTCCTTCGTCAGATAGGCATTCCCCTCCATCTGGATCTTGCCCTGCTCCGGTCCGCGGCCGCCTGGGGCGCCTTCACCGTAGCCGCTGTACAGCTTGTCGACGACATCCATGCCCGAGGTCACTTCGCCGAAGGGCGCAAAGCCCGACTTGTCGAGGTTCGCGTTGTCGCGGTAGTTGATGAAGATCTGGGTCGATCGCGAGTTTGGCGCGGATGACTTCGCAAATGTGACGAACGCGCGCTTGTTGCTCTCCTTGACCGGGTCGTCCTGAATCGTCGCGTTCCGCCAGCTGCCCTGGATCGCCGGGTTGCCGTTGATGCCGATTTGCGCCATGAAGCCGTCAAGGACCCGGAAGAAACGTGCGTCGTCGTAGAAACCGTTCTTGACGAGGTTGTAGAATCGGTCGGCGCCGATCGGCGCCCACGCGCGGTGCACGTCGATCACGAACGCGCCCTTGCTGGTTTCGATTCTGGCCTTGAACGCGTCGGGCGCCTTCTCGTTCAATCCCGCGGGGTTGCGGAGCTTCGCCTTCGACAGATCGACGCCGCTGCCCTGCGCCAGCGCGAGCGCTGGAATCGCGAGCGCCCCGATCGTTGCCAACACATGTCTCATAGTCATCTCCTCCAACTCACAGATACAGAACCCCTTCACCGGCCAGCACGGCCGTGCCGCCCACGCGCACGCTCGAGATGTCCCCGCTGGCGCTGCCAGCCCCGATCGCGATGTGCACGTGGCTCGGCCGGCCCATCTTGACGCCCTGGAGACTCAGGATCCCGCCGGCCGCAGACTCGGCGGGCACTATTTTATGCCGGACCAGGTAACAGCCAAGCGGTCCGCTGGCGCTTCCGGTCGCCGGATCCTCGGCGACGCCAAGCTCCGGCGCGAACATGCGGCTGTACACCGTCGCGCCGTCCGCGCCCGGCTCGGCCGAGAACAGGAACACGCCGTGCGCCCCCGAATTGGTGGCGGCGAGCAGCGCGTCGAGCGCCGATCGTTCGACCGACGCGGCGTCGACCGCGCTTCGCGTCGCGAGTGGAACGAACAGGAACGGCACACCGCAGGAAATGACCTGGACCGGTGTGCCCGTGTCGACGACCGCCGAGGCCGGGAGCGAGAGCGCCGCCGCCGCCCGCGCCGGATCGGAGAGCGCCTCGTGAAAGATCGGCAGTGACTGCGTCATCCAGACGAACGCGAGATCTGCGCCCCGCCAGGTCATCGTCACCGGTGTGGGACCGACGCCGAGCCCGAAGACGAACTGCGGCCGGCCCGCGGCGATGACCTGCTCGTGCGCTAGCGCGAACGTGCTGCCGACGGTGGGATGACCCGCCATCGGGAGCTCGCGGCCGGGCGTGAAGATGCGCATGCGGACGTCCGTGTCGGGACGCTCGGAGGGCAGGATGAACGTCGTCTCCGAGAAGTTCATCTCTTTCGCGACCGCCTGCATCGAATCACCGCTCAGCCCGCGCGCGTCGACCAGGACCGCAAGCTGATTGCCGCCGAAGAGACGATCGGTGAAGACGTCGTAGTGAAGGTAGCGGTATGATCCCGGCATGTTATACGCGCATTTTACGACGAGCGAGGGCAACTTCACGGTGCGGCTGTTCGAGGCCGAGACCCCGAACACGGTGGCGAACTTCGTGGGCCTTGCGGAGGGATCCCGCGAGTGGACCGACCCGCGCACGAGTCGGCCGGTGAAGCGCCCCTACTATGACGGTACTGTCTTTCATCGCGTGATCGCGGGCTTCATGATTCAAGGCGGCGACCCGCTCGGCCAGGGTACTGGCGGTCCTGGCTTTACCTTCCCGGATGAGTTCCATCCGAAGTTGCGTCACGCCAAGGCGGGAATCCTGTCGATGGCCAACCGCGGACCGAACACCAACGGCGGCCAGTTCTTCATCACCCTCGCCGAGACGCCGTGGCTCGACAACAAGCACAGCGTCTTCGGAGAGGTCACCGACGGCATGGACGTCGTCACCAGGATCGGAGGAACGGCGACGAGCAAGCCCGGCGATCGACCGCTCAAGCCGATCACGATTGAGACGGTTACGATACAGAAGAAGTGAGGTGGGCTGAAGACTCGTGTCTCCAGCCCGTTCTACGCTCCATGTCGTCGCAGAAGCGCGGCGGCCTCGCGCTGGTTCTTCTCCTGCGCAAGCGACAGCGGCGTCTTGGCGTCGCCGTTGGTGGCCGAGACGTCCGCGCCCTGCGCGATGAGGGTCTTCACCGCGTCGAGGTTGTTGTTGGCGGCGGCGATGTGCAGCGGACACCACCCCGCCGCGTCGCGGGCGTTGACGTCGGCGCCGGCACCCATCAGCAGCCCGGCGACGAACTTGTGGTTTCCGGCGAGCGCGGCGTGCAGTGGCGTGTTGCCGTTCGAGTTGTCCGACCGCCGGGCGACATCGGCGCCGCGTCCGAGCAGGAGCTCGGCGACCCTCGCGTGACCAAAGAACGCGGCGAGGTGAAGCGGCGTCCATCCATCGTCGCTCACGCGGTTGATGGAGAGGGGATCGTCGTCGAGCAGCCGCTCGGCTCGCTCGAGCTCGCCCGCCGCGCATGCCTCGAACAGCGTCAGTGATGCGCCGCGCGCGACGAGCAGGTTCACAATTTCCTTCTGGCGGTGATAGACAGCGGTTAGGATCGCGCTGGTGCCCGTGCTGCCGCGCGTGTCGATCAGCGCCGGCTCGGCCGACACCATGGCCTTCACACGATCGAATTCTCCAGCTTTGATGGCATCGATGAACGTTGCGCTGTCGGGCATTGCCCGATTCTATCTCGCCCTCGCCGCCGCGGCGGCCGTCCCCGTGGTCGCCGCCGCGCAAGCCCCCCAGGCGCCGGCGAACGCCGACCGGCCACCGCTTGGCAGCACCTTGACCGTGGATCCGCTCGGCGCGCTGCCGGCGAGCGCCACCATCTTCGCGCTCCTCGACACCGCGGTCCCGGACGTCATCGCCGATCGCATCGACACCGGCGGCCTGAGCGCCGGCGAAGCAGCGCGTGTCGGCGCGCACGGCAGCACCTGGACGCAGACGCTCTACCGCCTCGGCGACGCCGACATCACGGATCCCGGTGGCTCCGGCGCGCCGCTGCTCATCCCCGGCGTCGCGGAGTGGGAGCGCGTCGAGGTGGCGACCGGCATCATGCCGCGCGACGTCAACGCGCCGGGCATGGCGGTATCGCTGGTCCCGCGCCGGGCAACTGGCGATTGGACGAGGTGGCTGGATCTCTACGGATCCCCGGGGTTTCTCAATTCGGGCTCGTCGTCGGATACGCCGCCGCCGATCGCGCGGCTCAACTCGTGGATCCACGGCAATCTCGTGGCGGGCGGTCCCGTCTCGGGCGATCAGCTGAGCGCGTTTGTCAGCGCCAGCTGGACGCGATCGTCGCACTTCGAGCGCAACAGCCTACAGACGCTCGATGCCAACCTCGGATCAGGGTTCCTGACCCTGACCGCCAAACCGGCGCCGCCCGATCAGCTGCGGGTGATTGGCTGGCTGCAGCGATCTCGAGATCCGATCGAGCATCACGAGGCCTTCGGCCAGCCGACTGCGGCCGAGCGCGACACCGCGTTTCACTTTCAAGCGGCCTGGGACCGCATGCTCTCCGACGGCGTGACGAGCGTGAGCGCGTTCGGCAGCGTGACCGGACGCGTTCGCGAGACCGAGCTCCAGCCGGCGCCGTTCATCATCATCGAGCGGTTGACCGACGGCCCGGTGCCCGCCCTCCTCGATCCGGGCAACGGGACCGACCGGGTGCTCGAAGTCGGCGGACGGCTCTCCCGCGTGTCGGGCCGCCACTCGCTCAGTGGGAGTCTCGAGTGGACGCGCAGCTCCACGACGCTCCAGTCCGCGTTTACAGGGCGCGTCGGCGAGCTCGTCAACGGCATCCCCGCCCGGGCGTGGGATTGGACAGACCCCGCCGCCGAATCGGCATGGCATCAGACGAAGCTGGCCGCGTATGCGTCCGATTCGATTGCCCTGTCGCGCAGGCTCACAATCAACGCCGGCCTGCGCTTCGAGAGCACACGGGGCTTCTCGACCGCTGCGACCGACCCGTCGATTTCCTGGAACAACCTGTTTCCCCGCGCCGGCCTTCACGTGGCCTTGACCGACTTCTGGCACATCAGCGCGTTCGCGCAGTACGGCCGCTATGGCTACCGGCTCTCACTGCGCGACCTGGCGTACGGCGACCCCACGGCGCCGACCGGCCTCGTCTACCGCTGGAATGGCGGCGACCTCACGCGGGCCAGCTCGATCGGGCCACTCGTCGAGCGCATCGGGCCCGGCAGCGGTGGCAACCCGAACTTCAGCGCGATCGATCCCCAGCTCGGCCAGCCCGCGATGAACGAAATGGTGTTCGGATTCGAGTCGCGGCCGACGCGGGTGGCGTTCGTCCGGATGGCGGCCATCGCCCGCTACGACACCCCGCAGCTCGGCGTCGTCAATATCGGCATACCGTTGTCCGACTACACGACGATCGGAGTGCCCGACCCGGGCGTCAATCGTCTCGGGCCGCCGGACGCTCAAACCCTGATTTTCTACAACCGCTCCCCTTCATCGTTCGGCGCTGACCGCTACCTCCTCACCAACCCGGCTGACGATGTGGCAACGTTTGTCGGGGTGGATGTCGTCGGCGAAGTGCACGGGGAGCGGCTGTTCCTCCTCCTCGGCGGGACGGCCGGGCGATCCGAGGCGCTGTCGGCCAACCGCGGATTCGGTCCGCTCGAGAACGACGCGGGGCTGCTCGGTGAGCTGTTCATCGATCCCAACGCGCGCACGAACGCGCAGGGGCGTGTCTTCACCGAGCGAGGCTATACGATCAAGACCGCGCTGTCATACCGGTTCGAGGACGACGTAACGTTCGGCATCGTGGCGCGGTATCAGGATGGGGAACACTTCGCGCGCATGGTCGTTCTCGACACGCTCAACCAGGGCGCGGAAGCGGTGCGGGCGTTCCGCAACGGCCGGACCCGCTTTACGTTCTCGATGACGGTCGACGCGAGACTCCAGAAGGGATTCACCGTCGGATCGCGCAGGCTCGCGGCGACCATCGACGCCTACAATCTCTTCAACCAGGCGCTGTCGGTCGAAGAGGCCCAGGTCACAGGCACTGGCCCGCGTCAGATCACGGCTGTGCAGCCGCCGCGCGTTATTCGCATCGGGCTGCGCATACCGCTGTGAGGCCCGGTATTACCGCGTAGGCGCCGGTTTGTCGACCAGCGTCTTCGGATCGCCCAGCTGCTGACGGGACTTCACTTTCCAGTGCTCATCAGCGCCGACGATCCAATCGTCACGGAACGTCGTCAGTTCCGTTACCAGGTGGGACCGTCCCTGCGGGCCGTACCGGCCGGTGTCATCGACGACCATTCGACCGCTCGCCAGTTGGACCACGACGGTCGCGCCGCCGGGCACGAGCGTCATTTTCGCGATCGACAGCCGAATCGAATCGGGCTTGACCTTCGAGAGCGCATCGATCTCGAGCGTTCGACGCTCGTCCCACGCCTGCTTGTGTCCGGCCGCGTCCGTGAAGGTCCAATCGGGTGTGTACAGTGCTGAGTGGAAGTCGTCTACGTCGTTGGCTGTCTTGAATTGCAGAGATGCCTGGCTCATCTCGTCGTACAGACCCTGAAGCTCGGCCTGCACGAGAAAGGGATCCGGCAGAGCTGGACGCAGAGCCATGAGCAAGAGCGGAACGATCGCGACCATCCGTACCTCCACGCACTGTTCAGACCGGCGACATTTGAACTGCGCGTGAAGGAACTGTGAAACGCTGGTGACGAAGATTCGAGGCGGGCTAAGCCGGGCTAAGCCAGGGCTAAGCCTTGGGCCAAGCCCCTTCTGATGAGTCGTCAGCCGTCGAAACGAACCGTGATCTCGATCACCGTCTCCACCGGCACGCCGTCGAGGCGCGTGGGCGTGAACTGCCATTGGCCGACCGCATCGACCGCCGCGTTGGCAAAGTCAGCGTCGACCGCGCCGACCACCCGCAGTGCGGAGACAAACCCGTCGGTCCCGATGCGCCCCTCGAGGGTCACCACGGCGCTCGAGCCAAGCCGGGACATCGGATAGCGCGGCTTGACGTCGATGATCTTGGTCGGCGGATCGATGCATCCTCCCACGACCGACTGATCGCAGGACCCGGCATCCGCGAGCGTCGAGGGCACCGCTGCGCGCGGGCGCGGCGGGAGTCTTTCGCCGGCCTGGATGGCGACCGTCTCGTGCACGGCGCCGACCTGCAGCGCAACGTCACGCTGAAGCTGCTGTCCCGATGCCAGGGACAAACGGTAGCTTCCGGCAAAACCAGGAACCGTGGCATCGAGCGTGTAGTCTCCGCCATCGAGCGCCGCGAAGGTGAAGCGGCCCGATCCGTCACTGCGGGTCTGATGCCGGGCTCCGGTCTGGACGTTCGTCAGCGTTAGAGGACGGTCGGGCAGGACGCGCCCGACGGCATCGACGAGCGTTCCGGAAAACGTACCGCCGCCTTGCGCGGAAGCAGCGGGCGGGGCCGCCAGGCTCCCCAGGGGAATGAAGGGAATGAACGCAACGGCGGCGACCAGGACGCCGGAGAGAATGTTATTTTTATAGCACATATGCGACGTATATAGCACATCGCCGCGACCGCGTCAAACGGCGCCGTTCCGGCTCCCTCGCGGTCCACTCCGCGTTCCAGTTCCAGGTCCACTTCAGGTCCACAGCGGGTTCACGCTGGGGCCCTGCGCCCCGTCAGCCGCAGGTGGTAGCATCGATTCATGGGATTGAGGGCGAGATTGAAAGGCCACCTTGGAACGGCTGGATCGGCGCTGCTCGTGCGCGTGGACGCCCGCTCCGGCGTGGGGCTGCAGCGGCAGATCTACGGCTCCATTCGCCGCTCCATCCTCGACGGCGTCGTCGCGCCCGGCACACGCCTCCCGGCGTCGAGAGCGCTGGCCGACGACCTGGACGTCTCGCGGACCACGACGCTGCTGGCATACGAGCAGCTGCTCGCGGAAGGCTACGTCACGGCGCAGCGCGGGTCGGGGACGTTCGTCGCGCGGGAGCTGCCCGACGACTTGCCCCGGCTGGGGCTCCCGCGTCGCACGGCGGCGACGCGCCACCCACCGCTGTCGCGCCGCGGTCTCGCGCTGGCTGCCACGCCCGCCCCCGCGCGTCGACTGCCCGGTCCGCCGCGCGCGTTTCGCATCGGCGTGCCCGCGCTCGACCTGTTCCCGATGCGATTGTGGTCGCAGCTGGCCGGCCGGCGGCTGCGCGCCGCGACGCTGGCGCAGCTCGACTACGGCGACCCGGCCGGGTGGCCGCCGCTCAGGGACGCAATTGCGCAGTACATCGAGGCGGCGCGAGGGACACGCTGCTCACCAGAACAGGTGATCATCGTGGCCGGCGCACAGCGCGGCGTCGAGCTCGTGTGCCAGCTGCTTCTCGATCCAGGCGACGCCGCATGGCTCGAGGAGCCTGGTTACTCGGGGGCGCGAAGCGCGCTCGTCGGCGCGGGTGCGCGCATCGTGCCGGTGCGGGTCGACAAACAGGGCCTCGACGTCGAGGCGGGCGCACGACTGGCGCCGAATGCGCGACTGGTCTCGGTCACGCCGTCGCATCAGTTTCCGCTCGGCGTCCCCATGAGCCTGTCTCGGCGACTCGCGCTCCTGCGGTGGGCGGCCGGCGCCCGCGCCTGGATCGTCGAAGACGACTACGACAGCGAGTTCCGCTACGGCACGCGGCCAGTCCCGTGCCTTCACGGGCTCGACGCCGACGGCCGGGTCATTTACGTCGGCACCTTCAGCAAGTCGCTCTTTCCAGCGCTGCGGCTGGGATTCCTCATCGTCCCGCCGGATCTGAGAGACCGATTCGCGGAGGCGCGCAGGGCCTCCGATCTCCACCCGCCCGTGCTCGATCAGGTCGTGCTGGCCGACTTCATCGCCGGCGGCCACTTCGAGCGCCATCTCCACCGGATGCGCGCCGCATATCGCGAGCGCCTGGACGCACTGTCGGGCGCGATCCAGCGCCTGTGCGGCGGCGCGCTCTCGCTGCGCCCGGTCGGGACGGGACTGCACGCGGTCGCTGACCTGGAGGACGTCGACGCGGATCTGGTGGCCCGGGAAGCGTCGGCCCGCGGCGTGGAGCTGATGCCGCTGTCGGCGTATTGCATGGCTCGCCGGCAGCCGGCCAACGCGCTCGTGCTGGGATTCGCGGCGGTGCGCGCCGATGCGATCGCGGAGGGAGTCGAGAAGCTCGCTGGCGCTATCGCGGCCGCCCGACGGCCGCCGCAGCGAGCGCGCTCGGAATCCCGATTCCGAGCACATGGATGAAGATGCCGTTGACGAACGGCCCGAGGCTGAAGCGCTGCGGTCCGATAGCCGAGAGCGGAATGACCACGAGATTCATGAAGAAATACGCACCCACGCCGTACGCGGCGCCGCACAGGAACGGGCGGCGCGTGAGCACCGGGAGCGACCGGCTGGCCAGGCTGTACGTCAGCACGATGCCAAACGCCACGAAGTAGTGGACCGCGACACCGAGCGCCGCGGCAGGCAACCCGCCGCGATACGCATCGCGTCCGAGGAAACCGCTCGCGATGCTCTGGAACACTCGAACGGGCGGGGCGCCCCGCCCGGACAGGTAGCCGAAGTAGACGATCGCGTCGATCGCGTCCAGCGTGCCGACGGCCAGCGTGCCGAGGAGAACGGCGCGGGATCTACGCATGCAGCGCCAATCGTCACCCGGCCCCGGCGGCCCGCCTAGGTCCACTTCTGACCGGACGGGTCATACCAGTACACTGAGCTGCGGAGTCAACTGCTGGACGTCCATCTCATCGACGGCACATACGAGCTCTTCCGCCACTATTACGCCCTCCCGTCAGCGCGTGACCGCGACGGGCGCGAGGTCGCCGCCGTCCGTGGCGTCGTCTCGTCGCTCCTGGGCATGATGACGGCGGGTAAGTCGCACATCGGCGTCGCGACGGATCATGTCATCGAGTCGTTTCGCAACGATCTCTGGGGCGGGTACAAGACAGGGGCCGGCATCGAACCGGATCTCCTCGCGCAATTTCCCCTGCTCGAGGAGGCTGTTACCGCGCTCGGCGTGACGCTGTGGCCGATGGTCGAGTTCGAAGCCGACGACGCGCTGGCCGCGGCGGCGGAGCGGGGCGCGCTCGATGCCCGCGTCGATCGCGTGGTCATCTGTACACCGGACAAGGATCTCGCGCAGTGCGTGCGGGGCCAACGAGTGGTGCAGCTGAACCGGCGCACTCGCGCCATCATGGACGAGGCCGGCGTCGTCAAGAAGTTCGGCGTGCCGCCCGCATCGATCCCTGACTACCTCGGGCTTGTCGGCGACGCCGCTGATGGGTACCCGGGGTTGCCTGGCTGGGGAGCGAAGTCGACCGCGGCCGTGCTGGCGCGGTACGGACATCTCGAGCACATTCCAAGCGACTGGCGCACGTGGGGCGTCAACGCCGCGAACCCGGCGCGGCTTGCTCGCGTGTTGAGCGACGAGCGCGATCGGGCGCTGCTGTTCCGGCGCCTGGCCACGCTCCGCACGGACATACCGGTTTTCGAATCGGTCGACGACCTTCGATGGACCGGCCCGACAACCGCGTTTCGGCCGCTCGCCGCACGCTTTGACGCGGCTCGAACGACCTAGGCCCGCATCCTTGACAAGACTGGCAACTCTCTCCAGGATAGTTGCGAAGTACCGAAGAGGAGCTATGCGCAATCGAGTGCTCGCCTTGATCGGATCTGTCGCGCTCGCCGCCGCCGCGATGTGCGTCACAGCACAACGTCTTGCGGCGCAGGCCGCGCGGCCCGCCGCGAGGGCCCAGTCGACGTCGTCGCTCTCGCGAACGCCTGATGGCCATCCGGACCTGCAGGGGATTTACGACGTCGCGACGATGACGCCGGTGGAGCGGCCCGCGGGCGTCAAAAGCCTCGAGCTGAGCAAGGAAGAAGCGGCGGCGCTCGAGACGTACGAGGCACAACGCCAGGTGAAGAACGACGCGCCGATCGATGGCAACCGCGCGGCGCCTCCCGTAGGCGGCGAGACCTCGACGCCCAAGTCATACCTCGAGATCCTGGAGCGCGCGGGCGGCGGCGCCGTCGGCGGCTACAACAACTTCTGGCTCGCGGGCGGAACGCAGATGATCACGGTCGATGGGCAGAAGCGAAGCTCGCTCGTCGTCGACCCGCCCGACGGCCGGGTTCCACCGATGACGGCCGAGGCTCGGAAGCGGAACGCCGCCTTTCTCGCCGGTGCCGTCAGCCCCGATGCGAGCGAGGGC
>DASZFS010000533.1:0-7310 GCA_035939575.1 Vicinamibacterales bacterium | reverse complement strand
GGAACTGTTCGACTCGCTCGGGGCCACCACGGCGATGAAGCGTGCGGCCGACCCTGCGGAGATCGCCGAGGTCGTGGCATTCCTGGCCTCGCCGCGTGCCAGTTATATGACCGGAGCGATCGTGGCCGTCGACGGCGGCCGGACCGCGATTTAGGAACGACCTGGACATGTTGACATGATAAAGCGAGTAGCCGAGGCTTGTGCGGCCAGATGCACTTGAACGAGCACACGAACGAAGTTGATAGAACGCAAGGCGTTAGGTGTAATGTGCCGGCGGTAATTCGTGAAGAAGGATTCGAGGTACGGATCTACACGTTCGATCACCCGCCGCCGCATGTCCACGTCGCAAAGGCAGGAGCCATCGTCAGGATCGATCTCGCGACGCATGAGGTAACGGAGATCGTCGGGGACATTTCCGGTCGATCATGCCTGATGAGGCGAACCATCTTTCCGTCCTTGACCCGGGATCTTCTCACGCGGCGCGGCGAATCCAGCATCACAGCCGAGAAACATCCGGTTCGAAGTGTGCGTGGTGGACTCTCGGCGAACAGCTCTTGCTGGGGACGTCACTCCGGCCGCGCCGGCCAGGGCATCGCGTCGCCGGCACGGTCGGGCACGTCGCCAGACTCCGATGAGGCGAGGCACGCGGATCCGGAAGCGCGAGCCTGTGCCGCGCGCTCCTTCCATGTACTGCGGCTCCTTGGCTGGTGGGTAGCGCGTGTCGGACGATGGCCGTGAAGACGATGATAGCCCTCGGATCATTGGAGAAACGCGGAAATATATCCGCGATTTCGAGCGCCTTGTCGCGCAGGCGACGACCGCGCGGGAACTATATGACGAAATGCTCAAGCTGTACCCTGACTGGATCAATCGAGGTGCGCTCTGGACTTCAGTATCGCGCCGCCAAAGCTTAGGTCTGGCGTCGAAGGATTCCAATGAAGATCGCGTTCCTCATTAGCGCCGGCCGCTTTCCCTCCGGGATCCTTCAAGAGCTGAGAGCCCAGCTCCCACAGCATCAACTGATCCATTGGACGAGAGGAGAAAGTAGTCCTGCCACGGACATCGATGTGCTTCTCGTTCTGGGCGAAGTCACGGCCGCAGAGATGGCCAGCCAGACGAAACTGGCTCTCATTCAGACGGTAACCGCAGGCTATGAAGGGATCGACATCGATGCGGCGAACAAGCTGGGAATCTGGGTATCGTTTTCGCCGTCCGAGCTGACGGGCAACGCAGACTCGGTCGCCGAATTCGCGGTGCTCCTCATGCTCGGAGCATCGAGGCATCTCCAACAAGTTGTCCGTCTGGGCGAGGATTCTGCGGGCTCGCTCGGGATCCCTCCCGCGTTGAGCGGCAAGACCGTATGCATCGTTGGCCTTGGCAACATCGGCAGGTTGCTCGCTGACCGACTGCGGCCCTTTGGGATGCGAATACTCGCGACCGACCACCACCCTGATCGTGCCCCGGCCGATGTGAAGGCGTTTTCACCCGAGCAATTGCACACCGCGGTCGCGGAGGCAGATTACGTCGTGGTATGTGCCCGGGCCGGCAAGGAGAACGAGAATCTCATCGACAGACCAGCGATGGAGGCTATGAAGCGGGGCGCCATTCTTGTTAATATTGCCCGCGGATCACTCATTGACGAAAACGCCCTGTATCATTTCGTGAAGACAGGCCATATTTCGGCTGCGGGTCTTGACGTGCTGAAATCGAGTCCAGGCGGCCCCAAGAGCCCATTATTCGATCTGCCGCAGATACTGATCACCCCGCACGTCGCCGGTGCGACAGACCTCACATTCCATGGAACACTCAACTATATCAGGCGGGTAATCGAGGCAATCGCATCAGGAGACAAGCCGACATCAGTTCTCAATACCCCTGCACACCCTCGTCGTCTTCTGCGCTGACCTATGCGCGGGAATGCCCGCTGGAATCGAGAACAATGCCGCCCGCACCTGCTGTGTGGTCTAGCTGGTGTCGCGGATTCGAGATTTCTGTTTCAAATCCCTGGACACTGGACCGCCACGGGTCAGGGCTGGGGCATCATGGGTACATCCTTCGGCCGCGAGGAGTTCGCGGCCTTCGGTAAGAAATGACACGAACGCCATGTCTGACGCCCCTCCCCTTGCTCCCCTCAACAGTGAATCGCGCCCAGATCAGATCTTTCCGACGCTGAACTCGGAACAGATCGCTCGGATCTCCGCGCACGGGACAAAGCGCCAGATCGAGCCTGGAGAGGTGGTCTATGAGCCTGGGACAGAGGAGGTGCCGTTCGTCGTCGTGATCGCCGGTCAGCTGCAAATGATTCGCCCTTCGGGAACAGGGGACACGGCGATCACGATGCTCGGCCCTGGCCAATTCAGCGGCGAGGCGAACATGCTGGCGGGACATCGTCCGATGGTTCGAGTTCTGGCGACCCAAGCGACGGAGGTCCTCCAGCTCACACGCGCGCAATTGCTGGCGATTGTGCAGACCGACGCCGAACTCAGCGAGATCCTGATGCGCGCGTTCATTCTGCGCCGGGCAGAACTCATCGCGCGTGGGTTTGGTGACGCGGTACTTGTCGGCTCGCTGCACTCTTCCGGTGCGGTCCGCATCAAAGAATTCTTGACGCGTAACGGCCATCCGTACGCCTATGTCGATCTCGATCGGGATCCAGGCGTCCAGGAGTTGCTCGATGGGTTTGGCGTGGCGGTCGAGGACGTCCCGGTGGTGATTTGCCGTGCCGACATCGTGCTTCGGAACCCGACCAACCAGCAGATCGCGGAGTGTCTCGGTTTGAATGACGCGATCGACCAGACGCGCGTGCGTGACGTGATAGTCGTCGGGGCGGGACCAGCGGGCCTGGCCGCGGCCGTATACGGTGCGTCGGAAGGACTCGATGTGCTCGTGCTGGACTCGCATGCGCCCGGTGGTCAGGCGGGATCGAGTTCACGCATCGAGAACTATCTCGGCTTTCCCACCGGCATCTCGGGACAGGAACTGGCGAGTCGCGCGTATGTGCAAGCCCAGAAGTTCGGCGCCGAGATCATGATTGCGAAGACCGCGATGCAGCTCACGTGCGGCGGGCAGCGGTACGCCGTGCGGATCGACAACGGACCGAGCGTTCCCGCGCGAACGGTGATCGTCGCGACCGGAGCCGAATACCGGCAGCCGAAACTGGCGAACCTGGCGCAGTTTGAAGGCGCTGGCGCGTACCACGGGGCGACGTTCGTCGAATCGCAGTTATGCAGCCGCGAAGAAGTCATCGTCGTTGGGGGTGGAAATGCCGCTGGCCAGGCCGCTGTCTTCCTCGCGCGGACCGCCAGTCGGGTCCATATGTTCATCCGATCGGAGGGTCTGGCGGCAACGATGTCGCGCTATTTGATTCGACGGATTGAGGAGAGCCCCGCGATCGTGCTGCACTCGCACGTCGATCTCGTCGCGCTCGAAGGCGACGCTCACCTGGAGCGTGTGCAGTGGCGAAACAACATCACCGGTGTTGTCGAGGCTCGCGACATCAGGCATGTGTTCTTCATGATCGGCGCGGCCCCGAATACTCGTTGGCTTGAGGGCTGCGTGGCCCTTGACTCCAAGGGCTTCGTGAAGACCGGTACGGACTTATCGCAGGGCGACCTGGTGGCCGCGCACTGGCCGTTGACTCGCGCCCCGTTTGTTCTCGAAACAAGTCTGCCGGGCGTCTTCGCCGTGGGTGACGTTCGGTCCAGCAGCCTGAAGCGCGTCGCATCGGCAGTGGGCGAGGGAGCCAGTGCTGTCGCGTTGGTCCATCAAGTCCTCCGGCAGTGATCGCGCGACAGGATGCGGATGCCAGCCCACAGATGGCTCGTTCACCGTCGCGTTGAACGATCGAAGGAGCTCACGCCTGATCCATAACCGTAGCGAGGTGCGACGCCTGGACGGTCGAGCACGCCCCAGTGCTCGGCGACCCGTCGGTCATGGCAGGCGATGGCCGGCGCGGACGCTTATGCTGGCCTTATGCAGGCTCGAAAAGACACCAGTTTTCGGAACAAATGGCCATTTGCCCCCTCGGTTCGGGAACGAGTGATCGCCAGGATCGAACAAAGAGCCCGGAATGTTGACGTGTTGTTTCGGGAAGTAGCGAAGCCTGGTATCGCGCCCGGTTCGGGACCGGGAGATCGCGGGTTCGAATCCCGCCTTCCCGACCACTCACAGATGCCGTTTGGACGTTCGGGCTCACAAGTCGAACATGGCAGCAAGGAACTCCCGCGTGCCTGGCGGCCCCGTGAGATCCATCGTAATCGGCCCGTCGTCGGGTTCGACTGTTAGGGCGAAGCGCAGAAACCGGCAGCATTTCCGCTCGTTATCCACGGTGCGTGCGATCTCGGAGAGCACGTCGCCTTCGGCTGCGAACTGAAGACTGTAGCCGTTCGGCAGTTCTCGACGTTCCTTCGTGCGCCGCAACAACGCGTTTAGCAGGTTTTCTCGACGAGCCTGTAGAGCAGCGGGACTCAACGTGCAGGCAACAGGTAGATCAGCCATGCGTCGATTATCATGCGAGTCGGGTGGGCGACGATCGATGCCCGTTCATCCATCGTCGTCGACGAGATCGTTACTGCGTGTACGGTTTTGAAACCGGCCTCCGATTGTTGACGAGAATTCCGTGCCCAGTGCAGTCCTCACTCACGGCTGCAGCAGTCTTCGCCACTCCACGCCTCGCGCGCTTCCTTGACAACGAACCAGACGATCCCGAGCGAGGTCACCGCATCGATCCACCAGGCGGCAAGCAGCAGGTTCACGAGAAGGCCGACCACGACGACGAGGGAGAGCCAGCCGCACGTCATGCTTTCGACGGCATCGGCACGCATCGCCCGGCTGCCGAGCTGGCGGGCCACGGTGACCTTTCGGCGTGCGAGCGAGTACATGATCGGCATGGCCGCGGCGGCGACGATGAGGCCGGTGACCGAGAACTCCGCTCCGTGATGTGTCCGGAGGCTCCAGGCGGCGCCGAGTACGATGTAAGCGGCGAGCCCGAAGAGTAAAGCGCCGCCGCTTCGGCTCGCGATCCGCTCGGCGTGCCTCGAGAATTCCTCCCCACGCCGCAATTCCTCGGTCAGCCGCCAGATGAGCACACCCGCCGAGATGAGTTCGATCACACTGTCGAGCCCGAAAGCCGTCAGGGTCAAACTACCGGCGATCACGCCTGACCCAATGGCGACAAGGGCCTCGATGACCATCCAAGCGACCGTCAGCCATTCCAAGCGAAACGCCTGCTGAATCAAGACGGTTCGTTCAGGGACTAGGGACAAGCGGTCGGACCTCGCGGACGCACTGATCATGTTGGTGTCACGCTGCTCATCATGGCCTTAGTCCCGCTGTAGTCGCCGAAATACCATTCACAAGATCTCGGAGCGATCGTATTCGATGGGCCGACGATTTTGCTTCCCCCGCCACGCTCGTATAAGCACTCAGCAACAGGAGGAAGGCGAGAGCTCAGGTGCGAGCGCCGCCTGCCGCCCACTCGGATCCAAAGGACCGACGATGGCAGCGAGGTTCCCCAGGAAGTTGACACGCCTCGCCCACCGACGCAGAATGCTAACGATGGTTCGTTGGAGCCGCGCGCTCGCCTCGCTGCTGGTCGTCGTCGCCGTCCTGACCTCGACATGGGCGACGTGTGTTGAAGGTGCCACCGCAGCGGTGACACAGCAGATGGCCTGCTGCAAGGCTGGCCATGACGACTGCCCGATGAAGGACAGTGCCTCCGACTGCTGTAAACAGTCGGGGCCGCAAGTCGAGTTCCAAGGGACGATCGTCAAAGCTTCATCCGTCAGCGCTCCGATATCTGTACCTGTGCAGTGGTTGACGGTCCAGGCGTTGTCATTAGTCGCCCCGAACCGGGCTCGCGTTTCGTACCACGCTTCACCTCCAGACCTGCTCGACGCTCCGCCGCCGTACATCGCGTTCTCACGCCTCCAGATCTAACCCCGACGTCGGTCTCGTTCATTGCGAGCGACGGGTGTCGTGTGCCCGGTTGCGCTCGTTCGTAGGCCCGTGTGCCGATCGGCACACGAATCGGGCGGGGATGTCATGAAGCGAACGATCGTCGGTGTGAGTGTGCTCTTCGTGCTCGGTGTCGGACAACTGGGGATGGCGGGCCAAGCTACGGCAGGTGGTGCCCTTCCGCAGGAGCATGCGGGCCACGCCGCGGCCGAGGGGCCGCCGCTGACGTTGAAAGCCGCCCTCGATGAAGCCCTGTCGAAGAACCTCGACGTCGCCGCGTTGAGGGCGCAGGTCGATGTCACGCGCCAGCGCCCCGCTCAACAGCGATCGCTGTCGCCACCGACGCTCGAAGGCACCATCTGGCAGTGGCCGATCAACTCCGTCAATCCGGCCAACACGAACATGTACATGTTCATGGTCGGCCAGGAATTCCCCGGTCCTGGCAAGCGCGAGCTCCGCGCGGCCGTGGCCGAGAAGGACATCGGGCTCGCCCAGACGGACGTCCTGATTCGCACCCGTCAGGTCGTCAACGAGGTCAAACAGGCGTACGCGCGATTGTTCATCGCGCGGAAAGCGACGGAAGTCCACCTCGCGAGCGTCGAGCTGTTACGCCAAATCGCCGACGTCTCCCAGACGAAGTACGCCAGCGGTCGCATCTCCCAGCAGGACGTGCTGAAGCCGGTCGTCGAGCTGTCGAAACTGCACGGCGATCTGCTGATGTTCGAGGAGCAGGCCGGGATCGCCGCCGCTCGGCTCAACGTGGTTCTCGCTCGTGCTCCCGAAGCCCCCATCGGACCCTTGACCGAGCCGACCGAACAGATGCTGCTGCCGTCACCGACCGAGCTCCAGCGCCTGGCGCTCGACCATCAACCGGAAGTCCAGCGGGCGCACCTCGAGATCGAGAGGGCGGAGGCGGAACTCGCGTCTGCAAAGCAGGAGTTCAAGCCCGACATCACCGTGCAGGGTGGCTATCTCCTCATGCCGAGTCAGACAGACGCGTGGCTCGCGAGGGTCGGGGTCACCTGGCCGAGGGCCCCGTGGTCACGCGACAAGATCGGCGCCCACATCGCAGAGCAGATCGCCGCCTCAGAGACCGCCAAGGCGCGCGAGCGCGCCATGCAGAACATGGTGCGGCTCGCTGTGCAGGAGGCCTACCTCCATGCCAAGTCGGCCCAGGAGCGGGCCGCCCTCCTTCGGACGACGATCCTGCCGCAGGCGCAGCAGACCTTGGACGTCTCACGCATCGGCTATCAGACCGACAAGGTGGACTTCCAGGCCGTGATGGATAACCAACGAACGCTGCTCGACGCCCAGCTCGGGTACGTCCGCGCCTTGAGTGAATTCGAACAGGCGAC
>DASZFS010000532.1:0-16077 GCA_035939575.1 Vicinamibacterales bacterium | reverse complement strand
ACCGGCCGACGGTGGGTCTGGAAGAAGGACTGCGTCATACGCTCGAGTGGTGCCGCGCGACGACCGAGTGAGCGCCGGCTGGTAGCTCTTCACGCCTCGGCAGAAGCGCCGCTGTTACCTCATGGTGGGGCTGAAGGACTCATGGTCGCGTGCAGTTGCCTCGCCGCAAGATCACGAGTGTCCAGGGTTGCAAGGTCGTCAGGACTCGAGGGCGTAGGCAACTGCACGCGACCATGAGTCTTCAGCCTGACCCAGAGTCTTCGGCCCGTCGCGCAAACATCTGGTGTCATCCTGCACCCGCCCGATCGCACGTCGCCGGCCCGGCAGATCCGCGGCGCGGCAACACTCCCACTGACAACGAGTTCCGGTCGGCTCCAACCCGCCGCGCGCTGGCCGCATGCTTGCGACAGTCATTCCCGACTCCGGGGTCGGCGACATCGATCACGCGTTGGGCCCGACCTCCCACACTGAGCGAGGCCGCCCGGAGTCCACGCCGGCGTGTCCGTCAGCGGCGGGTTCACTGTGTGCGCAGACGGGGTAATCCATTCCCAGCTGCACGCGCGCACTGGACGCGCTGATCGGGTAATCGCTACACGTGCGGTGCTTCGACGTGAGGTTCACGGCCGGGGACGTGCCGCATTTTGCTCGCCCGTCTCGGGCCTGCCCGCGTCGACGCTCACAGCGCTCACTGGCACTGGAATTGGTTGGCCCCTTCAGTGAAGGAGCCACGGCATGACGGTGCTCGCCCGGCGTTCGGAATCTCCGGATGGATCAATCACGGTACGGCGACGGGATCGCCGTCAAGCGCTTGGGGACGTGCTGCTCGCCGTGACCAGGGCCATCGATCGCCGCGAAGACTTGTGGACGATGCGCGCGGCGTTCGAAGATGCGCTCAGTCGCGCGCTGCCGGTCCGCACCGCGCAACTGCGCGACCCCAGCAGCCGATGGTCGGCTCGTGGCGCGCTCGCGCCTGGAGCGGAATCCATCGCGCTCGACGTGCCAGGATCGGAGCCGGCCGGCCCCGGCGTTCTGGAGGCGACGTTCGACCCAGGATCAGCGCTGGCCGACTGGGAGCTCCAGATGCTGGGCCTGGCGAC
The DNA here is from genome assembly GCA_035939575.1 of Vicinamibacterales bacterium. Taxonomy (GTDB): domain Bacteria; phylum Acidobacteriota; class Vicinamibacteria; order Vicinamibacterales; family CAVVIG01; genus DATKHR01. The sequence continues at coordinate 14,980 of DASZFS010000532.1, read as the reverse complement.
CCACGTCGGCGGCCTGGTTCTCGAGATCGAGCGGCTGCGTGCGCAGCTTGCGCGCCTCGGCCTCCTCACTGCTGGGCGCCAGCGGCGCGACGGCGCGGCGCCGCTCATCGGCTCGACGCCGGCCATGCACGCGCTGCGCCGGACGATCGAGCGCGTATCCGCCACCGATTTCACCGTCCTTCTGGAAGGTGAGAGCGGAGTCGGCAAGGAGCTCGTCGCGCGTCAGATTCACGAGCTCGGCCATCGAAAGACCGGGCCGTTCGTCGCCGTCAACTGCGCCGCGCTGGTCGAAACCCTGGTCGAAGCCGAGCTGTTCGGCATCGAGGACCGCGTCGCGACGGGCGTCCGCGCGCGGCGCGGCAAGTTCGAGGCAGCCGACGGAGGCACGCTGTTCCTAGACGAGGTGTCGGATCTGTCCCCGACCGCGCAGGCGAAGCTCCTCCGCGCCATCCAGGACTTCGCCGTGGAGCGCGTCGGCGGGACCGCACCCCATCGGGTCGACATCCGCATCGTCGCCGCCAGCAACCGCGGTCTGGCCCGCCTGGTGGAACAACGACTGTTTCGACCGGACCTGTTCTATCGGCTGAGCGGCGTCGACATCCGCGTGCCGTGCCTGCGCGAGCGGCGCTCGGACATTGGGGAGCTGGCGCACTACTTTCTCGCGCGCCACCGCTCCACGCGGCCGCTCAAGTTTTCGCCCGAGGCCATGGACGCGCTCGTCTGCTACGACTGGCCGGGCAACGTGCGGGAGCTCGAGCGCCTCATCGAGCGCGTCGTTGCGCTCGCCGCCACCGACGTCATCGAGCTCGAAGACCTGCCGCCGCTCATCGGCGGCGCGCACCTGTCGGTGCTCGGCCCATCGCTCAAGCGCGGTGACACGCTGCGGGCGTGGGCGCGGCGATACGCGCGGCTGACACTCGAGCAGCGCGGCGGCAACAAACGCGACACGGCCCGGGTCCTGGGCATCAGCTATCACACCCTGCAGGCCTACCTGCGGGCAGGCGCGACGGACACTGCTGTCAGCAGGTGATCATTCCCATCGGCGATCAATCAACATACTCCCGATCGCCGCCACGTGGGGAGGTCATCTGAGATTTCGGCCACGTCAGACGGCGCGAAGCGAAGGATTGACGCTGAGCTATCTCGGTCGATACGATTTCGCCGCTGTCGACCGCCTGCGAACGGGCCTGACATGGTGAAAATAAATCCGTCGCTGATGTTCTCCGGACCGTGTGGCGACGCGTTCCGCCGCTACGCATCGCTGTTTGGCGGCGAAATTGTGTACATGCTGACGTATGCCGAGTCGCCGCTCGCGCGGGAAGTGCCCCCAGACTGGCGTGACAAGGTTTGGTTCGCGCGGCTGCGCGCCGGAGGACTCGATCTGACGGGCGGCGACGTGCTTCCGCGCGATTATGAAACCCCTCGCGGCTTTTCGATGGTGCTCGGAGTGGCGAACGCCGACGAAGCCGATCGCGTGTTCGCAGGGTTGGCGGACGGCGGCGAAGTGATCATGCCGTTGCAGGCAACACACTGGTCGCCACGCTACGGCGTCGTCCGCGATCCGTTTGGGATCCGATGGGAAATCAACTGCGACGCTGAACCTAGCTCGACGCGTCCTGATAGCCTGTCCGAAGTCAGAGAGGCAAAAACGTCGTCGAGCAGCCACACGTCATGTGGCACCAAAGCTACAGAAGCGCTGCAGCGCCAGGAGGCTAGATCCGCTTGATTGTCGCAAACCACGCCGGGGCGCCGTTGTCGTGGTATCTCGTGTGAATCCGGTCCGGCTCGATGGCGGCGACAGTCCATCCAGTACCGGGGTTGAACGCCGCTCTCAGATCTTCCTGACTGACCGGGTGCGGGCCAGTTTCGGGACCATCGTCGCTGAAGCACAACACATACACGGTTCCATCGTGTTCGGTCACCGACGCCAGACTCGCCACGTATCGTGGGCGCTCGTCACCGTCAAAGGTGTGGAACAGTCCGCAGTCCATCACTGTCTCAAACCTGCGCCCCAGACGCTCCAGCTGAAACGCGTCTGCCGCAGCGAACTCAACCTCGATCCCACGGTCGTCGGCCTTCTTTCGGGCGATCGCCAACGCCGTCTCAGCCACGTCAACGCCCAGAACCGACAATCCCAGCGAGGCCACCGAGGCAACGTAGAGAGCGTTCTCGCCCGTCCCGCAGCCCGCATCGAGCACCGCGCCGGCGAATCCGCCCTCCGAGGCCATACGCACAATCGCTGGCTGCGGCCGGCCGATATCCCAAGGCGCAGGGCCGTCATGATACGACGCATCCCACGGCAGTCCCGACATCCGTTCGTGACTGGTTGGGTGCCGACCACTCAACGGATCGTCCGCGGCGGTTCCAGATCGCTCTGACAACTTCGTCCCCCTAGATACAGGACATCATACGAGCGATCCACCTGAATCCAAATTGCGCCGTAGTAGAATCGCCCCCCAAACACCGAGTCGGCCGTCGACCTCGTACTTGGAGGCAATGTGCGGAAGGTCACATTCGGCGGAGCCAATAGCCTGGACAACTATTTCGCACGGAAGAACCACGCGGTGGATTGGCTGCTGTGGAGCGACGAGGCCGCCGGCGTCATGGCCGACTACTGGAAGACATTCGACACGGTCCTCATGGGCCGCAAGACCTACGAAGTGGCTCTTCGTCACAGCAAAGGGAAAGCTCCGTATCCACACTCATAGACGAGATCGGCTTCAACATCCATCCGGTGCTGCTCGGCTCAGGGATTCCTCTCTTTCACGAAATGAAGCACCAGATCGACCTCGAGCTCCTCGAGTGCAGGGCCTTCAAGAATGGATGCGTGCTGGTGAAGTATCACGTGAAGACTCTGACCCAACTGCTCGGCGAGATCACCCAACCCCTTTCATCGCGAGGATGAAGGCGACAGTCGCGCTTGCGCCGGGGAAGGGCAGTATCTACGGGCTCACGGTTCGGTCTGAACCCACGGACGCTCTGTAAGAGGACCTGGCTCCCTGGCGTCTTGACCTGTCCAGGGGCGCATAGTACCGTTATCCGTTCAACCTCACATCTTTCTCCCTCAATGGAACAGGCCGCAGCCACACCCCTCAAGAAGACGCCGCTCAACGCTCGCCACCGTGCCTCAGGCGCCCGGATGGTGCCCTTCGGCGGGTGGGAAATGCCGGTCGAATACGCAGGCCTTGCGTCCGAGCACCTGGCGGTCCGCGAGCGAGCCGGACTGTTCGACGTCAGTCACATGGGCGAAATCGAGATCGCAGGCAAGGACGCGCTCGCCGCGGTCCAGCGCATTTCGTCCAACGACGCGTCCAGACTGCAGATCGGGCAGGCTCAGTACTCCGGCCTCATGACCGATCGAGGCACCTTCGTCGACGACCTCCTCGTCTACCGTCTGGCGCCCGAGCACTTCCTGCTCGTCGTCAATGCCGGCAATATTCAGAAGGACTACGCCTACATCGCGGACGAGATCAAGCCGGCCGGCGACGCGGTCGCGGTCGACGCGAGCTCGCGCTACGCGCTCCTGGCGATCCAGGGCCCGCGCTCCCTCGAGGTCCTCCAGCCGCTCACCGGCGTCAACCTGGCCGAGATCAAGTACTACTGGTTTGCGCACGGCGAGGTTGCGAACGTACGCAGCACGATCTCCCGGACGGGCTACACGGGCGAAGAAGGCTTCGAGGTCTTCGTGCCTCCACAGTCTGCCGACCGCGTCTGGCAGGCGATCCTCGACTCGGGCCGTCAGCTCGATGTCGTCCCGTGCGGGCTCGGCGCCCGCGACACGTTGCGCCTCGAAGCCGCCATGCGCCTGTACGGCAACGACATCGATGACACGACGACGGCGGTCGAGGCGGACTTGAACTGGATCGTCGGTTGGAAGAAAGACGACTTCCTCGGCGCGCGAGCGCTCCGGGACCAGAAAGCGAACGGCGTCGCCCGCAAGATCGTCGGCTTCGAGATGGTGGAGCGCGGCATCGCGCGTCACGGCTACGACGCCTTCGTGAGTGGCGGCGGGGATGCACCGGCCGGGAAGGTCACCAGCGGCACGCAGACGCCGTTCCTCAAGAAAGCGCTCGGCATGGCGTACCTGCCCATCGAGCACACCGCCGCGGGCACGGAATTCGCCGTCGAGATCCGCGGCCGCCGCACCCGCGCCCGCGTCGTCCCGATGCCGTTCTACAAGAGAGAGCGTTAGGTCTACGAGAAAGACCGTTAGGATAAAGAAGGATCACATGGCCTACCCGGCGAGTTTCAAATACACGAAGGATCACGAATGGCTCGACCTTGCCGGCGACAGCGGCAAGATCGGCATCACTGACTATGCCCAGCAGCAGCTTGGCGATGTTGTCTACGTCGAGCTGCCCGAGGTCGGCGCGAGGCTGAAGCAGGGCCAGTCCTTCGGCACCATCGAGTCGGTCAAAGCCGTCTCCGAGCTCTACTCGCCGGTCACCGGCGAGGTCGTGGACGTGAACACCGCGCTCAAGGACAAGCCGGAGGCCGTCAACGCAGATCCGCACGGGAGCTGGATGATCGTCATCAAGTTGACGAATGCCGGCGAGGCCGGCGCGCTGCTCGACGCGGCACAGTATCAAGACCTGGTGAAATGAGCGATTCCGTCTTCGACTTCGAGACGTTTCAGTCCCGCCACATCGGTCCGGACGAAGCCGAGCGGGACGCGATGTTGAAAATCGCCGGCGCGGCCTCGCTGGACGCGCTCATCGACGAGGCCATTCCCGCGCGCATCCGGCTCACGCAGCCGCTGCCCCTGGCAGCCGGCCAGAGCGAGCACGAGTTCCTCCGCGAGCTGCGGTCGGTCGCCAGCCGCAATCAGATCTTCCGGTCATTCATCGGCCTCGGCTACTACGATTGCATCACGCCCAGCGTGATCCTGCGCAACGTCCTCGAGAACCCGGGTTGGTACACGCCATACACCCCGTATCAGGCCGAGATCGCGCAAGGGCGACTCGAAGCCCTCCTGAATTTTCAGACGACCGTGCGGGACCTGACCGGCATGGAGGTCGCCAACGCGTCGCTGCTGGACGAGGCAACGGCCGCGGCCGAAGCGATGACGCTGCTGCACCGCGTGCAGTCGAAGCGCATCGAGGCGAACGTGGGCGCACCGCAGTTCGTCGTCAGCGATTCGGTGTACCCGCAGACGCTGGAAGTCCTGCGAGCGCGCGCGGAACCGATCGGCATCGAGATCGTCCTGATGCCGAGCGAGGTCATGAACACGCTGACGTTCGGCAGCCGCGTGTTCGGCGCGCTGGTCCAGTCTCCGGACGAAGCGGGCTGCGTGCACGACCTTCGCACGTTCATGGCGCGCGCCCGGCAGGCGGGCGTCCTGGTCGCGGTCGGCACGGATCTCCTGAGCCTGGTGCTGCTCTCGCCGCCGGGTGAGCTCGGCGCGGACGTCGTCTACGGCAACTCGCAGCGGTTCGGCGTCCCGCTCGGCTACGGCGGCCCTCACGCGGCGTTCTTCGCGACGCGCGAGAAGCACGTGCGGCAGGCGCCGGGCCGCATTATCGGCGTGTCGATCGACGCGCACGGCAATACGGCGTACCGCATGGCGCTGCAGACCCGCGAGCAGCACATCCGGCGCGAAAAGGCCACGTCGAACATCTGCACGGCCCAGGCACTCCTCGCGAACATTGCCGGGCTCTATGCGGTCTATCACGGACCGAAAGGACTGACGAGAATTGCGACCCGCGTGCATGCCTATGCCAAGCTGCTGCACCGGGAGCTCGGCAAGCTCGGCTTCCGGCAGCTGAACCACACCTACTTCGACACGCCGCGGTTTCAGGTGCCCGGAGGGAGCGAGGTCGCGGGCCGGATCGTGAACGCGGCGCTGGAGTCAGGGCTCAATCTTGGCGTTCGCCGCGACGGCAGCATTCACGTGGCGCTCGACGAAACCGTGAGCGAGACGGACGTTCTGGCGATCGTGGGTGCGTTTGCGTCGGGATCGGGCACGAAGACGGTCGCGTTCGATCGCTCGGCGACCGGTCTCGCGCCGAGCTATCCCGCGGGCCTCGCGCGCGCAACACCCTTCCTGACCCATCCGGTCTTCAACAAGTACCACTCCGAGACCGAGATGATGCGCTACATTCGCGGGCTCGAACGGAAGGACATCGGCCTCGACACGTCGATGATCCCACTCGGTTCGTGCACGATGAAGCTGAACGCCGCGTCGGAGATGCTGCCGATCACGTGGCCGGAATTCGGGAAGCTCCATCCCTTCGCGCCAGTCGACCAGGCGCTGGGGTACGCGCAGGTGTTCCGCGAGCTCGAGAGCATGCTGAGGGCCATCACCGGATTGGACGGTGTCTCGCTGCAGCCCAACTCGGGAGCGCAGGGGGAATTCGCCGGCCTGATGGTCATCCGGGCGTACTTCAAGGACCGCGGTGAGACCGGGCGCGACGTGTGCCTCATCCCGGCGTCAGCGCACGGAACCAATCCCGCAAGCGCGGTCATGGCCGGTATGCGTGTGGTCGTCGTCGCCAGCACGGCCGAGGGAAACATCGACATCGAGGATCTCGAGCGGAAGGCCGCCGAGCACAAGGATCGCCTGGCGGCCCTGATGGTCACGTATCCCTCGACCCACGGCGTGTTCGAAGAGACCATCCAAGACGTCTGCGCGGTCGTCCACCAGCACGGCGGACAGGTCTACATGGACGGCGCGTACATGAACGCCCAGGTCGGCCTCACGAGCCCCGCGGTCATCGGCGCCGATGTCTGCCATATCAACCTCCACAAGACCTTCAGCATCCCGCACGGGGGAGGCGGTCCCGGGATGGGCCCGATCGGCGTGGCGGCGCACCTCGCGCCGTATCTGCCTGGCCATCCGCTGGTGAAGACAGGCGGCGATCGCGCCATCCATGCGTTGTCGGCGGCCCCCTGGGGGAGCGCGAGCATCCTCCTCATCTCGTACGCCTACATGAAAATGCTCGGGCGGGACGGCATGACGAACGCGACGCGCGTCGCCATTTTGAACGCGAATTACATCACGTCGCGGCTCCAGCCGCATTTTCCCGTCCTGTACACGAGGAAGAACGGCCGGGTCGCCCACGAGATGATCTTCGACCTGCGTCCGCTCAAGCAGGCGAGTGGAATCGACGAGCTCGACGTCGCGAAGCGTCTGATGGACTATGGCTTTCATGCGCCCACCGTCTCGTTTCCCGTCGCCGGCACGGTGATGGTGGAGCCAACCGAAAGCGAGTCGAAAGACGAGCTGGACCGCTTCTGCGACGCGATGATCGCGATCCGCGCGGAAATCCAGGCAGTCGTGGACGGCAAGGCCGACAGGGCTGACAACGTCCTCAAGAACGCGCCGCATACGGCATCGGCGGTGGCCGCAGACGAATGGACCCACCCGTATTCACGAGAGCAGGCCGCCTTTCCGCTGCCCTTCGTGCGTGCGCACAAGCACTGGCCGAGCGTGGGCCGGATCGACAACCCGTACGGCGACCGCAATCTGATGTGCTCCTGCCCACCGATCGCGGAATACGTCTAGCGCACAGGCAGCCTGCCGGACCGCGCGGTGTCCTCGGCGCCGCAGGCCTGGCAGCCATCGTTGCCGGCGGGGTCTTGTTGCACGCCGGCCCCCGTCTCGCCGGCCCGGCGCCCGACTTCGGCATCGTCGCCTTCGACCTGAACGGTGCGGTTCCGGCCGCGCTGACCAATCTCGGCGTCGGCGTCGTCCGCGGATCGTGTGATTGGCCGACGCTCGAGCCATCTCCCGGCGTCTACGCCTGGGACTGCGCGGACAACGTCATCGTCGGCGCCGCACGTCTCGGTCTGCGCAGCTACATGACCGTCGGCTGCACGCCGGCCTGGGCGGCTCGAGGCGCCGGATGCGGCGCGATGCCAACTGACGTGGCCGACTGGTATCGCTTCGTCCAGTCGTTCGTTGCGCGATACAGCCAGTTTCAAACGGTATTGGGTGTCTGGAACGAGCCGAACTTGACGCTCCGAGACACTGCTGACGGCGCGAATTACGCGCTCCTCTACATCAACGCGTCGGGCGCGCGCGACAGCGTAAACCCGCATTTTGTGCTGGCCGGCCCCGAGACCAGCCACCACGCCCTCGCATCTGGCTACTACGTGCGCACGATGGACTACATCCAGGGCGCGCGGGCGCTCGCGCCGCAGGATCTCGTCACGGTCCATTGGTACCCGGATGGACCGCCGCTGGCCGCCTACATGGACCGCGTCAGCGCCGACGGCGTCGCCGGCACCAACGACGTGTGGTTGAGCGAGGTGGGCGCGGCGACGCCCGATGCGCAGGCCCAGGCAGACTTCTACCGCCAGGTGATCGCGACCTTCACGGCCCACTCGACTCACCGCTGGACGCATCTGGTGCTCTATCGCCTCTGGGACGGGCAGCCATGTTGCTCCGAGGCGATCCTCAACGCGGACTACACGCCGAAGGCGGCTTTCGCCGTTCTCCGGCTGGCGATCCAGCAGTACCAATCAACGGCGATCGATCCGCGGCCAGGCCACGAAGACACGAGAGCGCGAACGCGCTGATTCCATTTCGTGCCTTCTTCGTGCCTTCGTGCGTTCGTGCCGTGCCTTCGTGGCTCAGGAAAGTGTGGGCTGGATGAGCTTCGCGGCGTGAGCCCTCCGTCGGAAACTGTCGAGCAGGGCGCGCGTGATCGGTCCCGGCGCCCCGGATCCGACGGTCCGGTTGTCGACCCGCACGATGGGGACAATCTCGCGCGTCGTGCTGGTCAGGAATGCCTCGTCGGCGTCGAAGAGATCGTCGTCATGCAGCACCTGCTCGTGCACGGGAATGCCGTCTCCGGCGCCGATCTCGAAGAGAAACTCCCGGGTGATGCCGGGCAGCAGACCCGCGTCGATCGGCGGCGTCAGCGCAGCGCCCCGCTTCACGACGAACAGGTTCGACTGCGTGCACTCAGCCAGCTCGCCGCGGTAGTTGCGCATGACGCCTTCAAAACCCCCGCGCCTGAACGCTTCCTGCATGGCCAGCGCGTTGTTGAGCAGGTTGTTCGATTTGATCAGCGGATTCACCGAGCCCGGGTGATTCCGAACCACACCCACGAGCGCGACCGTTACGCCGCGCTCGAAGACCTCGCGCGGCGGCGCGACGTACGGCTTGACGATGACGACGATTGACGGGGTCGGGCAGGCCGCGGGATCGTAGGTGAGCTCGCCGATCCCTCGCGTCACCAGAATGCGGATGTAGGCCTCGCGATCCGACGCGCCACCGAGGCCGGCGGCGCCCATCGTCTCCTGGAAGCGCCGATCGATCTCGCCATCGGCCAGCGGGATGTCGAGCGCCAGCATGCCGGCAGACTGCCGCAGGCGGCGCATGTGACGGTCGAAGAGAAACGGCCGGCCATTGTAGGTCCGGAGCGTCTCGTACACGCCCTCGCCGTACAGGAAGCCGTGGTCGAAGATCGAGATGACCGCGTGCTCCTGATCGGACACGCGTCCGTTGACATTGACGATCGCTGCCATGAGGTGAAGCGTAATGCCTGTGCTATTCTCGGCGCAATAGCCCGATGCGCATCTTGAACTCCGCGCAAATGCGCGACGCCGATCGGCGCACGATCGAGGACATCGGGATCGCCTCGCTGGTGCTGATGGAAAACGCCGGCCGCCAGGCGGTCGCCGCGATGGAGGCGATGTACTCGGATCTCGCCGACCGCCATGTCGGCGTCCTGTGCGGCCGCGGCAACAACGGCGGCGACGGCTTCGTGGTCGCGCGCACGCTGGCGCAACGCGGCGTCGCGGTATCCGTGTTCCTCGTCGGCCGGGTCGCCGACGTGCGCGGCGACGCCCGCACCAACCTCGAGATCCTCGGCCGCCTCGGGCTGACCGTGGTCGAGATTGCGGACAGCCAGGCCTGGGAGCTGCATTTCGCCGAGCTCACCGACTGCACGCTCGTCGTGGACGCCATCTTCGGCACCGGGCTCAACGCGCCGATCTCGGGCCTGATCGAGTCGATCGTCGCGGACGTCAACGCGTCCGGCATCCCGGTCGTGGCGATTGATTTGCCCTCCGGCCTGTCGGCTGATTCTCACGAGCCCATCGGCCCGTCCATCGAGGCGGGGCTGACCGTGACGCTCGCCGCGCCCAAGCTGCCGCTGGTCCTGCCGCCGGCCGAGGCGCGCGCCGGCGACATCGTCATCGCGGACATCGGGATCCCGAGCGAAGTGATCGACGCGGTCGACGGACCGCGCGTCGAGCTGCTGACGCGCGCGTCGACGAGAGAGCTCGTGACGCCGCGTGCGGCCGACAGCCACAAAGGCGACTACGGCCGGGTGCTCATCGTCGCGGGATCGAGGGGCAAGACAGGAGCGGCGCATCTCAGCGCGGTCGGTGCGCTGCGATCGGGCGCCGGGCTGGTCACGGTCGCGACGCCCGGCAGCTGCCTCGGCGTCATCGCCAGCCTCGGCTCCGAGTACATGACCGAACCGCTGGACGAAGCGATCAACGGGCTGGACCCCGACGGCGTCGACCGCCTGCTGGAGCTCGCGCGGGATGTCGTCGCGATCGGCCCGGGCCTGGGGCAGGCGGAGGCGACGCGCCAGTTCGTCCGCCATCTGGTGGACCGCGCGACGACGCCGCTGGTCGTGGACGCTGACGGGCTGAATGCGTTCGCGGACGAGCCCGATCGGCTGGCAGGCCGGGAAGGCCGCGACGTGATCATCACGCCCCACCCGGGCGAGATGGCGCGGCTCGTTGGCATGTCGACCGACGAAGTGCAGGCGAGCCGGCTCGAGATCGCGCGCAATTTCGCGGTTGGGCACCGCGTCTACGTCGTGCTCAAGGGTCACCGGACGCTCATCGCCACGCCCGACGAACGCGTCTTCATCAACCCGACCGGCAACCCGGGGATGGCCACCGGCGGCACAGGCGACGTGCTCACGGGGATGATCGCCGCGTGGCTGGCGCAGCTCCTCGACGCCGAAGCCGCCTGCAAGCTCGCTGTGTATCTGCACGGAATGGCCGGCGACCTCGCCGAGGCGGACGAAGGGGAAGTGTCGATGACCGCATCGGATCTCGCCGGACACATCGGCGACGCCATCCTGGAGCTCACCGCGCGGCGCAAGGTCGTCGAAAAGAACACCTAGCGCACGGGGCTGAAGACTCATGGCCGCGTGCAGTTGCCTCGCCCCAAGATCAAAATTGTCCGAGACCGCCCGCCTCAGAGCTTTCAGCCCGTTCGTGAGATGGGTCGTAACGTGGCGGTGGTGACCACTCGCTCCGAGGAGGAAACCGCCGCCGTGGGCCGCCAGCTTGCGGCGTCGCTCGCGCCGGGCGCGGTCGTGTTGTTATCCGGCGACCTTGGCGCTGGGAAAACGGCCTTCACGCGCGGCCTCGCCGAGGGCCTTGGCGTTGACGCGCGCGAGGTCAGCAGCCCGACGTTCACGATCGCTCAGGAATACCGCGGCGGCCGGCTGCCGCTCTGGCATGTCGATCTCTACCGGCTGAACGATCCGCGGGAAATCGAGGATCTCGGTCTCGACGAGATCGCTGCGGACGGTGTCCTGGCGATCGAGTGGTCCGAGAAGCTGCCGCGTCCAGTGCGCGGGGCCGTCACGGTGCGCATCGAGCACGGCGACGGCGACACACGGATGCTGACCATCACAAGATCTGCGGATTTGAGGATGTGAGCTTCAAAGGTTCGCGTGCAGGGGCTGAGGACTCATGGCCGCGTGCAGTTGCCTCGCCCCAAAATTAAGGTTCTCACATGAGTCTTCGGCCCGTCCCAGAGTCTTCAGCCCACCCCGCGAACCCCGCAGATCACTCCGACCGATAATTCGGCGCTTCCTTCGTGATGGCGACGTCGTGGACGTGGCTCTCGCGCACGCCGGCCGGCGTGATGCGAATCAGCTTCGCCTCGCGCTGCAATGTCGGGATGTTCTCAGCGCCGCAGTAGCCCATGCCGGCGCGAAGGCCGCCGACGAGCTGATGCACCATCGCGGCCACGCTGCCCTTGTGCGCGACGCGACCCTCGATCCCTTCCGGCACCAGCTTGTCGCTGCCGCCGGGCGCGTCGAGATCGAACTCATCCTGGAAGTAGCGGTCGCGGCTGCCGCGGCGCATCGCGCCGATCGATCCCATGCCGCGGTACTCCTTGAAGCTCCGGCCCTGGTACAGGATGATCTCGCCCGGGCTTTCGTCGGTTCCAGCGAACAGGTTGCCGATCATCGTCGTGCTCGCCCCGACGGCGATCGCTTTGGTGATGTCGCCGGAGAACCGGATCCCGCCGTCGGCAATGACCGGCACGTCGTGCGCCGCGGCGGCGCGCGCGCACTCCATGACCGCGGTGATCATCGGCACGCCGATTCCGGCGATGATCCGGGTGGTGCAGATGGACCCCGCGCCGATTCCCACCTTGACCGCGTCCACGCCGAGCGCGATGAGCGCGTCGGTGCCCTCCGCGGTTGCGACGTTCCCCGCGACGAGATCGACCTCCGGGAACCGGCGCCGCAGGCTCCGCACCATGTCGAGGACGTTCTGGGAGTGGCCGTGGGCAGTGTCGACAACCAGGGCGTCGACGTGCGCCGCGATGAGCGCCTCCGCTCGATCCATGGTGTCCTTCGCGATGCCAACCGCCGCGCCACAGCGAAGGCGTCCCAGCGAGTCCTTGGAGGCGTTGGGATACTTCACCGCCTTCTGGATGTCCTTGACGGTGATGAGGCCCTTCAACCGGAACTGGTTGTCGACGACCAGCAGCTTTTCGACTTTGTGCTGGTGCAGGATCTCCCTCGCCGCGTCGAGCGTCGTGCCGACCGGCACGGTGAACAGCGGCGCGCGGGTCATCACCTCGGCAATCGGCCGGCTGATGTTCGTCTCGAACCGCAGATCGCGGTTCGTGAGGATGCCGCAGAGCCGCCCTTCCTTGCTGCCGTCCTCGGTGATCGGGACGCCCGAGATACGGTACTTCTTCATCAGCTCGAGCGCTTCGTGAATCCGGTTGTCGGGTGACAGCGTGATCGGGTTCACGATCATCCCGCTCTCGGACCGCTTGACCCGATCGACCTCCGAAGCCTGCTCCTCGATCGACAGGTTCTTGTGGATCACGCCGAGGCCGCCCTGCTGCGCCATTGCGATGGCGAGCCGTGACTCGGTGACGGTGTCCATCGCGGCGCTGACCAGCGGCACGGCGAGCCGGATCCGGCGCGTGAGCCGCGTGCTGACGTCAACCTGCGTGGGCACGACGCCCGAGTGCTGCGGCACAAGCAGCACATCGTCGAACGTCAGCGCCGTGGCGATGTCAGATTCGATGAAGGGGAGCGTCGTTTCCGGTGATTGCTGGCTCCGCATCAAGCCGCCGCTCCATGGCATTTTTTGTACTTCTTGCCGCTGCCGCACGGACAGGGGTCGTTCCGTCCGACTTTCGGCTCGTCCCGGCGGACCTGCTTGATCTTGGCGTCGTCGCCGCCCACGCGCGGTGGGTGCTGCGCGCCGGGGGCGCGCGCGGGCGCGTCGGGCGCGGCCGATCGCGGAGCGCCGAAGACTGAGGACGCCGACTCCGTGCTGGGGTCGTTCAGAATGAGCGACGATCGGCGCGGCGCGGCGGGCCGCGGCGGCGCCTGCTCCTCGTTCAGCACAGGACGCAGCCACCACAGGTAGCGGACGATCTCTTCGTCCACCCGCTCCTTCATCGCCTGGAACAGGCTGAAGCTCTCCTTCTTGTACTCGATGAGCGGGTCCCGCTGGCCATAGCCGCGAAGGCCGATGCCCTCTTTGAGGTGATCGAGGCTGTAGAGATGGTCCTTCCACTGCTGATCGACGATCTGCAGCATGATGTCGCGCTCGACGCGCTGCAGAATCTCACGGCCGACCAGCTGTTCCTTGTCCTCGTAGGATGCCAGAATCCGCGTCCAGAGCAGGTCGCGAATCTCGTCCGACGTCCGCTCGTCGAATGTCAGCGGCGCGACGTCGATGCCGAAGACGCGATTGGCCTCGCGCTTGAGCGCCTCGAGGTCCCATTCCTCGAAATCGGCCGACCGCGGCGTATAGGTCTCGACCATCGAGTCGAGCATGTCCTCGGCGAGCTCCATCAGGTACTGCCGCGTGTCGAGCACCGTCTCGTCGTCGTTCTCGTCCTTGAGCCGGATCTGCCCTTCGAGAATCTGACGGCGGAGCGCGTAGACATTCTCGCGCTGCTTGTTCATCACGTCGTCGTACTCGAGGAGATGCTTGCGGACGGAGAAGTTCTGAGACTCGACCTGCTTCTGCGCGCGCTCGATCGCCTTGGTCACCATGCCGTGCTCGATCGGGACCCCCTCTTCCATCCCGAGGCGCTGCATCAACCCGGAGATGCGATCGGACCCGAAGATGCGCATCAGGTCGTCCTCGAGCGACAGGTAGAACCGCGAGGCGCCGGGATCGCCCTGGCGACCCGCACGGCCGCGCAGCTGGTTGTCGATGCGCCGCGCCTCGTGCCGCTCCGTCGCGACGATATGGAGGCCGCCGAGCGCGACCACGTCGTCGTGTTCCGCGTCGCACTGCAACTTGAAGTGATCGTAGATGCGGTCGTACTCGGCCTTCGGGACGCGGTAGAAACCGTCGAGGTGATAGTAGTAGACGTACTGATCGTCGCCGACGAAGCGTTCCTCGCCCTTCGGCAGCCGCTCGGCGATCTGCTCGGCGAGCGCCTGCTGGCGGGTCATGAACTCGGGGTTGCCGCCGAGCAGGATGTCGGTCCCGCGGCCCGCCATGTTGGTCGCGATCGTCACGGCGCCCTTGCGTCCGGCCTGCGCGACGAACTCGGCCTCCTGGGCGTGGTATTTCGCGTTGAGCACGACGTGCTTGTCGACCCCCCCACCGGTCGTTGTCCCCCGTTTCAGGCCACGACGGTCGAGCATGCCCGAGAGCTTTTCCGACTTCTCAACGGAAATGGTGCCGACCAGGACCGGTTGCCCGCGCGACTGGAATTCCTTGATCTCCTTGGCGGCGTTACGGAACTTCTCTTCCTCAGTCCGGTAAACGGCGTCGGGATTTTCGA
>DASZFS010000531.1:0-15010 GCA_035939575.1 Vicinamibacterales bacterium | reverse complement strand
CCTGACCTCCGGCGGCGTCGCGCTCATCTTGATCGGCGATCCGATCGAACGAACGCGGCCGAGCGTCGGATGGTCGACGTCAACGACCATCTCGCGCGCGACAACCTGGGCGTCCGCGAAGACTTGTGAGTAATCGTTGATTGGCCCGCAGGGAATGTCGTTCAGCTCGAAGAGCGATAACCAGTGGGCGCGCGGCTGCTGTTGCGTGATGGCTTCGATCCGCCCGGCTAGCTCGGCGCGATGCCGCACGCGGCTGGCGTTGTCGGCAAAGTCCGGCATCGACGTCCACTCCGGGTGCCCGAGCGCATCGCATAGCCTTCGAAAGATGCGCTCGTTGGCTCCGCCGAGCGTGATGTACCCGTCCGCGCATCGGATCGCCTGATACGGGGCGTTCATGCGATGGGCCGAGCCCAGCGCCACCGGCACGCCCGCGCCGGAAAAGTACTCGGTTGCCTCCCACACCGACAGCGCGACACCCGCGTCGACGAGGGACGTATCCACGTACTGCCCCATGCCGGTCCGATGACGCCCCTCGAGCGCAGCCAGAATCCCGATGACCGCGAACAGACCCGCGCCAAGATCGGTGATGGGAACCCCCGCTTTCACCGGCGGCCCACCCGGATTTCCTGTCACTGACATGATTCCCGAGACGCCTTGCGCGATGAGATCGAACCCGCCCTTGTTGCGCGCGGGTCCAGTTTGCCCATACCCGGAAATGGAGGCGTAGATGAGCCGCGGGAGCGATTTCGACAATGCCTCGAACCCGAACCCGAGCGACGACATCACCCCGGGCCGGTAGTTCTCGACTAGGATGTCAGCCGTACCAACGAGCCGCATGAGCGCGGCGCGGCCCTCAGGCGTCTTCAGGTTAACGACGATGCTCCGCTTGCCACGGTTTACAGCGTTGAAGGCGGGCGTATCGGTGCCGACGGCGCCGGGCATCTGACGCGTGGAATCGCCGGCCGGTGGCTCGACCTTGATGACGTCCGCGCCCAGGTCCGCCAGAAGCATCGTGCTGTAGGGTCCTGCCATGACCTGCGTGAGATCGACCACGCGAATGGAAAATAAAGACATGACGACCACCTTCGACGTAGACGGTCCGCTCGCGATCTTAACGTTTAACCGGCCTGAGGCGCGCAATGCGATGACCTGGGCGATGTACGAGGCCCTCGTCGCCGCGTGCGACCGCGTCGACGGTGACGCCGGCCTGCGCGTCCTGATCCTGCGCGGGGCCGGCGGCAAGGCGTTTGTTTCCGGAACCGACATCGCCCAGTTTCAAGCGTTCCGGACACCCGAGGACGGTCTTGCGTACGAGCACCGCCTCGACGCGACGCTCGATCGTCTCGAGCGCCTGACGAAGCCGGCCATCGCCCAGATCGAGGGCGTTGCCGCCGGCGGCGGTTGCGCAATCGCGGCCTGCTGCGATCTCCGGGTTGCGACGCCCGAGTCCACGTTCGGGGTGCCGGTTGCCCGCACGCTCGGCAACTGCCTGTCGGGAGCCACTTACGGCCGCCTGGTCGATCTCATCGGCCCGGGGCGCGTCAAGGAACTCCTCTTCACCGGTCGCTTCGTCAGCGCCTCTGACGCCCACGCGATCGGGTTGGTGAACCGTATCGCGGCCGCCAGCGAGATCGCGTCCGTCGTCCGTGAGCTCGCTCTGGAGCTCATGTCGAACGCGCCCTTGACGATCCGCGCAACGAAGGAGATGCTGCGCCGGATCGCCGCGCAGCGCCGGCTCGCCCAGGGCGCGGACCACGACTTGATCGCGCTCTGCTACACGAGCGAGGACTTCAAAGAGGGCGTCGCCGCATTCGTCGAGAAACGCAAGCCGGCCTGGCGTGGACGGTGACTCTCACCCGGCGAACGGCCGCTCGGGCCTCATGAAAGGCGCGAGAAGCGCGCCGGTGAGCAGCAAGGCCAGCGAGCCGGCGAACGGCAGATGCCAGTTGCCGGTGAGATCCGCGATATAGCCGAACGCCAGCGGGGAGAGGATGGCCGCCGCGGCGGACCCGGTGTTCATCAATCCGCTTGCGGTGCCGGAATACGCCGGCGCGATGTCCATGGGAATCGCCCACATCGGTCCGATGACCATTTCCGCGAAGAAAAACCCGGCGGCGAGGCTGATCGTGATGAGCGTCAGGTCGTGCGTGATGAACATCGGGATCAGGCAGACGAACGCGCCGAGAAGCCCGGCGACGACGACGTTCCTGCGTGCCAGGCGAAGGTCGCGGGTCCGCTCGAAGATGCGGTCGCTGAGCACGCCGCCGAGCAAATCGCCGCCCACGCCGGCGAAGAAAACGGCCGAGGCGAAGAGCGCGGACTGCCGGATGTCCAGCTTGTACTCGTTGAGGAAGAAGGACGGAAGCCAGCTCAAATACAGCCAGAGCGTCCAGCCGTAGCAGAAGTACACGACGGTGACGGGAAGCATTCTCAGGGTCAGGCGCGACCATGGCACTCCGGGGGCCCCTGCCCCCCGGAGGGCACGATTCGGGAGCGTGGCGAGCTCGGCAGGCGTGATGCCGGCATGATCTGCCGGGTTGTCCCGGAAGTAGATCGCCCACGTGACCACCCACATCAGGCTGCAGCAGCCAAGCACGACGAACGATCCCCGCCAGGTCACGAGCGCGATGAGCCACGCGACAATCGGCGGCGTGACCGCGTTGCCGAGCCGCGCGAATGCGTGCGTCGTGCCCTGTGCGAATCCCCGGCGTCCTGGCGGCGTCCAGCTCTGCATCGCGCGGGTCGCCACCGGAAACGTCGCCCCTTCTCCCACGCCGAGCAACACGCGGATCAGGAACAGCGAGGTCAGGCTGCCAGCGAGGCCGGTCAGGATCGTCGCAGCTGCCCAGATGACGCCGCAGACGAAAAGGGTCCATCGTGGTCCGAAGCGGTCGCCCACCCATCCGCCGAACACCTGAAACAGCAAGTAGGGATATGCGAAGGCCGAGAACACGAGGCCGAGCTGGGTGTTGGTGAGCGACAACTCGCGGCGGATTTCACCGGCGGCCGTCGCGACGTTTACACGGTCGACATAGGTGATGAGATACATCACGCACAGCAGGCCGAGCACGACAGAGGTGGCCAGGGGTCGCCGGATTTTCAACACGATGGGATGCAATAGACTACCTCAATGAAGTACCGACAACTGGCTGACACCGGCGTTTTCGTCTCGGAGTTGTGCCTTGGCGCGATGACCTTCGGCGGGCAAGGCCAGATCTGGCAGACAATCGGCGGTCTTGATCAGGCGTCAGCTGACGCCGTCGTTCATGGCGCGATCGACGCAGGGATCAACTTCATCGACACCGCCAACGTGTACTCCACCGGCGAGTCCGAGACGATCGTCGGCAAGGCGATTGCGGGACGACGGCACGGGCTCGTGCTGGCGACCAAGGTGCGCGGCCGGATGGGCCCGGGGCCGAACGACGTCGGGCTGTCGCGCCTGCACATCATTGACGCGCTCGACGCGAGCCTGAAGCGCCTCGGAACCGACTACGTGGACCTGTATCAGATCCACCGCTTCGATCCGCTCACGAACATCGAGGACACACTTCGGGCGATGGACGACCTCGTGCGCGCCGGCAAAGTCCGCTACATCGGCTGCTCGAACCTCCCCGCGTGGCAGCTGATGAAGGCGCTCGGGGTCTCGCGTGAACAGCGGCTCGAGCGGTTCCGGTGCACGCAGTCGTACTACTCGCTCGTGGGCCGCGATCTCGAGCGCGACACCATTCCGCTCATCCGCGACCAGGGGCTCGGGCTGCTCGTCTGGAGCCCGCTGGCCGGCGGGTTCCTGTCGGGCAAGTTCACGCGCGAGGGCGGCGATGCCGCCGCGCGCCGCGCAACCTTCGATTTTCCGCCGGTCAACAAGGAGAAAGGCTTCGACGTCCTCGACGTGCTGAGCACGGTGGCCGCCCGGCATGGCGTATCCGTCGCCCAGATCGCGCTGGCGTGGCTCCTGGGGAACACCGCGGTGACGAGCGTCATCATCGGCGCGCGAAGGCTGGCGCAGCTCGAGGACAACCTGAAGGCGATTGACGTGCAGTTGTCAGCGGAGGATCTGAAGGCCCTTGACGACGTGAGCAAGGTGCCGCCGGCGTATCCGGAGTGGATGGACGTGCTCGGGTCGGATCGCCGCCCGGGAGAGCGACGATACTGACGCGGCTCGACATGACGACTCAAGAGTGGGGCTGGAGCCATGAGAACGGGCTGAAGACTCATGGCCGCGTGCAGCTGCCTACTCAGAACGGGCTGAAGACTCGTGGCCGCGTGCAGCTGCCTACTCAGAACGGGCCTGAAGACTCATGATCCGCGTGCAGTTGCCTCGCCCCAAGAATCAAGGTTCTCAACAGTTGGACAGAGTGGTCAGAAATTGAGGGCGTAGGCAACTGCACGCGGATCATGAGTCTTCAGGCCGCGTAGAGTCTTCAGCCCGCCTCAGAGTCTTCATCCCGCCTCGGAGCCTTCAGCCCGTTTATGAGATGGCCGGCAGCAGCGACCGCAGCAACTCGGCGGCATGCAGCGCGCGCACGCCGGTGAAATGCTCGACCTGGTGGCGGCACGACGTGCCAGATGCGACGAGCACGTCGTCTTTTCCCATGCCCCGCGCCGCAGGCAGCAGGCGCCGCTCGCCGATCTGACGAGACAGATCGTAGTGATCGCGCGCGTACCCGAACGACCCGGCCATTCCGCAGCAGCCCGCGTCGAGATCCACGACCGAGCACGAGGGGATCCGCGCGAGGAGCGCGCGCGCCGCGGGCATCGATCCCATCGCCTTCTGGTGACAGTGCCCGTGCAGCAGCACCCGCCGAGGCCCGGCGCGAAGGGGCAGCGCCAGGGCGCCAGCCTGCCATTCGCGTTCCACGTGATCCTCGAACAGCACGCACGCGCTGGCCACGACGCGCGCCCGGCGGCGCGCCTCGCCGCGCAGGAGATCTGGCGCGTCCTCGCGGACCGCTGACAAGCAGCTTGGCTCGAGAAACAGAATCGGGCGACCCGCGTTCGCGGCGTCATAGAGCGCGCCCACATTTGCCGCCGCCAGCTCGCGGGCTTCCGCAAGAAGGCCCTGGGATATGAGCGGCCGCGCGCAGCAACCGTGCGGGAGGACGCCCACGGCGGCGCCCGCTGCGCGGAGGACGTCGACTGCCGCTTCGCCAATCTCCGGGTGGTTGTAGTTGGTGAAGGTGTCGTTGAACAGGATCGCCGTCTGGCTGCCCTGAGCGCCGGTCTCCCGGCGCCTGGCGGCGGCGGCGCGAAGGCGGCTTGCGAACGTGCGGTGCGTCCACGAGGGCAGCGTCCGCCGCCGGTCGATGCCGACGAGCTTCTCGGCAGCCCACCGAACGGTCGCGCTTCGCGCCGCCCGGTTCGCGATCGGTGCGAGCGGGCTTGCCCACCTCGAGAGATCGTGAATGTGGCCGATCGCACGCGCGCGGAACGGCGCGCCGTGCCGCGCCCAGTAGCCCGCGAGGAACTCGCTCTTGAACCTCCCAACGTCGACGCCGACCGGGCACTCGGCTTTGCAGGCGCGGCACTCCAGGCACAGATCGAGCACCTCGCGCACCCCCTCGTCGGAGAGCTGCACGTCGCCGAGCCGGCCCGCCATGGCGAGTCGCAGGGTATTGGCCCTGCCGCGCGTGGAGTGCTTTTCCTCGAGCGTGGCCATGTACGACGGACACATCGTGCCCTCCAGCGTCTTCCGGCACACGCCGAGCCCGCTGCACATCTCGACGGCGCGGCCCATGCCGCCGTGGTCGCTGTAGTCGAAATAGGCCGGCGGATCCGGCGTTCGATAATCGGCGCCGAACCGCAGGTTGGCGGTCAGCGGCGGCGAATCGACGATCTTTCCCGGGTTGAAGACACCGTGAGGATCGAAGCCACGCTTCACCGAACGGAAGGCCTGGTACAGCACAGGGCCGAACATCTTCTCGGTGAACGGCCCGCGGACGAGCCCGTCGCCGTGCTCACCCGAGAGCGCGCCGCCGAATTCAAGCACGAGATCGGCTATCGCGGTCGCGATCGACTCGAAGCGCTGGACGCCAGCCTCTGTTTTGAGGTTGACGACGGGCCGGACGTGCAGGCATCCGACCGACGCGTGCGCGTAAACGCCGGCGCGCGTGCCGTGGGCCTTCACGATCTCGAGGAAGCGCGCGATGTAGTCGCGCAGCTTTTCCGGGGCGACCGCAGTGTCCTCGACGAACGACAACGACTTGTCGTCGCCTTTCATCGCCATCGACAGCCCCAGCGCGGCCTCGCGGAAGCTCCAGATGCGCGCCTGGTCCGCTGGGGCCTCGGCGCGCCTCCAGCGGCAGTGCCATCGCCCCATCCGGAGGTCCCGCTCGAGCGCCTCGAGGCGCGGCGTGAGGTCCTCCGCGCGGTCGCCGTAGAGCTCCACGCACAGCAGGGCGCCCGGCTCGCCGTCCACGATGCTCCGACCGAGCGCGTCGAGCGCCGGGCTCTCGCGGGCGTGACCGAGGATGAAACGATCCATGACCTCGACCGCGGAAGGCGTGTGGCGCAGGATCGACGGCGTTGCCTCGAGCGCGTCGAGGAGCTCGTCAAACTCGATCGTCAGGACGGCTTTCGCTCGTGGCAGCGGCACGAGCGCGACCTTGGCCGCGGCCACGAGCGCGAGCGTGCCCTCCGATCCGACGATGATCTTGGCGAGATTGAATGGCTGCGCGGGATCGACAAACGCGTCCAGGTTGTAGCCGCCGACGCGCCGGAGCACATGTGGAAAGCGGCGGGCGATCTCGTCGCGGTGTGTCGCGGCGAGCTCCTGAACGGTGCGATAGCAAGCCCCCTCCAGCGTATCGGCCGAGCACGCGAGGGCCAGCTCCGCGCCATCAAGCGGCCGGGCGCGCGCCAGCGTTCCGTCGGACAGGATGACGTCGAGCTCGAGGACGTGATCGATTGTCTTGCCGTACAGGACTGACCGCGCCCCGCTCGAATTGTTGGCAATCATTCCGCCGAGAGTCGCGCGGCTCGCGGTTGAAATGTCGGGGGCAAAACGCAGTCCGTGTGGCCGAAGCTGCGCGTTCAGCGCGTCGAGCACCACACCCGGCTCGACCCACGCCGTCCGCTCGGCGACGTTCACGTCGAGGATGCGGTTGAAGTACTTGGAGGTGTCGAGCAGCAGCCCGGCGCCGATCGCCTGTCCGGCCTGGGACGTGCCGCCACCGCGCGCCGTGATGGAGGAGCCGTGGCGTCGCGCGATCAGGGCCGTCCGGACGAGATCGTCGCGCGTCCGCGGAATGACGACACCCAGCGGCTCGATCTGGTAGACGCTGGCGTCGGTCGAGTAGAGCGCGCGGGACACGCGGTCGAACCGCACCTCGCCTTCGATGTCGCGTTCGAGGTCGCGGCGCAGGTCCTCACTGGACACTACAACCCATTTCACTAACGGGCTGACGCTGTAAGGTGGGCTGATGGCTTTGAGGTGGGCTGAAGACTCGTGGCCGCGTGCAGTTGCCTCGCCCCAAAATCAAGACTCTCAAAGGTTTCAGCAGATCGTTGGGAATCGAGGGCGTAGGCAACTGCACGCGACCACGAGTCTCCAGCCCGATTCTGATCATCAGTCTACGGACCATTGACCGATTTGGGCCGAAGGATGGCGTAGGCGGGCAAGCCCGGCGCCGAGAAACGCTGCATCACCCCACGAGTGGGCTCCGCGTCGGGATCCTCGGCCTGATACTTGATCTTCACGAAGCCAGCGAGCGCTGACTGCACCTCACCGTTCGTCAGCGTCGTCTTGTCCATGGTCAGGCAGTTCTTGCACCAGGTCGCCCACATGTCGATCAGCACCGGCTTGTTCTCGCGCTTTGCCGTCTCGAGGCCCTCGGCGAGCGAGGCGTGCCAGCCGGCCTTCACCTGCTCCTCGACGCTGGACGCCACGAGCGCGGGATCGACCCACCGGTTGGCGAAGATCGAGTACGACTCGTAGCCGTAGTAGAGGGCGGTCGCGAGGATGAAGACACCGAATGCCTGCTTCACGCGGACCATCCACATCCCGGGCCGCGGCAGGGCCGCGAGGCCGGCTCCCGCAATTGGCCACGGAATCGCCATCCCAATGCCGAGAAAGAAGGGCAGCGCCAGCGCGACCTTCGTGCCCGTCGCGTAGAGATTGCTCGAGAAAAGCACGACCTGGATGACCACTGGCGCCACGCATGCACCCGCGAGGAGCGCCGCCACCGCTCCCATGCTGAACGCGACGGCCAGGCCGCCGCGACTCCCGGTGCCGCCGAAGTTGCCGGCGTACTTCGAGAAGTCAATCAGCAGCACGTCGAACATGGCCAGGCCGAGGACCACGAAGAGCAACGCGATACCCAGGTTGAACCACGGCGACGCGTTGATGGTGCCGAACGTTCCTGCGGTCAGGATGACCACAAGGCCCAGGACGCCGTAGACCGCCGCCATCGCGGCGCCGTATGCGGAGCCGAGCAGGAAACCGCGGCCGCGGGACGATGCCTGGGTGCCTGCGCCGATGATCGCGAGGTTGATGGGGATCATCGGAAGCACGCAGGGCGTGAGATTGAGCGCGAGACCACCAATCAGGACCAGGAGCAGAATCGCGAGCGGCCCGCGGCCCTCGAACATCCCGCGTTCCTTCACGCCGTTTTCCGCGTTGCGGATGAACGTGAGGAACTCGCCGGTCCCGAGATACCCGCCCGTGGTGCCGAGGATCGTGAAGTCATCGAGCTGCGCGGCCTCGCTCTGCTTCGCCCCCAGGGAACCCGGGGAACGCAGCGAACCTTGAGAACCTGCCGAACCCTGGGAACCTTGCGAACCCTGCTTTTCACCACTTCCGAACGGAATGCTCTTGAAGACCGCCGCGACGGTGGCGTCCGTCGATGCCGAGGGGTCGACGTCGATCTTCCACTCGACGTCTGCGGTCGACGGCGCGTAGCACAGTTTGTCGTCGCAGGCCTGATACCGCAGGTGTGCCGGAACGGCGAGCGGCGCTTTCGGCACGCCGGCGCCGACAGCCAACTGGACGCCGATCAGGAACTCGCGTTCGAACACGGCTAACGGCTGATCCTGACCCTCCTGCTTGAGATCCGTCGCGTGCGGCCAGACGATCTCCTCTACGGTGATCCCCGCGGGAGCGTCCACGGTGAGCACGGTTGGAATGAGGTTGGGATCGCGGGGTCTGTTCGACTGCGTGTGCAGGCCTTCTGGCAGCGACACCTTCAACGCGACGCGCGCGGTCGGATGATCCCCGGGCCGCACGGCTCCCTCGACGATGGGCGTGATCTCGGCCTTGGGACGCCGCAGCTGAGCGCTGGCCCCTGTGGCGAACGCTGCGAGCGCCCACGCGACAAGGAACGCGGAGACCGTCAGGGTCGTGATTCGGGATTCGGGTCGTGCAATCACTTGAGCTCCCGGAGCGCGATCGCCCCCGGCGGCAGCGGGAGCGCCGACAGGTCGACCTCGCCTTTCACGGGCGGCAAATCCTGATACATGAAATCCCACTTCCAGCGCTCCGACGGATTGGACGCCTGGAGCCAGTGTTTCGCGGAGACCGGATGGGCGAACGGCAACGCCGCGATGCCCTCGAGTCCCGCGACACCCGGAAATCGCGCCGCGATGTCCGCCCGGACGTCGGCGGCCGTCGAGTAGTTACACGTGACGCCGAGCGCCACGGCGAGATTCGTCAGGATCTGCCAGTCGTCCATCGCGTCGCCGGGGGCCGCCATGGCGCGCGCCGTCCCCTGCAGCCGTCCCTCACCGTTCACATAGGACGCTTCCTTCTCGACGTACGATGCGCCCGGCAGCACGAAATCCGCCGCGCGGGCCAGCTCTGTCATGACCACGCCCTGGACGACGAGCAACGGGAGCGTTCCTCTCGCGCGCGCGTCGACGATCCAGCTGATGTCGCCAAGCGATCCCTCGGGTCCCGGGTCATGCACGTAGAGCGCCGTCACCCGGCCGGCGGTCACCGCGTCGCGAAGCGATGAGAGATCCGGCTCGCGAACGTCCGATCCGACCTCTCCGGGCACGAAGCCGAAGAGCCGCGCGCCGTTGACGTTGGGCGCGTCGACTGCCGGCACGGTGAACTTCGTGTGGGGCGGCTGCACTTTCTGGCGATAGGTCCACGAGATGCTCACTGCCTTCGACGCGTCGCCGATGAGCTCCTCGTTCAGCCGTCGCACGAGGAAGAGCTCTTCGTGCGACGCGTGGGCCGACACCAGAAACCGCACGCCGTCGATGTGCGACGTGCCGGCTGCCGCAAGCGCGTCCGCCACCCTGGCCATCGCGTCGTGCCACGAGATCGGCTCCAGCGCACCGCCCGGCGCACCACCGGCCCGGGCGAGCGGCCTCCGCAGCCGGTCGTCTCCTTCGATCCAGTGGTACTCAAACCGGCCGATGTCGCACATCCAATACCCGTTGACGTCGGGGTTGAATCGCGGCGTGAAGCGGATCAGCCGGGATCCCTTCGCCCACTCGGGCTTCGCTTTGATCCACGCGGTGATGTTGCAGCCCTTGGAGCACTGGGTGCAGATCGTGTCGGCCGCATTCGGGTTGTCCCACGGGCGAGACTTGAACCGGTAGTCACGGGTCGTGATTGCGCCGACAGGGCACACGTCCATCAGGTTGCCCGAGATGAGCGAGTGGACACCCTCTTCCTGGAACGTCCCGATCTCGCTGCCGTAGCCGCGATCGATGATGTTGATCTGCGCGTCGCCGTCGACGTCGCGCATGAACCGGACGCACCGCGTGCAGAGAATGCACCGGTTCCGGTTCAACATCAGTGTCGGGCCGAAATCCACGTCCGCCTTGACGCCGTTACCGTCGAACTCGCGGCGCGGAAACTCCATGCGGCTCTCATCGGGGCCGAACTGATACGAAAAATCCTGGAGCGGACACTCACCGCCCTTATCGCAGACGGGGCAGTCGAGCGGGTGGTTGACGAGGAGGAACTCGAATACCCCCGCGCGCGCCTCGACGACGTCGGGCGTTCGCGTGTAGACGACCATACCGTCGGCGCAGAGCGTCGAGCACGACGTCTGGAGCTTCGGCATTTTCTCGATCTTGACGATACAGACCCGGCACGAGCCGTCGACGCCGATCCCGGGGTGGTAGCAGTAGTACGGTACGGCGACGCCGTTCTCGATTGCCGCCTGGAGAACGGTCTTACCCTTGTCGACGGTGACCTGCCGACCGTCGATCGTCAACGTGACGGTTTCCATATCTACACGATGATATCGGGGTTCGGGGGGTTAGCAAAGGGAGCGGGAATTGGGGATGGTTCGCGGGGTGCTCTGGGTTCTATGGGTTCGCGGGTTCTCAGGTGTTGCTGAACTCAGAACGCGACCCGCAAAGAGACGTCGTAGGTGCGCCTCAGCAGCATGAGACTGGTGGCGACGGTCTGGGCATTCGCGGTCGAGTACTCGATCTCCGAGATGTTCTGCCGGTCGTAGGCATTGAACACGGTTGCGGCAAGGGCGGCATTGAGCCAATGGAGCCGGAAGGGGCGTTGCACGGACACATCGAGCCGGGAGTACGGCGGCAGCCGCTCGGAGTTTTTCGGCCCGAACGTCACTTGATACACGGAGCTGCTGGTCGGGAACCAGACCTGCGTCACGCCGACCGCCGGCGTCTCGGGACGCCCGCTTCCAAGCAGCCAGACGGTGCCGATCGACCACGAGCCACCGAGGCGGACGGTGTCGGTGATCTTGAATGCGTGGGTTTCGTCGTAAGACGCGGGAAACGCGCCGGGCTCGAGCAGCGGGTACTTGTTCTCCGCTCGACCAACGGTGTAGCTCGTCCAAATCGTATTCCACTCGGCTTTGTGCTCGATCAGGAATTCGATGCCCTTGGCCGTGCCCGATCCCGTATACAGGAGGCTCCCTGCGGCGGGGGCGACACCGGGGAACAGCCGCGGCGCGAACATCGTCAAATCGTCGAGCGTTTTGTAGAACGCGCGCACGTCCAGTACCACGTGCGGCATGTCCATGGCTGCGCCCGCGATCACCTGCCGCGCGCGAGGGACGGGAATGGTCGATCCGTTGGCCAACGCCCAGAACTCGCCGTCACCGCGCTCCAGGTCCTCGCGCGTGATCCGATTGGCCACCTGGTGATCGACGGTCCACGCGCCGAGCAGCCTGACCCAGCGTCCCAGCCGGTAGATTGCGCTTGCGCGCGGATCGAAGTACGTCGAGCCGGTGAGATCGTAATGAGTCAGCCTGGCGCCTGGAGAGACCGTCAGCCGCCCCCAAGGCCGCCACGCGTCCTGCACGTACGCCGTCATCACGCGGCCGGTGTCCGCCTGGTTGAGGAGGTCGACCAGGGTCGACGTGAACCCGCTCGCCGCGCGCGACGGCTGGAGTATCTCCGTCCGCATGTCGTACGCGGCATCTAGGGCGACGATCTCTCCACCGACTGAGACGAAATGCTGGAACCCGATCCCGAACGAGCCGTTCACGCGCACGGTCGTGTCGGTGATTCG
Source organism: Vicinamibacterales bacterium (assembly GCA_035939575.1). Classification (GTDB taxonomy): domain Bacteria; phylum Acidobacteriota; class Vicinamibacteria; order Vicinamibacterales; family CAVVIG01; genus DATKHR01. The sequence continues at coordinate 2,571 of DASZFS010000531.1, read as the reverse complement.
GTTGGACTCCGCCAACCCCCCGCTCCCGCCGCGTCCCGCGTCGAATGAGTAGTCCAGGCCTGTCGACGGGCTCGTCAACACAGATGCCGCAACATCGCTCTTCGAGAACTCCGAGTGGCCAACAGAAAGCGTCGTCGTGGCCTGCGGCGACCACCGGCGCTCCCATTGGGCGCTGACGCCACGTCCCTTCCAGGTCTGGACGTCGCTGGCCTCTGCGACGACATCGAGCGGCAGCGCCGCGAACGGGCTCGGCTCGGCGAGGGTCGTACTGGGAGGAGGCTGCGGGTCGTTGCGCGACTGGTTTGCGGCGTCGCGGGCGTCGTAAAACGTGACCGATGCGCGGTCGTCTTTTGAGAGCTTCACCTCAATCTTGGCGTTCAGATCATGAAACGTGGACGCCGGAGACAACGCGAACGGCCCGCCGCTGAAAAACGCCGCACGATCGCGGACCCACAGGCCCGTGTTCCCACCCATCTCGTTGAGCACGTCATTGTAGGTTGTCGCCGGCGGAGTGGCGCGACCTGCGATGAGCAAGGACACGCGGTCCCCGATGGGGAGGCTGACGCGCGCACCCCATCCAAGAGTGCTCAGGTCCACGACGCCGTCTGGCCGGCCGCTGGCATTCGACGCGGCCGCGAGCCTGAGGGCGCCGCCGAGCCGTCCGCCGCTGGCGGCGTCCACGTCGCTTTCAGAGAAGTCGGCCCGACCGACAGCGTCCATGTTCAGCGCGCTGAAGCGGCCGAACACGTGCGTGAAAGGATAAATCGTGAATCCGTCCAGCGTAATCAGTGTCTGATCCGGCGTTCCGCCACGAACATAGAGCTCCGATGAGGCTTCGAGATTGCTCATCGTGCCCGGGAGGAACTGAAGCGTTCGAAAGAGGTCGCTCTGCGTCAGGGTCGGGACGCTGGACACTGCCTCTGGATGCACGGCGATGGAATTGCCAGCGCCGAAACTGCTCATAAGCGATTGGTCAGCACGCCGAGCCACGGGGACGACCACAGCGTCAAGGTGGAAGTCGGCCTCGGCATATCCGCTGGTTGGCACGACAATCTGGGACGAGCCCTCCTTATAGCCACCCGCCGATACGTTCAGCTCGATCGTCAGACCAGATCGCAGACCCCCAATGGAGTACCGTCCCGCCGAATCGGCTGTGGCGACGACGGTCGTGTTGCTGATCGCGACTCGTGCGCCAGCCACGGGCGCGCCGTCATCGGCCTGGATCAGCCCCCGTACCTCTCCCGACGGACCGCCTTGTGGATTCAGCTCCTCAGCGCTCATTGCCGCAAGCGTCTCGGGCTGCGCCGTCAAATCCACGCTCTCGACAGGGAGAGTCACGAGCGTGAACGCGTGAGACAAGGTCCGCCCATTCAGATACGCGACGACCTGCACCCACTGCCCCGCCTTCAAATTGTCGACAACATAGCGGCCGTCGGCGCCGCTCGTCGCGGTCCGCGGAGACGGCAGATCCGGGCCCAGCACTCGCACGAGTGCGCCGGCAACGGGCGCGTCGTCAAGACCGCGCACGGTGCCTTCAATTCGACACTGAGCGGAGGCGTCGCTGGCCAGCAACGCCGACACCGAAACCGCGAGCAGAGTGGTGACGATGAGGCCAGGGCTCGCGCAAGGGAACGACGCAGGTTTGAACGCGTTGAGCATCAGGCGCGGCGAACAGCAAGGCAAGTGCCTGTCGCTCGCGCTTGTTTCCCTCGATCAAGACTCTTCGCTGTGTCATCTCATGAGAGCAGAGTGTCTCAAAGCGGAAGTTGGTGATGATCTGTTGGAGAACAGAGTGTGGCAACGATGTGACGTGTCGCGTGAATCCTCGAGCGATGACCGTGACGAGGGTGGCGAGAGGCTTGCTTGCGCGTCAGCCGACCATCAGATGACTATCAACATGTTCATCATGTTCATCATGTTTATCGGGGTCGTCGTGGCCGGGGGATCCGCGGCCTGCACGTCGTCCCCGAGCGCGGCGTCGTCTACACCGGCTGCCCCGGCCACCATCACCGAGTCGTTTTCCGGAGGCTTCAACCAGCTGGGAAACGCGGCGTTCCCGTTCACGGTCACCGCCACGGGTCCGGTGCAAGTGAGTCTGACGGCCGTGGCGCCCCTCTCGACGATGGCGCTGGGCATCGACATCGGGCATTGGGATGGTACGACCTGCACGATAGGAGTCGCCGAAAACGACCACGCCAAGAGTGGCGTCACCGCCCTCACCGGCACTGCGACGTCGGGCACGTACTGCGTTCAGGTGTCCGATTCGGGCAACGTGCCTCCGGGGTCGATGGTGACGTTCACGGTCCAGGTGATTCACTCCTGACTTCGAGGCGGGCCGAAGACTCATGGTCCGCGTGGAGTTGCCTCGCCCCAAGATCGATACACAACGGGCCTGAAGACTCATGGCCGCGTGCAGTTGCCTACGCCCTAGATTTCTAACGACCTGAACCCCTTGAGAATCTTGTTTTTGGGCGAGGCAACTGCACGCGGACCATGAGTCTTCAGCGCGCCTCGAAGTCAGGAGTGAATCACCTGGACCGTGAACGTCACCATCGACCCCGGAGGCACGTT
>DASZFS010000530.1:0-5608 GCA_035939575.1 Vicinamibacterales bacterium | reverse complement strand
GTCGGCGGTCATCATCCCGTCTGTCGAGAACATCGCCATCGAGCCCTTCAACGCCTCGACGTATAGCGCGTCGTCCTCTCCCCGGAGGTCCTTCGGTGTCTGCTGCGCGATTTCCTCGGCGGAGTGGCCCCGCATCCACTGCAGGGTTCGCACGATGGATCGCGCGAGCCGCGCCGCGGTGTCGCGGTTCGCCCCCACCCACTCGCCGCTGGCGTACAGTACCGCGCCAGGGTAGGTCGTCGTGCCGAACGCCTCGACGACGCCAGCCTCGCGGCGCAGATCGGCCAGCACGCGTACTGTTGGATTCCGCTGTTTCACGAGCGTGAAGGAGGGATCGGCCATCCACCCTGCATCGATCTTGCCGTGCTCGATGGCGGCGATCGCGGTCGCCGCGCTGCCAATGGAGGTGACGCTGACCGAGTCGGGCGGCACATGGTGCCGCGTGAGGAGGAACGTCAGAAACATCTGGGACGAGGACCCGGCAGTCGTCACGCCGACGATGCGCCCTTTGAGATCCTCGATCGTGGAAACGCTGGCGGCTGCCTGGGGCGAGGTGGCGAGCACGAGCCCGGGAAACCGGAGCATCGTCGCGAAGGCGACCAGCGTGCGCCCTTCTGCCGCCATCTGAATCGTGTGGTCGTAGAAGCCCGACACGACATCTGCGCTCCCACCGACCAACGCCTGCAGTGCCTTCGCGCCTCCCTGAAAATCCTGCAGCTCGACGTCCAGGCCCTCGGCCTTGTAAAACCCCAGCTCCTGCGCGAGCGTCGTCGGCAGGTAGACCATCTGGCTCTGGCCGCCAATGGCGATGCGGACGGTCCTGCGCCCAGCCGCGCCGGTCCCGCCGCATGCCGCACAGAACAGCGCCAGCGCCGACCCGATCGCGATCCTGCGTTTCACGCCTTCCATCTCAGGAGATATCGCTCCAGCCGGGTCACGCCGGCGCTCACGATCACAACGACGACCGACAGCACCGTCATGCCGGCAAAGACGCCGGTCGTGTCGAACGTACCCTCAGCCTGCGCGATGACATAGCCCAGTCCGCGCGCCGCGCCCAGATACTCTCCCACAATCGCCCCCACCATCGCGAATCCGAGGCTGGTCTGCAGGCTCGAAAAGATCCAGGAGAGGGCGCTGGGCAGCAGCACGTGCCGCACCAGCTGGCGCTCGCTGGCGCCGAGCATTCTGACGTTGTCGATGATCACGCGATCGGCATCGCGGACGCCCTGGTAGGTATTGAAGAACATCACGAAGAAGACCAGCGTCACGGCCAACGCCACCTTCGACCAGATGCCGAGGCCAAACCACAACAGAAACAGTGGCGCGAGCACGACGCGGGGCACGGCGTTCAGCATGGTGATATAGGGATCCAACACGCGGGCGACGAACGGCGACCGGGCCAGCGCGAAGCCGAGCGTGATGCCGATCGCCGCGCCGATCGTCAGGCCGAGCAGAGACTCCTCGAGGGTGATCAGCAGATGCCTCCAGAGCGTGCCGCTCGCTGTCCAGGTCAGGATGCGCGCGGCGATGTCCGATGGCCGGCTGAAGAAGAACGGGTCGAGGAGCTTCAACGCCGCGCCGGCCTGCCAGGCGCCAAGCGCCACCGCGGCGACGATGAGCTGCCACGCCAGAACGGACGATCGCGTGGGCGACACTAGATTGTCCTTTGGCTCCTGATGACTTCCTGCCGAAGGACCGACCACGTCGCCTTGTAGAGGTCGACGAACGCCGGCGACGTGCGCAGCTCCATGAGATCGCGCGGCCGTTCGAGCGTGACGGCGTAGCGCGCGACGACGCGGCTGGCCGGACCGGCTGACAGGACGACGACCTCGTCTGCCAGGGCGATTGCCTCCTCCAGATCGTGGGTCACGAACAGCACCGTCTTCCGCGCACCTGGCCCTGACGCCATCCCCTCGTCCCACAACTGCAACAGCTCCGCCTCCATGCGCTGACGCGTGTGGACATCGAGCGCCGCGAACGGCTCGTCCATCAGCAGCATGCCGCGATCGATGATCCAGTTCTGGGCCATCGCGACGCGCTTGCGCATGCCTCCGCTCAGGTGTGATGGATAGTGCCTCGCGAACGCCGAGAGCCCGACGCGCGCAAGCCATTCGTCGGCCCGGGCGTGCGCGACGGGTCGCGGGACGCCGCCGAGCGTCAGCCCGAGCGCGACGTTGTCGCGCACGTCCTTCCACGGCAACAGGGCGTCCTGCTGGAACATGTAAGTCGCGCGACCGTTCAGCCCGACGAGCGGTGCGCCGTCGACGCGCACCACGCCGGATGTGGGCGTCAGCAACCCTGCCGCCATGTTGAGCAGCGTGGACTTCCCGCAACCGCTCGGGCCCACGATCGCAACGAACGCGCCCGCGGGTATCTCGAGCGAGACGTCGTCGATGGCTCGATAACGCGACCGATCGGGCGCGACGAAATCCCGGGCTACGCGGTCGAAGCTGAGCGCCGTCATCGCGCGCGCGCCGTCACCGCCGCGAGGAATGCCGACGCCGCGCCGGTGACGCGCGCTGCGGTCGCCCGTTCGCTGTGGGGGCTGTGGCCGCCCTCTTCCAGCACCAGCGTCTCCGCGCGGCGGCTCGCCAGCGCGGCGCCCAGCGCGGCGAGCTCACCGGGCTCGGTACGCGGATCGCGCGCGCCGTGAACGATCAGAACAGGCGCCGCCAGCGTTGCCAGCCGGCCGTCATACAGATCCTCGAGGTCGTCCGGATCGTCTGGAGCGTCGTCCTCACCTGTCCCTTCCTCTGCGATTCGGAGCCACGCCTCGCCGTTAGTCCTGATCAGGCTCCGCCAGCGGTCCCCGTGATCGTGCCGCAACGTGGCGACGACCCGGTCGCCAAGATCGTCCGGAGCGTCGCGCATGGTCTCGAAGAATGCGCGTGACCGCGGTTTCTTCCGGAAGTAGTGCGTCGCCTCCGCAATGATGGCGAGGACGCGCGCGGGCGCCGCGATCCCGAGACGGAGCGCGATCACCGCGCCGTCGCTGTGGCCCCAGAGCATTGCCTGCTTGATCGCCAGAGCGTCCATGACGGCGAGCGTCTCATCGGCGGCCCGCTGATGAAAGTCCGGTCGCTGGGCGTCGAGCGCGCCCGAACCCCCGTAGCCAGTGCGATCGGGAATCACGATTCGGTGATGCTGTTCGAGAGCCGCGACCTGGCCGTCGAAGGGATAGATCTCGTAGCCCCACCCGCCGTGAAGGATGAGCAGCGGTGCGCCGCCGCCTGCTCCCTCGCCTGCCTCGCGGTAGCGAATGCGTACCGGGGACACGCCGGGCGCGAGCGGCGACGCGACGAGCTCCAGCAATCCGCCTTCGCTCGCTCGAACAGCGCCGCGAGCTTCGGCGGACCCGCCGAACCGTGAAACGCGAAGGCGGGGCATGTTAAGGTAGCCGCATCTTATTATGAACAAAGGCCTGGTCGTCTCCGCCGCGGCCGCAGCGGCCGTCGCGGGCGCGCTGTTGATCGGTACCGGCATCTCCGCCAACCCCGTCCTGACGCCGGAGCAGACCCTTGACCGGCGAGCCATCGGCGAGCTCGAGTTCTCGCCAGACGGATCGAAGCTCGCGTTCACGGTGACCGATCCGGTCAAGGGCAAGGCTCGCGCACGCGCCATCTGGCTGCTCGACCTCAACGACCTCAACGGGGGACGGCTGCGACAGCTGACGTTCTCCGGGGCGAGCGACGGATCCCCGCGGTGGGCGCCGGACGGGTCAGCCATTGCCTTCACGTCGGACCGCGACGGCGGCGAGGCGCAGCTGTATCTGCTTTCTCTGCGCGGCGGCGAAGCGGAGCGCCTGTACGGCGGCAAAGAGAAAGTCGAATCGTTCCGCTGGTCGCCGGATGGCGCGCGGATCGCGCTGCTGATGAAGGAGCCAAAGCCTGACACGCGTGTCGCCCGCGAGCGCGATCGAGACGACGGCCGCGTGGCGGACAAGGACGACCTGCGTGCGCGCATCTGGATGCTCGACATGGCGTCCCGGCGTCTCGCCCAGGTGACCGCGGGCTGGTGGAAGGTCGATCAGATCGAGTGGCTGCCCGACGGTCGGGAGCTCTTTGCCGTCGCCACCGATCATCCCGAGACCGATCAATGGATTCACCGCATTTATCGCGTCAACGTCAGGGGCGTTCTTGGCAGCGTCCCGCAGGCGGTCACAGATGTTGAGTTCGTCCAGGTGGCGGCCCCGCGCGGACCGTTCGGCAGCTTGTCGGTGTCGCCCGACGGTCGAACAATTGCCTACATCGGCGCGCGCACCGACGGTCCGGAGCCGCACGACCTCTATCTGCAGCCGATCGCCGGCGGAGCGCCGGAGAACCTGACCGGCGCGTCACTCGACCGCCCCATCGGTCAACCGCGCTGGATCGACGAGCGGTCGCTGACCGTGCATGTGCAGCGCGGCTTCGCGAGCACCCTCGCAACGATCGGTCGCGATGGGCAGACCACGCTTCTCGACGATCTCGACGTCAATCCAACGGCGTACGCGCGGGCGGGCGGGGTGAACGCCGGCACGCTGGCCTATGTCGGCGAGACGGTCACGCGCGCACCGGAGCTGTACATCAAGACGCCGGGCGCGCGTCCCCGCGCCGCGACCACTCTCAACAAGGCCTGGGCCTCTGTGCCACTGGCGGTGCCTGCGTTCATCAAGTACAAGAGCGCCGACGGCGTGGACATCGAAGCCGAGTTGTTGAAGCCGGTCGCGAGCAAACAGCCACCGGCGGCCAGCAATCAGCCACCAACAGCCATCAATCAGCCGCAAGGCCCGTGGCCGTTCGTCGTGCTGGTGCACGGCGGACCCACCGGCCGGTGGGCGGATGCGTTCGAGCCGTGGGGTCAGCTGCTCGCGGCGCGCGGCTATGCGGTGTTGTACCCGAACGTCCGCGGATCGACCGGCTACGGACACGCGTTCGTGGAGATGAACCGCGGCGATTGGGGCGGCGGCGATTTCAAAGACGTGATCGCCGGCGTCGACGCGATGGTCGCGCAGGGGATCGCGGATCCGAGTCGCCTGGGCATCGGCGGCTGGTCATACGGCGGCTACATGGCGGCATGGGCCGTCACCCAGACGGCGCGCTTCCGAGCGGCGGTATCCGGGGCGCCAGTCATCGACATGGCCAGCGAATTCGGGACTGAAGACGGCTCGGCGTACGACGAGTGGTTTTACGGCACGCCGTACGAGCGGCTGGATGGCTTCATCAAGAGCTCGCCGATCACCCACGTGAAGAACGTGAAAACGCCGACACTGCTGCTGCAAGGCGAAGACGACCTGACCGATCCGGTCGGGCAGAGCCAGCAGTTCTATCGGGGATTGAAGCGCTACCACGTTGACACCGATCTCGTCCTCTATCCGCGAGAGCCGCACGGCCTGCGCGAGGAAAAACACCTGCTCGATCGCATGAACCGTATCGTCGGGTGGTTCGACAAGTACCTGATGAAGGGAAACTAGGCTGGGGCGGGCTGAAGACTCATCAGGATGGGGCTGAAGACCCATCGTCGGATGCAGTTGCCTCCTCAGAACGGGGCCGAAGACTCATGGTCGCGTGCAGTTGCCTCGCCCCAAAAAACAGGATCCTCACGGGCTGTACAAGTTGTTTAGAACTCGAGG
>DASZFS010000529.1:0-7723 GCA_035939575.1 Vicinamibacterales bacterium | reverse complement strand
CGGGTCGTCAGAAATCGAGGGCGTAGGCAACTGCACGCGGCCACGAGTCTTCAGCCCCATTCTGATTCATCAGTGTCGTTGTTTGCGCCGCAGCGACGGCCAAGCTCATAATGTCCGGGGTTAGGTGCGCTATGAGAACCTGCGTCCTGTGGAGCCTCGGCCTTGCCGCCGCGATCGGCGTTGCTGTGACCGCTGCGCCTGAGGTGGTTCGTGTCGACGGCGGTCAGATCGCTGGCGTGAGCGCCGGCGGCGTCCGCGCCTTCAAGGGCATCCCGTTCGCGGCGCCGCCTGTCGGCGACCTTCGCTGGAAACCGCCGCAGCCAACCGTTCCGTGGAGCGGCGTCAAGCCGGCTGACACGTTCGGCCCGCAGTGCGTCCAGACCCCGTATGCGGCCGGTTCGGTGTACACGATGGAGCCCGCGCCGCAGAGCGAGGACTGTCTCTATCTCAACGTCTGGACGGCTGCGAACGCCACCGACAAGCGTCCGGTCATGGTCTGGATTCACGGCGGCGCGTGGACGCGCGGGTCATCGTCCATCGCGACCTACGACGGCGCCGCGCTCGCGCGCAAAGGCGTCGTGGTCGTCACGGTCAACTATCGCCTGGGACCGCTCGGTTTTCTGGCGCATCCCGAGCTGACCGCCGAATCGCCGCACCACTCGTCGGGCAACTATGCGATTCTGGATCACATTGCGGCCCTTCAGTGGGTGCAGCGGAACATCGCTGCCTTCGGTGGAAATCCCGCCAACATCACGATCTTCGGCGAGTCCGCCGGCTCCTGGAGCGTCAATGCCACGCAGGCGACGCCGCTCGCGCGAGGGCTTTTCCATCGGGCGATTGGCGAAAGCGGTGCGCAGTTCTCCCGCATCCCGCGCCTGGCGGACGCCGAGCAGGGCGGCCTGACGCTGGCGAACGCTGTCGGCGCCGATTCGCTCAAAGCACTGCGCGGCGTGCCAGCCGATCAACTCGTGGCGGTTCCGGCGTTCCGCTCTTCGATCAACGTGGACGGCTGGGTGTTGCCGGACGAGGTGCGCACGATCTTCGCCCAGCGGAAGCACAACGACGTGCCGGTCCTCGTCGGATCGAACGCCAACGAATGGACCACGCTGAGCAGTCCGGCGACGTTTCCGCGGACGGTTGCCGACTTCCGCAAGCGGATCGACGCGCAGTTCCCAGGACTCGCCAAGGAATTCGACGAGGCGTATCCGGTGAAGATCGACGCCGACATCGCAGACGTCATGCTTGCGCTCGGCCGCGACACAACGTTCAGCGTGGAGATGCGCACGTGGGCGCGGATGGTCACCGCCGGTCAACGAAAGGCATTCCTGTACCAATTCACCCACGTGCCACCGGGGCCGGAGGCCAGGACCCGCGGCGCCTATCACGCGTCAGAGATCCAATACGTGTTCGCCAACCTGCGAAATCCAGCGTTTGCGTACGGGGGCGCCGATCACACGCTCGCCGACGCGATGTCCAGCTACTGGGTCAATTTCGCGACGACTGGCGATCCGAATGGGACGGGATTGCCCGCTTGGACGGCGTACGACACGAGCGCCGAGTCATACCTCGAGCTCGGAACCCCGATTCAACTGAAACAACACCTGCTGAAGGCGCAGCTTGATTTCCTCGACATGGCTCGGGAGCGCCGCGCCGGGACGCAGTAGCCGTCGCGAAACGCGTGGGCCAAAGCTCGATGGTGGAACCACTTGACCGTGCCGGGAAACAGCGCCTCGTCGATGCCGTGCCTCACTGGCACCATTCGATCGACCTCGGCGATGGCGTCGTCACGCCTGGACTGAAGACCCCACACCATTTTTACGACGAGATGCGGCGTCTGCATCTCCCCGACCTTGGGAACAAGTCGGTCATCGACATTGGGGCGTGGGACGGGTTCTATACGTTTCACGCCGAACACCTCGGCGCCCGCCGCGCCGTTGCCCTCGATCATTACGCGTGGTCGATCGATTTCGAGAAGGCCTCGGCGTACACGCTTGCACAGCGCGTGGCAGGTCAGCCGATCTGCGCGTTCCACCGACTGCCCGAAATCTGGGATCCAGCTGCGTTGCCGGGAAAGCGGGGCTTCGACCTGGCGTATCGTCTCCGTAACAGCCACGCGGAGGTGGTCGTGGATGATTTCATGACGATGAATGTGGCGTCACTCGGGACATTTGACGTCGTGCTGCTGCTCGGTGTCATTTATCACCTGGAGGAGCCGCTGCGGGCACTGCGGCGCTTGCGCCAGCTGACGCGTGGCGTCGCCGTCATTGAATCCGAAGCCGTGTTGCTACCCGAGGCGGCCGGCCGGCCGCTGTGGCAATTCGTGGGTGGCGCTCAGATCAATCACGACCCGACGATTTTCTGGGTGCCGACCGCTGAAGGTCTACTCGCGACGTGCGCCGCCGCCGGGTTCGCCTCGGCAGAGATTGTTTCAGGCCCACCCTCTGGCGCGAGCGAAGCGTCGATCCACTACCGCGCCGTCGTTCATGCATTCAGCGGCTGATTGTTTTCGCGACGGCCGCTTGGGAAACGTCGACGTCAGCCGCCTGGGCGGTCTGCCCGGGTAACGGGGCGCCAATCGGTTCGAGCTTGACGATTGACGCGCCGTGATTGTTCCCGACCCAGAAGGTCACGGGGGTCGTGCGGTTGTCGACGAACACGCGCCGCACGTTCGTCGAGCGCGGGAGGAGATACTCAAGGAAGTTGCCGCTCTTCGGATCGAGACGCAAGATGCGATCGTTGTACTCGCCGCCAGCCCAGACGTCACCATTTCTGTCCGCTGTCACGTCGTACGGCCAGGCGCCCGGCGTCGGGACCTGCCATTCCTGAAAGCGCTCGGTCCGCGTGTCGAACATGCCGATGCGATCGCCGTTGTTCTCGCCGAACCACAAGCGATCCTGCGAATCCATCATCCCACGGCGCGGTCCGGAGCGTGGGGTTGGCGTCTTGAAGATCCGGATCTCACCTGTCTTCGCGTCAATTCGGCCCACGTCTTCGGCGCCGAGCACGAGGAAGTACCCGTTGTTGCGCGAGTCAGGAATCACGTCGTAGACATTCGGCCGCGGAATCCTGTACGGCTCGAACACGTCAAATCTGCCGGACGCCATGTCGAGACGCAGTACGGTGTAGGTGCCGGCGTCCTGCAACCAGACCCGGCCATCCACGTCGGCTCGATCGGGGCTGACCTGATTGATCTGGACATGAGGTCCGTTGAGGCGAGGCGGCAGGCTCCACGTCTGAAACGTCCTGGCATGACGATCGAACTTTGCAATACCGCCCTGAAACTGCATGCCGAGCCACACGTTCTCGTCCTTGTCGAAGCGGACGCCGAGGATCCCGGTCGGCGCCTCAGGCTTCAACGTCGGGATTGGAAACTCGACGACTTTGCCTGTTGTCGGATCCAGTGCGCCGAGGATCTGCTCGCCGAAGCTCGCGTACCACGCCAGACCTCCAGAATCCACGATGACGTCGTGCGGCTGGCGCGTCCGCTGCGGCAGGTCGTACTCTGTATAGATCACCTGCGTGGCCTGGCCCTTCGGTCGCGGCGGCGTCTTGAGTGCGTAGCTCCATGCCGATCCCGCGCTCAGATTAATCGTCGTCAGGTATTCGGCCTGACGACGCCACGCGGCGCGGCGCTGTTCGGGCGATTGCTGTTCGCCGCCAATCCTCGCCGCCGGCAGTTTCTGGATCTTGAACGGGAAGGACAGCTGAGGGTACGTGGACATCCGCTCGATGACGTTTACCATCTGATCCACGCCGTAGCGGCTCCGGGCAATCCGTTCGAGTGTGTGACAATGCGTGCAGCCTCTGATCGAAGCCTTCTGGGCGTCCGTTCCTGGAAAGCTCGCGAACCAGTCGGCGTTCGTCAACTGCGATGCCAGGTCTGGAGTGTTCTGCAGCTGCAGATCGAGTGTCGACGTTTTCTGCGGGGCGACGGTGGCGGTAGTGGCGCGCGTCAGATCGTAGCCGGCCGCGCGCACGCGAAGTGCGTATTCCCCTGGCTCCAATCGAGACGCAGGGAAGCGATACCGGCCCTCGCGATCGGAGACGACCGTGACTGTGATCGTGGCCCCAACGCGCTTCGCGCTGACCAGTACGCCCTCCATCGGCCCTTCCTGCGCCGACGTCACCAGACCGGTGAGCGCGGTCGAGATCCGGGCTTGAGCTGCAAGCGGGGGAACTCGAGCGGGCAGAAACACCGCTCCGCAGATGATCGATACGAGCCACCACAAGGCCGATCGCATGCGAGCCTCCTCAGGGTGTGAACGTCTTGGGCAGGAACTCTACGGCCATGGCCGCCCCCACGACGCCCGCGCCCCACCGCCTGTCGGGTTGCCAGGTCAGATACACTCGTTCCGTCGCCGATCGCGCGCCGCAGACAACCGTGAAGGTCTTCTCGTCGAGAAAGGTCGTCAGCTCGACGTCTTCCATTCTGGCGGCGGCGGCCGTGACCTCTCGCTCGTCCGTCTCCACAGTGAAGCGAACACCGGCCTTTGCGCAATCGACGCGCGTGAGCTGGCCGAGGATGCGTTCTTCCCCGTCGCGCACGGCGCGCAACAGGAGCCCCGACTGGCCATCTCTGCTGTCCCGCCCGGCTCCAGGCGCTGAACCAGGACTGCGCCGGATCTCATGTTCCGCAATGGTCGCGAGCCGTGTCGACGCGGCGCTCGACACGACGCTGTCGGTCGTGATTGCCGCGATCGAGGTCAATATGTTCTTCGCGACATCGATATCACCCTGAAGCAACCGGATGTCCGCATAGCGAAGTCGATAGTCCAGCCTGCCGGGCGACAACGCAATCGCGTGCTCGATTGACGCGCGTGCGTCAGGCAATGTTTCGCGGGAAAGCATCTGGACGTACGCAAGAGCCGCATAGGCATCCGAAGAGGTGGCGTTCAGCATCACCGCACGTTTCAACGTTTCGAGCGCCTGGCTGTGTTGTCCGCGGGAGCCATCGGGATCCGCCCGGAGACACGAGACGCCGCAGACGTACTGCGTCAGAAAGTCTTTCGGCGCCAGCTCAGCCGCCCGTCCGAACGCGCCGAGAGCGGTGACCGTCTTATTCTGCGACAATCGGAGCAATCCCAGAATCATCTGTGTCGTTGCGCTGTCGGGCTCGGCGGACGCCGCACGCTCGATTCGCGGGGCAGCCTCCGCAGCCCGATTCATGCGACGTTGCGCGTCGCCAATCCACGCGTCCACCTCGCCGGGGGTCATCGCGCGACCCGATGCCGGCTCGGCACTCGTCAACCTCTCGTTGAACCTGAAACGCACGGCGTCGAACGTCAGTCTCCGCAGGTATGTCTGAAGCTCTTTATCGAACTCGGCCGGCGAGACGCCGAAGGCATTCTTGAAGGCGTCGACGGCGGCGTGTCCTTCGGCAATTTCCGTCACGTATTGATTGAGGGCGGCGCCGCCGTTGGGCCTTGCGATCATCAAGTAGTGAACGACCGCCCAGGACGCGGCGTAAAAGATCGACCGCCGCTCGCCCTCGTTGTACATGGGCGACGACTGGTCGACGGCGATGAGCTCAGCGATCGGCAGATAACGCTGACGCAGGAGAAAGATGTGACTCTTGATTCCGCGCCCAACGTCCGCTGCCTGGCCGTGATCGACCAGCGTGTACGTGCTGTAGTACTCGGCAAGACCTTCGTTGACCCACACGGGCAGGGACCGCACGGCGTTCTTCACGAGCAGGTGCGTGTACTCGTGGTAGGTGATTGCCGCCGATTCCTCGAAGCCTTCCAGCGACATGACGATGTAGTTCGTGTCCTGGCCCTGGCTGAAATATCCGGCGATGGTGGCCGGCTTGCCCTTATAGAGGGGGAGCAACGGCTCCAGCGCCTTGCGACTGCCGACCACGAACACGACGGTGGGCACCGACAGCGGGCGATCCGCATTGTGAATGAGCCCACCGACGACCGCGCGGAACTGCTCGATCTGAATCGCAACGTCCCGAAGCGTCGAAGGCGACTGATCGCCGATGATCGTCATCGACCCGGTGTTCAGGAGGGACCAGCGCGAATCAGCCGCCGCCGGGGCGACGATGGTGAGCGCGACGGCGGCGGCCAACGCCAGGTGAGGGCGGTGCGTCATGCCCGGTATTCCGGATATTCTGCACCGGATCCACTCCGGTTTATCACTCGTACGGTCCGCTCACGTCGAACAAACACCCTTGACACTGGAGTGCGCTCCAGAGGGGATACTGCTTCAGGGGGCATTGGTGTCGAGCTGCTGTTGCGCGGGCAAGGCGTCCGAGACAAGAGCCAGCCGCTGTCCGTCCAGCGGGTCGGCCGGCAGCGCCGTCGACCTTCAGACCGTGAAGGCTCTTCTGACGGAGGCAGCCCTCAGCCGCCTGAGCGTCGTGGATCATCGTTTCTGCCCGGATCCCGCGTGCGACGTTGTGTACTTCGACGACGCGGGGGGCACGTTCGGGCCCGGCGATCTTCGTGTCGCGGTGTGGCAAAAGCAACGCTTCGGAACCCGACCGATCTGCTATTGCTTTGGCGAATCGGAAGCCTCAATCCGGGCGGAACTCGAGCGCGGGGGACGCTCGCTGGCCGTGGAACGTATCCGGGAACACATCGCGGCAGGGCGATGCGCCTGTGAGGTTCGCAACCCGCGCGGTGCATGCTGCCTCGGGGATCTGACCGAGGCCGTGAAACGAGTTCAAGCCGTATTGAATGCGCCTTAAGGTCGGATTGAATCAAAGGTTAGGCATGGTGCGGGATTCCTCGTTCGCCATCGGTGAACTGGCCGCACGCGCGGGACTGACCCGTGACGCGTTGCGGTACTACGAACGTCTGGGGATGATCGCGCCCCTTCGCCGCACCTCCGCGGGATTCCGTGTCTACGCGCCCGACGTTATCGAGCGGCTGCGGTTCATCAAGCAGGCGCAGACGCACGGGATGACGCTGGCGGAGATCAAGGACCTGCTGCGCTTTGACGCGCGTCGCGGCAACCAATGCCGCCAAGTTCAGGAACTCCTCCAGCGAAAACTGACGGACCTTGACGCGCGCGTGACGCAGTTGCAGGAATTCCGCCGGACTCTGAAGAGTTATCTCGCCCAGTGTGACCGCGCGCTCGCGCAGGCCCCTGACGCCGATTGTCCCGTAGTGGTGCGCCTCAAGAAATGAGCCGGCCGGTGGCCTACGATTCGGTAAGCGTGCGCGCGGGATCGATTCGCGCCGCCCGCCGCGCGGGGATGTAGCACGCGCACAAGGTCGTTCCGATCAGCGTTGCCGACGCGACCGCCAAGGTCGTCACATCGCGCGCAGCGATGCCGTAGAGGAGCCCTTCCAGCGTGCGCGCGGCGGCGAGCGCGATGGCCACACCGAGCACGGTGCCTCCGACGGCGATCGCAAGGCCTTGGCGCATCACGAGCCGCACGATCGCGGCACGCGTCGCGCCCAACGCCACCCGGAGGCCGATTTCACGCGTCCGCTGGCGAATCACGTACGACATGACGCCGTAGACGCCGACCGCGGCGAGCGCGAGGGCCGCCACGGCAAAGAGACCAATCAGCCAGAGCACGAGACGCGTCACCTGCGTGGATTCGCGCTCGACATCGGCCATCCCCCGGCTGTCGAGCCGCAGGATCTGCGGCTCGACCTCATGCAGGCGTGTCAGGAGGATCGACGCCAGCCGAATCGGATCGGCGCCGGTCCGGACGAACCATGTGGTCGTCGTCATGGGCACCTGTTCGGACGAGTAGTACAGGTCCGGC
>DASZFS010000528.1:0-7943 GCA_035939575.1 Vicinamibacterales bacterium | reverse complement strand
CGGCCGCGCTCTACTCGACGCGTGCGGGACGTCGGCGGCCCCCTTCGCCAGCGAACCGATGGCGCTGGCGCTCTTCATGCCGCCGGCGGTCCCGCAGCCAGAGTTGAGGGCCCACCTGTTAGAATCGCGCTGACGGCTCGGCGTGCATGCTCTCCTTACTGTCCGTTTTCCTGTTCATGGCACCGCTCCAAGTGGGTCCCGAACCTGCGGTGCCGCTCTCGTTCTACAGCCGGGGTCAGACTCTCGAGCAGTTTGTGGACCGGGCGACACAACAACGGGAGTTGTGGTTGAAGAACGCGGCCTGGACGAACATCCCGCCCGAGCTGGTTCTTCGGCTGCGACGCGTCACCTCCGGCCTTCTCTTTCTCATCGTCGCGGAAGACTGGTGCCCTGATTCCGTGAATACAGTGCCCTACATCGTCAGGCTCGGCACGATGGCGGGGGTGGAAACGCGAATCGTCGATCGCACGGTCGGCCAAGCGCTGATGTCCCGCCATCCGACGCCTGATGGCCGAACCGCAACCCCCACCGTCATCCTCCTGCGCGACGGGAGAGACGTAGGGGCGTGGGTCGAGCGCCCGCTCGTGCTGCAGCATCTGTTCCTGACCATGGGGGTGAATCCCGGGAACGGGCGACGCCTGGCCGAACGCCAATCCTGGTACGACGCCGATCACGGTCGTACGACGCTCTCCGAGCTCGTCTCTCTGGCGGAACGGACCGCGCAGGGCAAATAAGCTGGGATGGGACCCCGAACCGTTACTGCCGCTGAAGATCGATGACGATCGACTGCGGCACCTCTCCGGCGCAGGCGCCCACTGCCGTGAGGCCCGCGGTTGTCCAATGGAGGGTGTTTCCGGTCACAGGTCCGCTCATATTCCCCGCCGCCGAACACTGTCCGCCGGCGGCGGATGTTCGCTCGAACGAGAACTGCCCCGCGTAGGACGTCGTGCCGGCGTATCCGCTGATGGCCCCGGCCCAATCGGACGAAGCGCTGTGCCAGGCCCCATCTACGCAGTTCGTCGTTTGATAGACCATCAGCGTGATGGTCCGGGTTGGAAAGTTGGCCGACGCGAACGTACCGGTCCACGTTCCCGCGATGTTCACGACCGGTCCCGTTGGCGCCAGAATCGGCGCTGACGGCGCGGGGGGGCTCGCGGAACAGCTCGTCGTGAGCCGTGCGAGCGACAGCAGAAGAACCGCCGCCCCGCTTCTCCTCGTAAGCCTCCCGAGAGCGTCAGCCGCCATGGTGGTGCATTGGCACGCCATCGCCCATCTCGCCTTCCATGGGCTGACCCATCGTCATGTTCCACATCCGGCCGCCGCGTGCCGGCGGCCGCACGCGCAGGAAGATGTGATACGACACCGGGTGATCGCCGTGCGTGAACTTCAGGAGATCGGGCACGCCGTAGAAGCTGACGTCGCCGCCAACTCCCATCTGAAACCCATGGACGTTCGCCAGGTCGCGGACAACGCCTGAGGTGATCTCCCGGATCGGGTCCACGAGCTCGCCGGGATGAGGTCGATGGACTATCTCAGGAAACAGGAGAATCTCCGTCTCGACCGTCAAGTCCTCGATCCGGGCGTACACCGACGTCGCACCGGATTGATGCGTCACCTCGGCGAGCAGCGCATGAACCGTACTGTAGTGTCGGACATTCCAGCCGACCGCGGCCGTCACGGCCGTGAAACCCGAGGGGCGTTCTCTGAACCACGACACCGATCCGTTCGTCCGTCGCTGGTCGCCAGGCTCGAGCTGTTCGGGCTCGTGAAGATACCCGTGCGACACCTGAATCGCCCACTCCTTGTTCGGGCGGCACCACACCCGCGCGGACCAGGAATCGAGGGCGCCGACGTCGAGATCGTAGCGGTCCTCGTCTGGCTCGCGTCCGCGAAAGACCGAGCCCTCGATCGCGAACGGACCGCGGTCCAGTCCCGCCGTCACCACACCAGTAGTCGTATGTGTCGAATCGAAGATGTGGTGCGACAGCGGCGCCGCGGGATTCTCAGCGCTGGACGCGCGGTGCATGAACGCCGCCGGACCGAGCGCCGGTTCGCCCCTGGGCCCGCCAGCGACCGTCAGACTCACCTGCTGGCCGATGGGGAGACGCCACGCCGCCGCGAGCTGCATGAACAGGTCGTGGGGATGCTGGCGATCGGTGACCTGGAGGTTGTGGTACGCCTCCCCTTCCTGAAAGATCTCCGAGTAGCCCGCGATCCCGACCGTCAGCGGTTCGGCCGACACCATGCCGGAGAGCGTGAGTGTGCCGCGTGGGAGACGTCGCGTACCCATCGCCATGAACCAGTTCTGGGATTCGAACTCCTGGGCGCCACGCCGGCCGCCCTGATGATCGAAGGTCGCAAAAACAACGCCGTCCAGCATGAGCTGCCACCCAACGTCGACGGCGTCGTGAGGTCTGTGCGCATCTTCCTCGGTCGGGCTCTGGCCCGATGCAACGGCGGCTGCGCCGGCGATGCACGCCCACACGACGACCGACACGACGAGACGCCTCAACACGGGAAGCGTAGCACGACGCGTCGACCCGACTTGCCTGCCGACCGTGGATTGGTTGGCTGGAACCGTTCATAGCAAGGATCAGACTCGTAATTGAAAGTAGGTTGGATGTCTATGACGTCTTCAGGCAGCGTGGGACATACGACGTCAAGATCCACGGAGTATGGTCAGATGACCAGTGACGTTTCAACGACTCAAGGGCAAGGCTGGCTCGCCGATACAAGACTGGATTTCCGGTACACGTTCCGGAGTCTGATTTCGCGGCCAGGATACGGCACGATGGTAGTGCTGACCCTTGCGCTGGCCATCGGCGCCAACACCGCGATCTTCAGCGCGCTCCAAGCCGTCCTGCTCAAGCCGCTGCCGTTTCGGCAGCCGGATCGCCTCGTGGTCGTCGGCGAGTCGGCGCCCGCCATCGAGGCGCAATTTGTCTCGCCGATCACCTACGACGATTGGAAGACGAGAAACGAAGCCTTCGAAGACCTGGCGGCGTTCCGCTATTGGGAGACGGCGAACCTCGAGGACGCGACCGGCGAGCCGGAGTCGATCAATTTCGTAACGGCGACGGCGAACTTTTTCTCGGTCCTCGGCGTGCAGCCGTTGATCGGACGCAGCTACAAGGACCAGCAGAGCAAGGGCGGCGGCAGCGAAGCGGTCATCAGCTACGACTTGTGGAAACGCCGCTACAACGGCGATCCCGCAGTCATCGGGAGAGCGATCCGCGTACGCGGGACATCGGCGACGGTGGTCGGCGTAATGCCCCAGGTCGCTCTCAATCTGTCCGTCGGCTGGGGCGATGTCTGGACCTGCCTGTATCGCTACAACATCCAGGAGCAGCGCGCGACGTCGTACAAGGCCCGCTATCTCGCGATCGTCGGACGGCTCAAGCCCGGCCTCTCGATTGAGCAGGCGCGGATCAGAATGACCACGCTCCAGCACCAGTTGTGGCGCGAGCCGACGTCAGTCGCGGCCGGCTACGACGTGCGACTCGTGCCGATTGGCGACACCTTGACCGGCCAGGTGCGGCTGGGCCTCCTGGCGCTGTTCGGAGCGGTCGGAATAGTGCTCCTGATCGCATGCGCCAATATCTCGAATCTCATGCTGGCGCGCGCGGCGTCGCGTCGGCGCGAAACAGCGACGCGGCTGGCACTCGGCGCCAGCCCGGCCCAGCTCGTGCGGCTCCTGCTCGTCGAGACGCTGACGCTCGCCGGCTGCGGATCGATAGCGGGCCTCGGCGCGGCGTGGGCGTCGCTCATATTGCTGCGTCAACTCCGGCCTGACATTCCCCGGATCTCTGAGGCCGCCCTCACCCCAGGTGTCTTCGGATTTACCGCGGCGATTGGTCTCGGCGCCGCCCTGTTGTGCAGCCTGGCGCCGCTCCTCGAGCTTCGGCGCGGGAATCTTCGCGAGTCGATGAACGAAGGCGGACGTGGAGGCAGCGGCGGCGCAGGATCCCGGCGCACACGCGCCGTGCTCGTCGCCTGCCAGATGGCGCTGGCGTGCGCGTTGCTCGTGACGGGCGGCCTGCTGCTCCGAAGCCTGCAGAACGTGCTGCGCGTCGATCCCGGCTTCCGTCCGGAGCGCGCCATCCTCTTCGATCTGTATCTGCCGAGCTCCCGGTATCCAGGGGCCGCGCAACAGACACGCTTCTACCGCAATCTGACCCGCTCGCTCGAGGAGACGCCGGGCGTGCAGGCGGCAGGTGCCCTGCTGTATTTCCCGTTCAGGCCGAAGTTGTGGCTGTCGCCGGTGTGGGTCGAAGACGCCCCGGTCGCGCCAGGCGACGAGCCGATCGTGTACTACAACCTCGTCGCCGGCAACTACTTCGAGGCGATGGGCATCCCACTGAAGTCAGGGCGCTGGCCGACCGAGCGTGAGATCTGGGAGGAGGATCGCGCCGTCGTCGTGAACGAAGCCTTTGCCCGGCAGGTGCTGGCCGGCAAGGAGCCGATCGGCCGCCGCATTCGCAGCGGAGAAGAAGCCAATCGATGGCACGAAGTCGTCGGTATCGTCGGCGACGTCAGGCAGCGGCGGCTCGATGAGCCATCGAAGCCTGAAATGTACGAGACGTTCTCGACGATGCCAATGCCGTTTGTATCCATGGTCGTCCGAACCACCCGTCCTGCGGAGCAGATGCTCGGCGTAGTACGCAATGTCGTCCGGCAGGCCGATGCAGGTCTGGCGGTCGCGAACCTCGCGCCAGTCGCCGACTACGTTGACGCGCACACGGCGGATCGGCGGTTCGCCTTGCTCCTGCTCGGCGCGTTCGCGGCCCTGGCGGTGCTGCTCGGAGGCACCGGCGTGTACAGCGTGATGAGTTACTCCGTGGCGCAGCGGCGGCGCGAGATTGCGATACGACTGGCGCTCGGCGCCGAGCCCGTCGGCGTGCGGTCGATGGTCGTGCGCGATGCCTTGCGCGTGGTGATCGCGGGAACGTTGATCGGGTTGGTCGTAGCGGCCGTCGCGGCGCGAGCGATGCAGCGATTGCTGTTCGGTGTGGGCAGCCTGGATCCGCTCACCTACGTCGCTGTACCGATTGGGCTGGTCGCCATCGCGGCGTTCGCGGCCTGGCTGCCCGCGCTGCGAGCGGGTCGCGTGAATCCGGTGACAGCCTTGTCAGAGCTCTGATCAACATGGCCGTCGTGTGGCGACATTGAGCGCGGCAGACATTGGACATACGGACATCACCGCCCGATCAACAGCCCCGCCGCGATCCCTAAGCCGTGATGGTTCGTCCCGTCACGGAACGTGAGCTCGTATCCGGGTTCGACATACCATCCCACGTTCCGACGCGGCCAGAACATGAAATCGAGCACGGACGAGAGGCCCCAGAAGGTCTCGGGATGTGCTCCCGTCGCGTGGACGATTTCCGGCCCGATCCCGGCCATGAACTCGAACTGCGGGGAGAACCGCCACGGCTTCTTGAACAGGACATCGACCGGCATCTCGGTACTGGCATCGGCACGAATGGCCGTCACGCCAATCTCCAGCTCGAGCCAGTTCTCGATCGGGGTGACCTCGAAGGCGAACGTTCCACCCGGATGAAACCCCTCAGCACGTGACCAGTCTCCGGCTGCGCCGAACTCCAGGATGAGCGCGTGGTCATCCTGCGCAGAGGCGCTCGACGCCAGGCTCGATACTGCTACTCCCCACACCACTGCCGCACACCATTTCCTGCACGCGGACACTCGCACCATGGCTCCGCTCCTCCCGGTACGCTCCAGGGCCCCACCACATTTGATGACGTCGTGTTGTCGTGGTCGATCAGGCGCGCGGAGGCCGTTCGATCGCGCAGATCAGGAGCAGGACCGGAACGGGGATGCGAACATCGGGCACCGATTCGAGGAGGGCGATTTCAGCGGCGAACGGCGCGACCTCTGGCGTGAGCAGCCCGGAGCAGAAGGGGCAGTCTGTGGCGCTGCTGGCAGCGGCAGCAGCCGTATGGCTCGCCGCCAGCCCGGTGCGGCCGCAGCCGTCGACGCAACACGTGGGGTCGATCGCCGACATCACGACGATCCAGAACCCAAGGACGCACACGAGAAGGCGGCGCACGTCCGCAGTATAGGTCAGAACTTCGCTGAAGGAGATCGTCCCGCTGTTCAACACCAGCGTTCGGATGCTATGGCAGAATCTTGCCATGTCAATCAGACTTCGACTGGTCATCGCCGGTGCCGTCCTCGCGCTCGTTCCTCTAGCGGGTGCTGCGCCTCAGGCGCAGCAGGACGTCCTCGCGCGCGCACGCGCGATCCACAACCGCGTGATCACCCTCGATACCCACGACGACATTGACCCGCGCAACTTCACCGCCGGCTGCAACTACACGATGCGGCTGACGACGCAGGTGAACCTGCCGAAGATGAAGGAAGGCGGCCTGGACGTGTCCTTCTTCATTGTCTACGTCGGGCAGGGGGAGCTGACGCCGGCCGGGTATGCCGGTGCGTACCGCGCGGCCATCGAGAAGTTCGACGCCATCCACCGGCTCACCGAACAGATCGCGCCGAAAGAGATCGAGCTCGCGCTGACGCCGGCCGACGTCCTGCGCATTGCGAAGAGCGGCAAGAAAGTGGCGGTCATCGGCGTCGAGAACGGCTGGCCCATTGGCACCGACATCGGTCGCGTGAAGGAGTTCTACGACCGCGGCGGCCGCTACCTGTCGCTCGCGCACAACGGTCACAACCAGCTGGCCGACTCGCACACGGGTGAGGCCGGGAACGAGTGGAAATGGGGCGGCGTGTCACCGCTCGGGCGTCAGGTGGTGCAAGAGATGAACCGCCTCGGCATGATGGTGGACGTCTCCCATCCGTCGAAGGCGTCGATGCTGCAACTGATCGGCCTGTCGCGCGCGCCCGTCATCGCGTCGCATTCGTCGGTGCGCCGTCTCGCGAACCAGACGCGCAACATGGACGACGAGATGTTGATGGCCATGAAGACCAACGGCGGCGTCGTGCAGATCAACGCCGTTTCGGAGTTCATCAAAGCCGACCCGGGCGGGCGCGCGCCGGCGATCGCGGCGCTCCGGGACGAATTCGGCTTGTCCAGCGGAGGCGGCGCGGGGCGGAGCGGGGCGGCGTCACCTTCACCGGCCTATCGCTGCCCCATCGAAGGATCGTCCGCGGCGGCGGAGCCGGGACGCGGCGGGCGCGGCGGGAGCGGACGAAGCGGGCCGCCCGGACCCGAGACGCTTGCGGCCGATCGGCGTGCGCAGTTCGAGCGTCGCATGGCGCAAATCGATCGGCAGTACCCCGCCGCCGGGCGCGCGACGGTGAAGGACTACGTCGATCACATTGATTACGCGGCGAAGTTGATCGGCATCGATCACGTCGGCATCGCGTCGGACTTCGATGGCGGCGGCGGCATCGATGGCTGGAACAGCGCCGCAGAGTCCTTCAATGTGACGCTCGAGCTGGTGCGGCGGGGTTACACGGAGGAGCAAATCGCCAAGATCTGGAGCGGCAACCTCCTGCGCGTCTGGGGCGAGGTCGAGACCGTCGCCAAGTCGATGCCGCGCCGCTGATCGAAGGACCGCGGACCGACGGACCGTTAGACCGGCGGACCGCGCGCCCATCAAGCTTGTCTACTGCGACGCCGGGCCGCGGACGACCTGGACGAACGCGTTGGGCCGAATCCATTTCGCGAAGGCGGCGCGCACCTGATCCGCCGTCAACGCCGCATACTGCCGCGCCGCACGCGCCGGCTCGTCGAGCGCCAGGTCTGCCTGCGCACGCGAGAGCAGTCCACCAGCGACCGCGTCCTCGCTCGCCTCGCGCAAGAGCATCTGCCGCAACAGCAATGACTTGGCCTGATGCAGCTCCTGCGGCGTCACGTTGTCGGTCTGCATGGATCGCAGATCCCGCGCGATGAGATCGCGCGCCTTCACGATGTTCTCCGGGTCGCAGCCATAACTGACCGAGTAGAGGCTCCGTGTTCTCGT
>DASZFS010000527.1:0-16839 GCA_035939575.1 Vicinamibacterales bacterium | reverse complement strand
ATCCGGGATCGCGAGGAGGGTCCTGAAGAGTTTCTTGCCGTCCTTGCTGAAAATCTGCACCACGTGGCGGTTGGACGCGCCGTCGGCGATTTTGAACATGTAGGTGCCGGCCGGCAACGTCGCACCGGGCACTTGCACCGGCCCGCTGAAGGTGAAGTACGTCAGCTTGTCCCACTCGTCCGCGCGGGCGCTTGGCGTCACCAACAGCGCCAGCATGGCTGCGCAGCAGCTAATTCGGATCAGATGCATAAGAATGCTCCTTCCAATTCCTCACGACCAGACTAGATGCTGGGCGCCTTGCCCGTCTGTGCCCTTTTGCAACATGAGCCACTACCGATCAGATCACGTCGGAGGGTCGGAGATGCCGTCCGCCTTGGCGCCCTGCAGTGGCACTTTCCTGGGACAATGGGTTCGACCAATTCATAGGACATCGAGGTGTGAACGGCTTGGCCCGAGCATCTCGTCATATGGCACATAACATGTAGGGCGCAACGAGTCCCACCCCTTAGGAAGGCAGCTGCATTTTCGTGGAGCGACACCAATGTCTAAGCGAGCATTCCCATCGAGGTCTGTCTGGATCGCGCTCGGGATCCTATTGACGATCGTGTCGGGGCAGGCTCGAGCGCAGACGCCGGCTGCGAGGAATTCCGTGGGCGCCCTCGACGCCTTCAGCAACGCCGTCGAGAGCATGGTGCAGCGGGTATCCCCAAGCGTGGTCCAGATTCTGGTCACAAGGTTTGGGGGACCTGAGCCAACCGGTCGTACCAACGCGATGGTTGGATGGGAACACAGCATCGGCTCTGGCGTGATTGTCGCGCCGGATGGCTACATCGTCACCAACGCCCACGTCGTCGCGAAGGCGGAGCAAATCCGGGTCAGGCTTGTGCCTGCCGGTACCCAGACCATTGGCGGCGTCCTGGCGCAATCATTTGTGCAGCCGATCAACGCGACGCTGGTTGGCTCGTTCGCTGAGGCGGATCTGGCGCTGCTCAAGATCGCTGCGAGCGGCTTGCCTGCGCTGCCCATCGCCGAGTTTGGCCGGTTGCGGCAGGGGCAAGTCGTTTTTGCGTTCGGGAGCCCCGAAGGTCTGCAGAATTCCGTCTCGATGGGTGTCGTCAGCTCGATTGCCCGCCAGTTGGATCCCGATAGCCCCATGTTGTATATCCAGACGGACGCACCGATTAATCCGGGAAACAGTGGCGGCCCTCTTGTGAACGCGGCGGGCGAGATGGTTGGTGTCGATACGTTCATCGCGACTCAGTCCGGGGGCAATGAAGGCATCGGGTTTGCGCTGCCGGGCGTTCTCGTCCATTGGGTCATCGAACAGTTGCGGCAGTACGGCCACGTCCATCGGCCGGTCATCGGGGCTGGCCTTCAAACCATCACGCCCCCACTCGCGGCCGCGCTCAAGTTACCGCGCAGTTCAGGAGTGTTGGTCAGCGATCTTCAGCCAGGGAGCCCCGCGGCCACCGCCGGCATGAAGCTCAATGACGTTCTCCTGAACGTTGACGGCCGGACCCTGGACAACGTCGCGGCGATGATCGGCTTGTCGTTCCAGCACGTCCCCGGCGACGCCATGAAGATTCAGGTGATGCGTGGCGACCAGACGCTGTCCTTTGACGTCACACCCGTCGAGGTCCAGGAGCCAACGGAACGCTTGTCCGACCTCTCGGAGTTGTCGAAGAGTTTGATCCCCCGGCTGGGAATCATGGTTGTCACGCTCGACGAGCGGACCGCTTCTGCCGTTGGCGCCGTCCGTCTGGCGTCAGGCGCGATCGTCGCGGCGCGTACGATCGAGCTTCGGAGCGCCGATACCAGCCTGCAGGCCGGCGATATTGTCCACGAGATCAACGGCCAGAGCGTCTTCTCCGTCGACGATCTGCGAGCCGCCGTCGCAGGTCTCAAGTCAGGCGATCCAGTCGCGATTCAGGTTGAGCGAGCCGGTCAGTGGTCGTACGTCGCGTTTGAGATGCCTTGACGGAATTCCTGAGTTCAATCACGTCATCAAACGCCGTTTCACAGAATCGTCGCCGGCAGAACCGGAACGTAACGTCGGTCGGGCCTCCTCCGGGAATCCGCTGGACGTACCCAGTCGATCTCCTGAAAGGTTTCGAACAGTCGCCATCCGCATCGCAGTGGAATGCCTTTTGCGGAAGGGGCTCACGCTCGCCAATGTCATTTGGGCATCTTGGTTCCGGCCTCGCCATCGATCTGGGTACAGCGAACACCTGCATCTTTGCACCTGGAAAAGGAATCGTCGTCAGCGAGCCTTCGGTCATCGCGTTCAACGCGGCGACCGGAGCCGTCGAAGCGGTCGGCACCGATGCCCGTGAGATGCTCGGGCGCAGCCCGACGACTCTGCGACCGGTGCGGCCGATCCGCGACGGCGTCATTGCGGACTTCGACGCCGCCGAGCGAATGCTGACGCACTTTATTCGAAAAGCGCACCGCCAGACGGGCGCGTGGGCCCGCCCTCGCGTCGTGATCGGTGTGCCGACAGAGATCACGCCTGTCGAGCGCCGCGCCGTCAAAGACAGCGCGCGCCGTGCGAAGGCGAGCGAGGTACATCTCATCGACGAACCGATCGCAGCGGCAGTTGGCGCG
This sequence comes from Vicinamibacterales bacterium, assembly GCA_035939575.1. GTDB lineage: Bacteria > Acidobacteriota > Vicinamibacteria > Vicinamibacterales > CAVVIG01 > DATKHR01. Next base: position 14,235 of record DASZFS010000527.1, on the reverse strand, counting down.
GGACTCCCCATTTCGGATGCCGCCGGCAACATGATCATCGACATCGGCGGCGGAACGACGGACATTGCCGTCATTTCGCTGCTCGGCGTGGTCATTGGCCGGTCCGTGCGCGTCGCGGGCGACGCCATGGACGAGGCGATCATCCAACATCTGAGGAAGCAACACGACTTGCTCATCGGTGAACGAACAGCTGAAGAGATAAAGATCCGGATTGGCTCGGCCACCAAGCTCGAGTCTGCGCTCACGATGGAAGTGAGGGGGCGCCATATCGGGAAGGGCGTTCCACAGAGAGTCCTCGTTTCCGACGCGGAGATTCGCAACGCGCTCTCGGAAACGGTCAGGGTGATCCTGAGGACGGTGCGAGAAACCCTCGATCAGGTTCCTCCCGAAATGTCCGCTGACATTTACGACCGGGGGATCGCGCTATGCGGAGGGGGCGCTCTCCTTCGTCATCTTGATGAATGCCTGCGTCAGGAAACACACCTTCCCGTACAGATTGTTGAGAATCCGCTCGCGGCCGTCGTCCTGGGCGCCGGGAAAATGCTGAATGACGAAGGGTTGCTGAAGAAGCTGTCCGTTCACTGATCGGCCACGGTTCAACCGATAGGAACCACTGAGATACGAGTAGTGGTGCGATCAGCTCACTCGATGGCTCCGCGTTCTCTCAAGAACGCGACCGTTCTGCCTTCATAGAGTGGCTCGTTCTGAAACCGTAATGCGTACCCCAGCGGGGTGCATTCAACGATTTCATCATTGCAGCTTCAACAATGCCGAACTCCGCGGCCACGTGCAGCAGGGTCGCTCCCTGAAGCAAGAGGCGGCGGGCGCCTGTGCTGCCGCAATCCAGTTCAGGAAACCGCCGGTGCGCCAGTGTCGAATCGGCATCGAGTTGCTCCACCAGGCGATCGGGCTGGCGACGGAGCACCTCCAGCACGCCTGGCGCGTTGTACCGTGTCGTCCCGCCCGCATCGAGGAGAAGATCGATGCAGGCGCTCAGTCGCTCTGCTGACCGGGCGTACGTCCCGACGACGTAGTCCAACGCAGTTCCGGTGTATTTTCGTTGCGGGTTGTCGCAGTTCGGATTCGCTCCGTGATCCAGCAGCCATTTCAGCGCGACGGGATCCACCGATTCGCAAGGTGCAAAAACGATCGGGAAATCCCCGTGCCACCGGGCGTTCACATCCGCGCCGTACGAGACGAGAAGCTCCATCATCGGAATGCGGTCGCCGTTGAGCGCCGCGCGCATCAGCGGCCCGTCCCTGTCCTGGTGAACGTCGGAGCCGTTTTCCATCATCCACTTCGCCATCGACAGCCTCGTCGAAGTTGGTGAGTCCCACGGCACCCGGCATTCGGCAACCCAGGTGAGCGGACCGTCCTTCCCGTACCCAATCGGCGCGCGGTGAAGGGTTGGGTTGCGCGTCATCAATGTCTTGACGCGCTCGATGTCGTTGCTGTCGATTGCCCGTTTGAGTTGCCCCACCTCCTCCAAAGATTCGACAGCCTCGATCCCCTCGCGCCCCTGCGGTATGAGTGATTAGGGGCGGCGCCCACTCTGATAGATTGTCCACGTGTGCGTTCGGTCGGGGAATGCTCCCGTCCGGATCCTCGAGAGACGCCCGCATGGCACGTGGGCCGGCCGTCGGCGCTGCGCGAGCTCGGATTCGACCAGCGCGGAATCAAACACGGGGAGTATCGAATGAAGCAAAACGCAATCTTGGTCGTCACGTCTCTGCTCTCGATTCTCTTGCTGACGCTTCACATTACGGACGACATCGTCCGTGGGATCTCGAAGGCCGAGCCCTCAAACAGTGCACTGCTCGTCCTCGCGGTCTTGCTATACGGCACGCTGGTGCTCGCCGAACAGCGATCGGGGCACGTCATCATGCTGCTCGTCGGGGTCTTGGCAGCGGGCATGCCCGTCATCCACATGAGGGGGGCACATTACGGCGAGATCGCCAAGTCCACCGGCGGCTTCTTCTTCGTCTGGACGCTCTGGGCGCTCGGCGGGCTCGGGGGCTTGACCTTCATCCTCGCGGCGCGCGGACTGTGGAGTCTGCGACGGGGCCAGCCGAGGTCGTCCATGTGAGGCTACCTCACGCTGGCGCAGAACCGCTTCAGGCGATCCGCCTCGGCCTGCGGGATGCCGGCGAGCGCCATGCGGGCGAGGCGCGTGTCGAGGTATCCGGAACGCTCTCACTCAGTGAGAATTGCGAGCAGGACGCCGCATAGACGCTGTTCGTACTGCTCCGGGCTCCAGCGCCGCTGCAGCACGAGGTCTTCCCACGTTCGGAGCGACGTCAGCGCCCAGAGGAGGTCCGCGGCCACGGCAGGTGTCAACCCGCGTCGAAGCGCACCCTCTCGAGCGAGACGGCCGACGATTCTGCGGCAACCGGTCAGGCGGCTCTGCAGACGATCCTGCCAGGATCGCTCGGCCGCTGTGTCCTGACGGCGAATGGCGTCGAGCATGCGCGCGAGCGGCCAGATCTCGGGGTTCATCCTCGCTTGCAGTGCGACCATTTCACGGACTGCCGCCACGCCCGTCGGCGCATCAGCGACTCGTTGAATGGCCGCCGGCAGCGCTCGCCGCTCGTCGGCGTGGCGCACGAGCGCAACGAAGAGCGCGGAGCGATCGGCAAAGTGCAGGTACAGTGCCTGCCGGGATACGTGCGCCGCCCGTGCGACGTCGGCGAGGCTGACATCGGCGCCGCCATGCCGGGTGATGAGATCGAGGGCGGCGTCGAGGATGCGCCGCCTTGTGGACGGATCCCCACCGCCTGTTTCGCCGCCGCGCTTTGCACTTGACATCGTGTCAAGTGGTCGCCTACGCTGTCGCCTGACACTTGACATCATGTCAAGTGTAGCACGCAGGCGGGAGACAATGATGCTGAGACGGAGAGTGTTCGTCGCAGGCGCGCTGCTGGCGGGCCTCCTGGTCGCGGCGGCGATCAGTGTCCCGGCCGGACGGCGGATCCTCTTCGGGCCGCGCGTACGGCCCGTCTCGAGCCGGTCATTCGCACGCAGCCGGGAACGGCTCGCCCGGGGCCGTTATCTGGTCACGGCGGTGAACGGCTGCCTGCACTGCCACTCGCCGCACGACTGGACCCGCCGCGATGCTCCGATTCCGGCGGGCCGGGACGGAGCCGGCCAGGACCTGGTCACCTGGAAAGATCTGCCAGGACACGTCGTGGCGCCGAACCTGACGCCTGACCCGGAGACGGGGACCGGTACGTGGAGCGACGATATGCTCGCGCGGGCGATCCGCGAAGGCGTCGGCCACGATGGACGCGCGCTGTTTCCCATGATGCCGTTCCAGAAATACCGCGCGCTGTCGGACGAGGACGTCGCGTCAATTGTCGTGTTTCTCCGCGCCCTTCCGCCCGTACGCAATCCGCTGCCGGCGACGCGCCTCGTGTTTCCGGTGCAATACCTGATTCGGACGGCCCCACAGCCCATCACGCTGGCCGTGGCCGCACCGGACATCGCCAATCCCGTGAAGCGCGGCGCGTACCTGGCGGCGATCGCGGCCTGCACGGAATGCCACACGCCGCAGCGGCGCGGTGAGCCGATCGCGGGCCTGCCTTTCGCGGGCGGCTTCGTGTTCGAGGGGCCGTGGGGTCGGGTCGCATCGGCCAACCTCACGCCGGATCCGTCGGGCATTCCCTACTATGACGCCCACCTCTTCATCGAAACCATCCGCAACGGGCAAGTGAAGGCACGGATGCTGAACCAGATCATGCCGTGGAACGTGTACCGCAACATGACCGACGACGATCTCGACGCGATCTTCGGGTATCTACAAACGCTCTCACCCGTGCGCCACCATGTCGACAATGCGCAACCGCCGACGTTCTGCCCGTTCTGCAGGAACTGGCATGGCGCCGGTGACCTGAACCAATCTTCTTCGCCGGATCCGCGGCGGACCGCGTCGCGCCAGTAGGTGGGAGTGATGGAACCGCACATTCAGCTCGAGAATCGTCACACCGGTGAAACACTGCGTCTCCGCCGGATTCGCGATCGAGGCCAGATCGTCCTGGAGATGGAAGGGGCGCTGCCGCCGCGCGGCGACGGGCCGCCGTTGCACATTCACGTGACGCAACGCGAGGAGGGCGCCGTGCTGAGCGGCGTGCTGAGCGCGCACGTGGGCGGCCGCACCGTGACCTTCAGCGCGGGAGAGCAGCCGGTCTTTCCGGCCGGTGTACCCCACCGCTGGTGGAACGGCGGCGACGAGCCGTTGAGATTCCATGGGCGAGCGGTGCCCGCGGCGGATCTCGACCGGTTCCTGCAGGCGGTGTTTGCGATCGCGAACGCGGGAACCGCGGGGCGACCTTCCGTCTTTCATATGGTGCACCTGCTGCATCGGCATCGCCATACCCAGAGGCTCGCCGGCGTCCCGGTGTGGCTGCAGCGGATCGTCCTCCCCGCGGTCGTCCTGGTTGGACGCGTTCTGCGCAGGTACCCGCCCGGCGGATGGCCAGGTGCCCCCGGATCCTGTCTCGGCGCCCCGGAAGCCGACGTAGAACGCACTTAGCGCGCAGAGAACGTTCAGGCAAGGCCAAATCGATCGAGATTCATGACCTTGTTCCACGCGGCCACGAAGTCGCGCACGAACTTCGGCTGTGCATCGTCACACGCGTAGACCTCGGCCAGGGCACGGAGCTCGGAGTTCGAACCGAAGACGAGGTCGACGCGGCTGCCAGTCCACTTGACCGCGCCCGTTCGGCGGTCGCGGGCCTCGAAGACCTCCTCGGCCTCGGACGTCGCCTTCCATGTCGTGTCCAGGTCCAGCAGGTTCACGAAGAAGTCGTTCGTCAACGCCTCGGGTTGCTTGGTGAAGACACCGAGCGGGGACTGCTGGCGGTTTGCGTTCAGCACACGCAGGCCGCCCACGAGCACGGTCGTCTCGGGAGCGCTCAGCGTCAGTAACTGCGCCCTGTCGAGCAGCAGCACCTCCGCCGGAAGCTGGTGCCCCGTCGCGAGGTAGTTCCGGAACCCGTCTGCCGTCGGCTCGAGCACGGCGAATGACTCCACGTCGGTCTGCTCCTGGGACGCGTCCGTGCGTCCCGGCGTGAAGGGCACGTGCACGTCGTGTCCGGCGTTCCTTGCGGCCTGCTCAACGGCGGCACACCCGCCCAGGACGATCAGGTCGGCCAGCGACACCCTTTTCTTTCCAGTCGCTTGCGCGTTTCCCCCCGCCTGCGCATCGTTGAACGCCTTCTGGATCCCCTCGAGAGTCTGCAGCACGCTCGCCAGCTCGGATGGATTGTTGACCTCCCAACCCTTCTGCGGCGCAAGGCGAATGCGAGCGCCGTTGGCGCCGCCGCGCTTGTCGGTACCGCGGAACGTCGAGGCTGACGCCCAGGCAGTCGAGACGAGTTGAGAGACGGACAGCCCCGATGCGAGGATCTTGTTCTTGAGGGCTGCGATCTCCCCTGCTCCTATCAGCTCGTGGGTGACCGGCGGAACGGGGTCCTGCCACAACTGCGGCTCCGCAGGAACCAGGGGGCCGAGATACCGCGAGATGGGACCCATGTCGCGGTGGGTCAGCTTGAACCACGCCCGCGCGAACGCGTCCGCGAACTGGTCCGGGTTCTCGTAGAAGTGTCTCGAGATCTTCTCGTAGGCAGGGTCCAAGCGCAACGAGAGGTCGGTGGTCAGCATGGTTGGCGCGTGACGCTTGGACGGGTCGTGGGCATCCGGAATCGTGCCGGCCCCCGCGCCGCCCTTCGCAGTCCACTGATGCGCACCGCCCGGGCTCTTCGTCAGCTCCCATTCGTAGCCGAACAGATTCGAGAAGAAGCTGTTGCTCCACTTGGTCGGCGTAGAGGTCCAGGTGACCTCCAGGCCGCTGGTGATGGTGTCGCCACCCTTGCCGGAGCCGTAGCTGCTCGTCCAGCCAAGACCCATCGCCTGAAGAGGAGCAGCCTCTGGCTCAGGGCCAACGTGGCCCACGGGCACGGCCGCGCCATGCGTCTTGCCGAACGTATGTCCTCCGGCGATGAGCGCGACGGTCTCCTCATCGTTCATCGCCATGCGACGGAACGTTTCTCGGATGTCCTTCGCTGCGGCGAGCGGGTCAGGGTTGCCATTCGGCCCCTCCGGGTTCACGTAGATGAGACCCATCTGGACGGCGGCCAGAGGATTCGCGAGCTGACGCTCGCCGCTGTAGCGCTTGTCGTCGAGCCACGTGCCCTCGGTGCCCCAGTTGATCTCCTCCGGCTCCCAGACGTCCTCGCGCCCGCCGCCGAAGCCGAACGTCTTGAACCCCATCGACTCCAGGGCGCAGTTGCCGGCGAAGACCATCAAATCGGCCCATGAGATCTTCCGGCCGTACTTCTTCTTGATTGGCCACAGCAGCCGTCGCGCCTTGTCGAGGTTCGCGTTGTCCGGCCAACTGTTCAGGGGTGCGAAGCGCTGCTCGCCGGCCCCCGCGCCTCCGCGGCCGTCGCTGATGCGATACGTCCCCGCACTGTGCCACGCCATCCGGACGAAGAGCGGCCCGTAGTGGCCGTGGTCGGCTGGCCACCAGTCCTGCGACGTGGTCATCACCTGCTCGATGTCCTTCTTCAGGGCATCAAGATCGAGGGACTTGAACTCTTCGGCGTAGTTGAACTCCGCGCCCATGGGATCGCCCGCGGGCGGGTTCCGGTGGAGTACGTTCAGGTTCAACTGATTCGGCCACCAGTCGCGGTTCGATGTGCCGTTGTGCGCTTTGCCCGAGAACGGGCACTTCTTCTCATTGTCCATGTTGACGTTGACCTCTACTGTGATGGGATGAGCCGCAGTTGTTAGTCCCGGGGGATTTTCTTCGCCGTGCGTCGACGGGATCGCCGGGCCCTTTTGGCGCGATCCGTCGAAGGCTTCGTCGCGTCGGTTGGGTGGGAGCGGGATCGCGGTGGGGACTGCGCCAGACAATCCGGACAGCGCCCCCAGTAAGCGACCTCGGCCTCGTCTATCTCGTAGCCCCTGTCGTCGACCGCCGTGAGACACGGGGCGGAACCGACCGCGCAGTCGACATCGACCAGACGGCCGCAGACGCGACAGATCAGATGGTGGTGGTTGTCGCCGACACGATCCTCGAAGCGAGCCGGTGACCCGGCGGGCTGAATGCGCCGGATGAGGCCTTCGGCGACGAGGACACCGAGGGCGTCGTACACCGACTGAAGCGAGATGGCGCCGATCTCGGCCCTGACCACCTCTGCCACGGCATCGGCCGTGACGTGGGGTTGACCCGCGACCGCGCGCAAGACGGCCAGTCGCTGGGCCGTCACCTGGATGCCGCGTTGTCGAAGGAGGTCAGCGGGGTCAGTGGCCAAGGTGCCAGGATAGATCAATTATTGGATCGATTCAAATCTTTGACCCTCCATGGATTTCTTGGTCCAGGGAGCCTCTCGCAGGTCGGACCGGGAGGGCCGAACTGTCCCCGATTGCACAGTATGAATCGGTCAGTTGTGACCATGCTTGGTCGTTCAGTGTTGTAAACCGCTGCGAGGTCGCGGCATGTCAGCTTCCGAACGCAGCAGGGCAATGTTCCTCAGATCATGACAATGGCCAACGATTCTGATCGTGCGATGACGCGGCGCACTCAAGCAACCTCACGGGACCACGATATCCACAAGGGAGCGATGGAAGACCTGGGCCCGAACAGCGCGACGAATGCGCCCGGATTGGACGACGATGGGCTGCCCAATGACGAGACGGGAATCGCGTCAGGCGCGCTTAGCGCGAGAGAAGACGGAACGCAGGGATGATTCGCGGCAGTCAGGAGGCCGTCAAATGATTTATCCTCCGGTGTCTAAATCCTGGAAGTGCCCCTCGTGTAGCTCGCGCGTGCCCCTCACAAGTGCCCTGAAGTACGCGTCAGAGCTCGGGACCGTCTATCGCTGTCCCGTCTGCCGCGTTGAACTCATGGTCGACCCACGAACCGACCGGATTGTGCTTGGTCCAGGCATGCACGACGATCTGAACGACCCCCGTCGCTCATAGTCCCCACGTGGTGCCCCAATGCGGTGCGGTAGGGCCGGTCAACTGAGGCGTCTGCGCTCCTCGGTCTTGAGGAGCGCGTCTTCCAGCGTCAATGTCATGCGGCGGACGCCCGAGGGCACTGAGGAAATCCCGCTGGAAAGTTTCCTGCGTCAACAGGATCGGCGCGCCCCAGCTGATGACGTCCGCCGGTGTGTCATCTGCCTCCCAGCGCGCGTCGCGTCCATAGAGCAAATAGGCATCCCAGAGAACGTCCCCTTCGAGGTCAATCGACTGCGGCGCGCGTCGCACGGCAAGGCGCTGCACCGCGCCGGCAAAGAGCCGGCCGACCGATTCTGTCTCGTCCCAGAAATGCACGACCCGACCGTCAGGCAGCAGATTCGAGTGCCACCGATCACGGGCATCGCCCGGATACATATTGAACCAGATGGCATAGACCCGCACCGGTGCGCCTGTGTTGCCATCAAGGAGCGTCTGCTGCACCCAACGGGCGCCGTTCACGCAGCCCGGTCACGTCGGTGAGACGAGGAGGATGACGCGGGTCTTCCCGCGGTCGGCATCAAAAACGGCGCGCAGGTCTCCTGGACCGCGCAGGTCGACAAGCGAGGCCGCGGCCATAGCCGTTCGTTCGACGGGAGCGGTGGTCGCGAGCGCAAGGCCCGCGACCATCACAACCAGAGCGCCACGGAGGCACGCGATGGATCTCATCGCTCAGGCTTTCGGTGTTTGTCCTCGCCCTTCTCCTTCTCGGTGTCGTCGCCGCGACGTCCGATCGCTGGACATGGCGCGTTGACCGACGTCAGGCACACATTGTCCTCGATCCGATTCGTTCCAGGCGTTGCCTGATTGCGTATGTCGACACCGCCGGCTGTCGGGAATGTCACCGAGATTTGGACGGGCGGGTTTCCAACGAGAGTGTTGTGCCGGATGACGTTGCCTTCGACTCCAGGGACGAGCACGATCCCGTTCGTATTGCCGACGAGAACGTTGTCCTCAATCACGTTGTCATTGGTGCCAGGCACAATCAAACCGATGCCGAAGTTGCTGCCTTGGGTTGCGTAGCCGTTGCCGCTCAGCCGGTTCTCACGGAGCCGGTTATGGCTGGTGCCATTCAGTCATATGCCGCCGCACGGGAAGACCGGGTGCCCGTTGCGCACCGAGACGTTGGCCTCCAATTCGTTGTCCGATCCCGAGGTGACGATGATCCCAGACAAGCAATTGCTCGATAGCGTGACGTTCTTCACGAGGACGCCAGTGCTGTTAAAGAGCCGGATGCCAAGGTTGCGAAACTGCTGCACGACTCCCGGTCCGCGAATCACCTCATCCTGCTGGGTGTTGATGTCAATCCCGATCTCGCCAGGGCCGCTCGCGGCACACGGTGTAAGCGCGTCGGCGCGTCCAGTGATCGTGAAGCCGTTCAGCTCCAGCTTTACGCCCGGAGCGCCGAAGGCGATGCACGGCGCGCCAACTACAGTGCAGGTAACGTCGCCGACGAGTTCACTATCGTGGAAGATCGTCAGCGTGGAGGAAATGGTGCCGCTGATCTCGGTGGCACGGGCTGTTCCCGCCCCGACCAACAGCGCGACGAGAAACGAGGTCACCCAGCTGACAGCGCGGGCCGGTCTCATCTTGGCCTCCTGCCTGAAGGAAGGAAACGACACCGGATTGTGGTGTGGGAGCCCTCAAAAATCAAGCGTTTCAGCTATTCGCGCCACGGCGCATCTGGGACTTGCCCTCTCTGGCGGATTGTGACTCTCTGCCCGATCTCGAGTTGGCCCCCGCGGACAACATCGCAGTTCAGCGCCAGCTTGCCACCAAATCGAGTCCCTATGTCGCGCAAGACCCCCGGGTCATGTGCCAGCGTGTCGGGATCGAACGTTGTCATGATGCATCTGCCGCGCAGGTCGTGAACACGGATCACCGCATCTCCGACCATGAGATGACTTCCCGGCCACGTTCTCTCTTCCAGCCCGTCCACGCCGCCCACCACGATATTGGGGCGAAGGCGTCGGCCGTCGCGGCCGAATGCGGAGATGGCGCCATCGGTTGCGACGAGTAGTGGGAGAATGTCGAAGCGATCCAGGCTCTCATCTCGAACGAGCCTGGCCTCCGGCCCGACGATGGCGCGGACGGCTTCAAGAACCTGGGGATCGGTCCACGGCAGGCCGTCGACAAGCGGAACGCCACGCTCGTCGATGACCGCGCGGAGCCCCAGCAGTCCCGGATAGGCGCGCGCAGTCACAGTGCGTCCACTGCCGCTCTGGACTTGAATGACGCGGTCGCCCAGGATCCCTTCCTGCAGGATGGCCGATCTCAGCAATTCCCCACCCATCGACTTCACCGGGTAACGCCAGATCTCCTGAATGATCATGTTGTAGTCGAGCTCACTGGCCCATTTGCGGCGAAGGAACGCCTTGATCTTTACATAAACGCAGGAAGCAGTCAGAAGCGCAGCGTCAGGGCGGTGCCGATTCGTCGGGACGACGGGGTAGGGCCTGGAACGCCGGGCGCTGACCGATCCCCGCTGACCGCCGTGCCAATGCCAGCACCCAATGCGCCGAGAAAGACCGCGCCTACGCCCAGCTGGGAAGCGCAGCCAGATCCGCGCTCGCAGAGTCCCGCTGAAAGAAACAGTCCCAGCCCGGCACCGACGCCTAAGCCGATGAGCGCGCCCTTGGAGCGTCGGCTCATACCGGAGGACGCGGGTGCTGGAGTAGTGGTCTGCGTCAGCGAGGCTGGGCGTTGGTGACCAATCGAGTCGATCAAGGACTGGGCCTGCACGCTCCGGGGTGCGACGACGGCAAGGGACAGGGCAACAACGACGATGACTCTGTGCATGGCGAACCTCCATCTCGGAATGCGTCAACCCGCCCCAGACGAGCTCAAACCGTCAGGAACGCCGTGCAGAACGCCTCCCAACCTGACAGCCGCGAGGTTCCCCGTCGTTACGGCAGATACCCTCTGATGCTCAGGCTGGCGTTGCTCAGCCCGCTCGATTCTTCCTCAACTCGCGATGGAGCCACGCCTTCGCGAGACTCCAATCTCGCATCACGGTGTCCGGCGACACCTTCAACACTTCAGCAGTCTCTGCGACGGTGAGCCCCGCGAAGAACCGAAGCTCCACAACCTGACCCTTGCGGCTGTCAATCGTCGCCAGCGCCTCGAGGGCATCGTCCAGTGCAACGAGGTCGCGGCCAGGGTCACCCCCCACGAGGAGCGCGTCGTCCAGTGAGACTTTGTGGGCGTCGCCGCCGCGCTTCTGATAGCGCTTCGACCGGGCGAAATCAACGAGGATGCGCCGCATCAACTTCGCTGACATCGCAAAGAAATGCGCGCGATTCTGCCAGCGGATCCGCTTGACCTCGATGAGCCGCAGGAAGGCTTCATTGACCAGAGCGGTGGCCTGCAGCGTGTGCCCGCGCCGCTCACCAGCCATGTACCGACGCGCCTGACGCCGGAGCTCGGCGTGAACGGCCGGCATGAGCTCGGCCAGGGCGGCTTCATCTCCGTCGCTCCATGCGATGAGAAGGCCGGTCAGGTCGAGAGAACGTTCAGGAATACCGGGATCTTACGCGGACTTGCCGCGATTTCACGACCCCTCTGCCCCCTGCCAGTTTTTGACCGCCGTTCCCGCCTATCCCCGCAGTGAAGCCTGGGTGCCCAGGAACCGGAGCTCAGAGGAGGCAGGGGGCATGAGGAACAAGTGGTTCACAGCCAGCACGATCGGGGCAATGGCGGCAGCGGCGGCCGTGACGGCAACGACGGCCGCCGCGGCAGTTGCCGCAGATTCATCCACGGGTGGCGTGCTGCCATCTGTCTCCGTTGAGGTGACGGACTACGTCCATTTGCCGTCCGCGGAGTTGGCCAAAGCCCAGGCTCTGGTTACCGCAAGCTACCGGGCCGTTGGAATCAGCATGGTGTGGTCCACCGATGTGCGCTCAGAGCCAACGATTGGTGTTCGCGTCGTCATCATCCCGAGAGCCATGACTCAAAAAAAATGCGATGACGAGCGGATCAGCGACGCCGCGACGGGCATTGCCGTGAGCGGAGCACCCGATGGACCGGGGCGAATCGCCTACATCTTCTACGATCGCATTGAGCGCGCAGCCCTGGGGGAGGGCGCGCCGGTCTTTCGGGGACTTGGGCACGTGATTGCGCACGAGATCGGTCATCTGCTGCTAGGCGAGAACAGCCACGTCGAGCAGGGTCTCATGCGGCCGAATTGGATCCCGCGGGAAACGCACCTGCTGACGCTGACAGAGAGCCAGGTCCGTCAGGTATGGCAACGGTTCGCGGTGACTGGCCTGCCTGATCCTTAGCGGGCGTCGGTGAGACCCAGCAGCTGATCACCGCCCGCTTCGAGGAACGCAGCCAGCGCCTGGCCTCGCTTCGCCGCCGCGCGCTCCCGGATGGCGGCGAAGGCCGGGTGCGCGCGCAGCCCGTCGAGCCACGTATCGTGTGTGAGGGTCTCCGCGCAGAAGAATCCCTCGTCAACCGTTCGTTGGAGCAGCCGAAGGGCCCGCTCTGTCTCGCCGAGGAAGGCGAACTGTCGGGAGCCGTAGTACAGCGTCTCCGGATCGTGATACGACGGCTCCGGCATATTGCGCAAGATGTCCAGCGCCTCCGCGTGCCGCCCCTCGGCGAGATAGACAAGAGCCTCGGTCCATTGTTGAAGCATCGAAGAGTCAGACTGTCCGGTGTGCCGGAATTGTCGGACCACCTCCTGCAGGCGGGCAATGGCCTCCTGATTCCGGCGCAGCATGACCAGCACGAGCGCTCGTGTCATGGCGTCGTAGCTATGCTCGATGGCGTGCCGGTAGTCGCCAGCCATGAAGTAGGTGTGAGCGACGCTGGTCGTGGCCAGCGGGTCGAGCTTGCGCGCGTGCTCGTGAGCGGCAAGTGATGCCTCGAGCAGCCCGCAGTAGCGGCAGGCCTGCACAATGGCTCCGAAGAGCTCGGGATCGTTCTTGTGACGGCGAGCCCTGACGATCAAACGGACCATCGCATCCTGGGCCCGTCCCATGTCGATTTCGAGCCGCGCGTATTGATGGTGCGCGAGCGAGAGATCGGGATTGATCTCCAGGGCGCGCTTGAAGGCCGCTTCTGCGCGCCTCATGCATTCGTCAGAACCACTATCCGCAAACTTGCCGATGAGCCGGTGGACCCGGCCCAGCCGCGCCCAGGCGGGGGCATACCGCGGATCGAGTTGAACACACTCGAGGTACAGATCGCGTGCGACGGGGTAATTCAGTTGCGGGTTGTACCACGTCAGTTGATTGGCTCGGAGGTAGAACTCGTAGGCCTTGGCGTTCGCGGGCATATCCTCCTTGAGCAGCCGATGCTCACGCGCGGTCAACGGCAGCGTCAATGACTCCACGATCTGCGACGCCACGTCTTCCTCGAGCTTGAAGAGGTCGCCGAGCGAAGACTGTGTCTTGTGAGCGGCGATCAACGCGCCGCCAGGCGCTTCGACGAGTTGCGTGGTGACGCGAAGGTGATCGCCGGCGCGGACCATCGTGCCGGTGAGCACGACATCCACTTCGGCTTCACGGGCGATCGCTTTCAGGTCAGGAGACTCCTTGGCAAAACGCGAGGCGACGATACTCGATCGAACGATCAGCGAATCCAGTCGTGACAACGAGCTCGTGACAGCGTCCGGCAGGCTGAACGCGAGGAAATCGGTTTCGTCGTCCGGTCGCAGAATCCTGAACGGCAGCACCAGGAGGCGCGTCGTCACCCGGGCGGTGCGCGCGACCCCGGTGTCGCCTGCCAGCAAGGCTTCGCGGAGCTCGTGGGCCATTTCGTCGACGGTCTGAAAGCGGTCCTGGGGACTCTTCGAAAGCGCCCGGTGAACCACGCGATCGACCGCCTCGATGGCCGGCGAGCCGGCAAGCCTGAGTGGCTCCTCCGACGTAATCGCGTGAAAGACCTCGAGCGTGGAATCCCTCGCAAAGGGAGGCTTGCCCGAAAGCATCTCGAACAAGAGACTGCCAGCGGCGAACAGGTCGGTACGGGCGTCAATTGCAAGTCCACGCACCTGTTCGGGCGCCATGTAGTTCGGCGTGCCGACGACGCTGCCAGGAACGGTGAGATTCGTCTCGGAGAGGTCGACGTTGGCAACCGATCGCGCCAATCCGAAATCGAGCAGCTTGACACCATGAGCGGTGAGGAAGACGTTCGATGGTTTCAGATCGCGATGCACCAGCCCTTTCCGATGAAGCGCGTCGAGTGCGGTGAGAGCGGCGAGCATGATCT
>DASZFS010000526.1:0-5675 GCA_035939575.1 Vicinamibacterales bacterium | reverse complement strand
GCGGCGGTCGTCGTCCTCTACCTGCTGCGCAACGTTCTCCTCGTCGCCGTCGAGCTCGTCCAAGACCGGGTCATCCAGCGTTCCGCGTCACGGATTGCCATCGACCTGCTGGCGCGCTATCTCCACGCGCCCTACGCGTTTCATTTCCGGCGCTCGTCCTCCTCGCTGATCCACGCCGTGCGCCACGGCGTCGACGCCGTTGTCGAACTGGTGCTGGCGTCGGCCGTGAACATCGCGTCGGAGTGCCTGGTCGCTGCCGGCCTCCTGACCCTGCTCGCGATCGCGGCCCCCGTCGAGACGCTTGCGGCCGTCGCGACGATTCTCGTCCTGATCGTCGGGCCGCTCGGCGTCACGCGGCGGCTCTACGCCAGGTGGGGCGGTGAGGAGCGGCGGCTCGACGAGGAGATGATCACCGGTCTGCAGCAGTCGCTCGACACCGTCAAGCAGGTCCTGGTGTCCGGCCGCCAGCCGTTCTTCGTCGAGCGCTACGCTCACGCGCGCCGGGCGCTGCGCCATGCCAAGCTCCGTCGGACGCTCACGAGCACGTCACTCCGGCTGGGCGTCGAGACGGTGTTCATCTGCGCGATGCTGATCGCCGTGGCCATGCTGACTGTCGCCGGCCGGTCCGGGCCTGACGCTGTTTCGGTGCTGAGCCTCTTCGCCTACGCCGGTTTCCGCGTCGTCCCATCGGCGAACCGAATCATCCTCAACGTCAACCTGCTTCGCTACGGCCGACCGTTTGTCGACGCGCTCGTCGACGACTGGCGCGCGCTGGACCCGCAGCCCGGGCGTCCATCAATTCCGCTGCCACCGCTCGCGCGACAGATTGAATGCGACCGTGTGTCGTACTTCTATGACGGGGGGGCCTCGCCGGCGCTCCATGATGTGAGCTTCGTGATTCCCTGCGGCACGTCAGTCGGCGTCGTCGGGCCGACGGGCGCCGGCAAGAGCACGATGGTGGACGTGGTGCTGGGCCTGCTCACGCCTACCAGCGGACGCGTGCTGGTCGATGGCCATGACATCCGCGAGGCGCTCGCCGCGTGGCAGGCTCAAATCGGCTATGTGCCCCAGGAAGTCGCGCTCGTGGACGACTCGCTCCGCCGCAACGTCGCCTTCGGCATCCACGACGACGAGATTGACGACGGGCGAGTGCGAGCCGCGGTGGAGGACGCCAGGCTCGCGGCGCTGGTCTCGACATGGCCCGACGGTTTCGCGACGCGCATCGGCGAGCGCGGCGTCCGCCTGTCGGGCGGCGAGCGGCAGCGGCTGGCCATCGCACGCGCGCTCTACCGGCAACCGCAGGTGCTGGTGTTCGACGAGGCGACGTCAGCTCTCGATCCGCAGACCGAACGGGAAGTGACCGATGCGATTGACGCCGTTCGCGGCACGACGACCGTCATCGTCATCGCTCACCGCTTGACGACGGTTCGGGAATGCGATCGGATTCTCCTGCTCGATGGCGGCCGTCTGGTCGCGCAAGGCCGGTACGGTGAGTTGCTGAAGAGCTCGGCCCTCTTCCGGGCGCTGGCAACCGCGGGGGCGGCGGTCAGCGAGCGCTGAGGCGGTTAGGCTATGCTAGCGACGTTCCGCTTTCCAAGATGCGCGCCGCCGTCGTTGTCATAGGGGATCTCGGGCGGAGTCCCCGCATGCAGTATCAAGCCCACGCCCTGGCCGCGAGCGGTGTTGACGTCGACTTCATCGGCTACGCCGGCGTCGCGCTGCCTCAATTCCTCGATGATCCGCGTGTCACTGTGCGGCACATCACCGAGGCGCGGCTGCGGCACCGCGTCGGGGGATCGTCGTTTCTGTACAGCATTGCCGCGCTCATCGACGGCTTCCGCCTCAGTCTCAGCCTCTTTGCCGTCTTGATGCGGGCGCCGCGCTTCTCGCTGCTGCTCGTGCAGAATCCACCGGCATTGCCCACGCTGCACGTCGCGTGGATCGTCTCGAGGCTGCGGGGGGCCCGCCTCGTGGTCGACTGGCACAATCTCGGCTACACGATGTTGGCGCTGCGGTTGGGGCGGCGTCACCCGGCCGTGCGGCTGGGCCGGTGGCTCGAGAAGATGGCAGGGCGCGCGGCCGATGGCAATCTGTGTGTGTCGAGGGGATTCGCGAAGTTCCTGATCGATCGCTTCAAGCTGTCGAACGTTCAGGTGCTGTACGATCGCCCGGCGTCGGTATTCGTGCCCATCGAGCGCACCGAGCGGGAGCAGATCCGCCAGGCGCTCTTCACCCGACTGGGCATCCGCGGATCCGGCCCGGTCGGCTTCGTCGTCAGCCCGACCGGGTGGACCGCCGACGAAGACTTCGACGTCGTCATCGACGCGGTGGTCCAGATCGAGGATCGGATTCGAGGTTGGGAGGCCGGCGGCGCCGCGCGGCGGTTTCCGGATCTCGTCATACTCGTGACGGGCGACGGCGCGCGCCGCGCGGAGTTCGAGCGGCGCTTCGCGGGTCTGCCCGCCCGCCGGGTGCAGCTTCGTACGCGATGGCTCGACCCCGAAGACTATCCGCGCATCGTCGGGAGCGCGGACCTGGGGCTGTGCCTGCACCGTTCTTCCTCCGGCGTGGACATTCCGATGAAAGTCGTCGATCTGTTCGGGGCGGGCGTTCCGGTCTGCGCACTCGACTACGGCGCGTGCCTTGCTGAGCGCGTGCGTCATGGCGACAACGGCTTGCTGTTCTCGACCGCCCGACAGCTGTCAGATGTACTGTTCGATCTTTTCGAGGCATTTCCGACCGGGTCGCCGCTGCTCGACCGGCTGCGGGCTGGATCGCGGCGCGCGGCGCCGTCGACATGGGAGGAGGGGTGGATTCGCGAGGCCAAGTCAGTCCTGCTCGGGACCGGAGGCTAGATGGCGGACGAGAGATAATGGGTTTTTATCAGAGGAGCGCGAATGGCCGACGTCGCAGCCCGACCGGACGTCCTGACACTCGATAACTTCATCGGCGGTCGCTGGGTCCCGGCCCGCGCCTCCGGCTTCTTCGACGTGCACAATCCGGCGGTCGGCGAGGTCATCGGGCGCACGCCCCTGTCCACGGCGGCCGATGTCGACGCGGCCGTGCAGGCCGCGACGCACGCGTTCCCGGGGTGGCGGGACACACCGGTGAACACGCGCGCCCAGGTGCTCTACAAGTTCAAAGCGCTTCTCGAGCAGCACTTCGACGAGCTGGCGCGGATCGTGACGACCGAGCACGGCAAGACGCTCGGCGAGTCGCGCGGCAGCGTACGCCGCGGCATCGAGTGCGTGGAGGTGGCCTGTGGCGCGCCGTCACTCATGCAGGGCTCGGCCCTCGAGGACATCGCGACCGGCATCGACTGCCATGTCGTACGGCAGCCGCTCGGCGTTTGCGCCGCCATCGCGCCATTCAATTTTCCCGCGATGGTGCCGATGTGGTTTCTGCCGTTCGCCATCGTCACCGGCAACACATTCGTGCTGAAGCCTTCGGAACAGGTGCCGCTCTCACAGCGCAAGATGGCCGAGCTGCTGCAGCAGTGCGACCTGCCGCCCGGCGTCCTAAACCTGGTCAACGGCGGCGCCGACGTCGTCAATGCCATCTGCGACCATCCGGGCATCCGGGCCGTCTCGTTCGTCGGGTCGACGCCGGTGGCCAGGCACGTGTACCAGCGCGCCAGCCACGCCGGCAAGCGCGTCCAGGCGCTTGGCGGGGCCAAGAACTTCGTGGTGGTCATGCCCGACGCCGACCTCGAGCGGTCGATCGGTGTCATCTCCGAATCGTTCTACGGGTGCGCAGGGGAGCGCTGCCTGGCCGGCAGCATGCTCGTGCCGGTCGGCGACGCTCATCACGAGACCCGCGACCGTATGGTGGAGGCGGCGAAGTCGCTGAGGGTCGGCGACGGCGCAGAGGCGGGCGTCACGATGGGGCCCGTCATCAGCGCGAAACACCGGGAACGCGTCGTTGGTTATATCGACAAGGGCGTCGCCGAAGGCGCGCAGCTGCTGGTGGACGGCCGCGCGACGCGCGTCCCGGATCGTCCGCGCGGCTACTTCGTGGGCCCCACCGTCTTCGACGACGTGTCGATGCGGATGTCGATTGGGCGCGATGAAATCTTCGGGCCGGTGGCCGCCATCGCGCCGGCGAAGACGCTCGACGATGCGATCGCGCTGATGAGGTCACATCCGAACGCCAACGCCACCTCGATCTTCACCTCCAGCGGCAAGGCCGCACGTGAGTTCGCCAAGCACGCCACCGCCTCGATGGTCGGCGTCAACATCGGCGTGGCGGCGCCGATGGCGTACTTTCCGTTCGGCGGCGCGAAGGACAGCTTCTTCGGCGATCTGAAAGCGCACGGCCGCGATGCGTTCGAGTTCTACACGGACAAGAAAGTGACGATTAGCCGCTGGTTCTAGTGCAACGATAATGCGCACCCTGATCAAGAACGGAACGATCGTCACCGCAGTCGATCTGTATCGGGGCGACGTGCTGATCGAGGACGAGACCATCTCGCTCATCGGCACCAGCCTCGCGGACATCCACGTCGACAAGACCATCGACGCGGCGGGCAAGTTCGTCCTGCCAGGCGGCATCGACGTCCACACCCACCTCGATATGCCGTTCGGCGGATCGACCTCCGCGGACGACTTCGAATCGGGGACGACGGCGGCGGCGTTCGGGGGAACGACCTCGGTTGTCGACTTTGCAATCCAGTACAAAGGACAAACGCTCCACCACGCGTGGGAGACGTGGCTGAAGAAAGCAGAGGGTCGTGCGGTCATCGACTACGGTTTCCACCTGATCATGACCGACCTCAACGACCAGACCGAACAGGAGATGGACGCGCTGGTCCGTCAGGGTGTGACGTCCTTCAAGCTGTTCATGGCGTATCGCGGCATCTTCATGCTGGACGACGCCAGCATCTTCAAGGCGCTGCTCCGGACGGGGCGGAACGGCGGCACGATCTGCATGCACGCGGAGAACGGCGACGTGATCGACGTGCTCGTACAGCGGGCGCTCGCCGAAGGGAGGACGGCGCCCAAGTACCACGCGCTCACGCGGCCCGCGCGCGCGGAAGCCGAAGCCACGCATCGGGCAATCGCCCTCGCGGAGATCGCCGACGTGCCAATCTACATCGTCCACCTGTCCGCGGCGGAGGCGCTCGAGATGGTGACCGAGGCGCGCGATCGCGGACTCCCGGCGTACGCGGAGACCTGCCCGCAGTACCTGTTTCTGTCGTACGACAACTACGAGGAGCCGGGCTTCGACGGCGCCAAGTACGTCATGAGCCCGCCGCTGCGCGATAAGGCCAAGCAGGCGCAGCTGTGGCGCGGCCTGGCGTTCAACGACCTCCAGTGCATCTCGACCGATCATTGTCCGTTCTGCATGAAGGAGCAGAAGGAGCTGGGGCTGAACGACTTCTCGAAGATCCCGAACGGCGCGCCGGGCATCGAGACGCGGATGAGCCTGGTCTACGACGGCGGTGTGCGCGAAGGCCGCATCTCGCTCAACCGGTTCGTGGAGCTGACGTCGACGTCTCCCGCCAAGATCTTCGGCCTGGTCCCGCGCAAGGGCACCATCGCGCCCGGATCGGACGCCGACATCGTCGTGTTCGATCCGAACCGGACCTTCACGCTTTCCGCGCGCGCGCTGCATATGAAAGTCGACTACAACCCGTACGAGGGTCGCCAGGTGACCGGCGCGACCGACACCCTCCT
>DASZFS010000525.1:0-27735 GCA_035939575.1 Vicinamibacterales bacterium | reverse complement strand
GCCTCGTCTACACCACGCCGGGGACGCTCAACGCGGCGCGCGACAACGCCATCCTGCTGCCGTCGCACTATATGGCGAACTTCAACGGCTACAACTGGCTGATTGGGAGCAGGGATCGCGCGCTCGACCCGGCGCACGACTTCTTGATCCTGACCGAGCTCTTCGGAAACGGCCGGTCCTCGTCGCCGAGCAACACGCCCGAACCGTTCCACGGTCCGCGGTTCCCGATCATGACGATCCGGGACAACGTCGAGATCGTCGATCGTCTGGTGACGCAGGAGCTCCATGTCGGCCATCTGCGGGCCGTCATCGGCTTCTCGATGGGCGCCGAACAGGCGTTTCAGTGGGCGGTCGGTCACCCGGCGTTCGTCGACAAGATCGTCGCCACGTCGGGCACGGCGAAATGCTACGGCCACGGCTACGTGCGGCTCGAAGGGCAGATTGCCGCCCTCACGGCGGATCCCGAGTGGCGCGGCGGCGACTACACGACGCCGCCGGCCAAAGGTCTCGAAGCGTTCGGGATGGTGTGGGCGGGCTGGCTGTATTCGCAGGAGTGGTGGCGGCAGGAGCTGTGGCGAACCAGCTCACCGGCAGGAACCACGTTTGAGCAGGCGTGGCAGGCGTTCCGCAAACGCTTCAGCGCCGACGCGAACGACTACATTCTTCAGGCGCGGACCTGGCAGCGCCACGACGTGGGAACGACACCGGGCTTCAATGGCAACACCGAGCGCGCGCTCCGATCGGTCAAGGCGCGCGTACTCTACATGCCGTCGGAAACCGACCTGTATTTCCCCGTCACCGACGCGCGATACGAGCAGCAATTCATCGCGGGCGTCACCTTCATGCCGATCCCGTCGCTCTGGGGACACACGGCCGGCGCGGCGAGCAATCCGGCGGATCTGAAGTTCCTCAACGAGAACATCGCGAAGTTCCTGCGATAGCCAGGCGCGGTCGAACCTCGCTACGGCGCGAGGCGGTACACGCCCGCGAGGCGACCGCATTCAGCGCAACGCCGCTGAGGCATTATGGCGGGAAGTTCATGCGGCGGACCAGGTCCTCGAACCGCGGATCGGATCGCAGCGCGTCAAAACGGGGCCATACCTTCAGCAAGGCAAGCCACGCGTCGCGTTCGCGATACGCCCGCTCCAACCAGCGGAATGCCTCGTCCTTGTCACCGAGGCTCACATAGACCTCGGCCACCCAGCCGGGCCGTATGTATGACTTCTGTTCACGATGCCGCCGCAGCTCCTCGGCAAGCCTGCGGCGCGCGCGCGCCTTGTCGCCGGCCGCCGCATAGACGGCCGCAACGTCGAAACCTCCTTGCAACGTTTGCCGTTCAAGATAGCGGACCGCCTCGTCGAATTTGCCTTGCGCTTCGGAGACGAGTCCCAGCCCGTAGAGGCCCAATGGGTCGTTGGGGTTGAGCTCGAGAATCCGGCCAAACAGTTCGGCCGCCTTCGCGTAGTGACGCGCGTGGTAGTACGCCCGGCCTGCGCGGTAGAGGACTATGGGCGAGAGCGGATCGAGATCCAACACCTGTTCGAGTGGTGGAAACGCCTCGTCCGGTTTTCCGACGAGCGAAAGAAAGAAACCGTACTGGTAGAGGGCGACGGCATCGCCCGGGTTCAACTCGAGCGCGCGCTGGAACTCCCTCCGCGCGTTCGCCCAATCCCAATCGACGCCGTAGACGTACGCCAGTGCGACGTGCGGCTCGGCTAGCGAGTCGTTCAGATCGATTGCCTTCAACGCCGCGGCCTTCGCCTCTGGAATGCCTTTGGCGGCCAGGACGTTTCCAAAGCCCACGAGCTCGACGTAGGCGTCCGCCAACCCTGCGTACGCCTGTGGATCGTCCGGATCGACCTCGGTGGCCGCTCGGAAGTAGTCCGCAGCCTTGAACAGATCGTCCCGGGTCCTTCGGTTCCAGAAAAAGCGACCCCTCAGGTACAACTCGTGCGCCTTCGGATTGACCCTGCCGGAACGAGTCAGTTGCCTGTCTTCTGCAGGCTCGACGGCGATCTTGATCTCGCGTGAGACCTGCCGTGCCAACTCTCGCTGCAGATTCAGGATGTCCCCGAGATCCCGGTCGTAGCTTTCGGCCCAGAGGTGGGCATCGGTCGCCGCGTAAATCAACTGCGCCGTGGTGCGCACCCGATCGCCGGATCGGAGGACCGAGCCTTCGACGATCCCGTTGACGTTCAATTCGCGCGCAATCTCCGGGAGCGGCTTCTTCGTTGCCTTGTACTGCATCATCGACGTGCGCGAGATGACCTTCAGGGCTCGAATCTTTGAAAGCTCGGCAATCAGCGCTTCGGTCATTCCTTCCGCGAGGTAGTCCTGCGCGGGATCGCCTGACATGTTGGCCAGCGGCAGCACGGCGAGCGAGGTGATCCGTGCGGCCTGGACTCTTCCCTCAGGCGCGCCAGGGAGCGGGGATGCGGCCCTCCGGTAGAAGCTCAGGCCCAGCGCCACACCACCAAGCATCGCCACGATTGCGACCAGCACCCAGGCCCGACGGACGCGCCCGTCCGACACTCTGCGCTCGGCGATCTCCGTGTGCTGGCGCGTCAGTTCGCGCTGGCCGCACTCGATACGGCGGCGCTCGAGACTGGCCAGGCGCTCGGCGAGCTCTGCTGCACTCGAAAGACGCCGCGCGGGATCTCCGCACGCGGCGTGGGCGATGTCCTCGCGGACAAGCGGGTCATCGATGTCCGCCTCCCAGCCCGGCGAGAGCGGCTTGCGAAAATCGCCGACCACGAGCTGGTACAGCAGCACTCCGAGCGCATACACATCGGCGGAGGCGGTCGGAGAATGCCCCGCGAGGACCTCCGGGGCGACGTACATCAGGGTACCGATCTGAGACTGGCTCTCGCCCGTCTGCGTGAACCCGAGATTGGTGATCCCCAGCGCGTCCAGGCGCGAGGGCTCCACCAGCGAGGCGCTGCCGAAATCGGCGATCTTGATTTGCCAGGCGCCTTCAAGTCCTGACGTCACCAGGATGTTTCCAGGCTTGAGATCCTTGTGCAGCACATCGATGTCATGCGCGGCGGCGACCGCCCTGGCGACCTGCTGCAGGAGCTGCAGCCGCGCATCCAACGGAATCTGGGCGAGTCCCCCCTGCATTTCCGCCCACTGACCCAGGTTCGGCCCGCAGTATTCGCTCTCGATGAAATACGGGTCGCTCTCGAAATTCCACTCGAGGATCCGCACGAACTCGGGACGCTCGCCGAGCAGTTCTCGCAGCAAGCGAGCCACGGTGACCTCACGCATCAGGCCGTTCGCGTGCTGGACGTCTGGTGCGAACTTGAACACGCGGGCCTCGCGGGTCTTGTGGTGTTCGGCCAGCCAGGTTTCGCTCGAAGGCGAGAGGTCGAGGCGGCGCACGAGGCGCCAGTGTTCGCGACCCGGAATCGTCTCGCCTGGCTCGAACCGCAGTCTGGGCAAGGCCAGGGGTGCCACGGTCTTGCGCTGCACCGGCACCGCCAAGCGGTAACCGACGCGAGGAAGGGTGACGACGATGCCGTCGCCGCCGTCAAAGGCCTTGCGGAGTTTCGAAATAGCGGTGGCGAGGGACCCGTCGACGACCGTCAGCCCTGGCCAGACCGATTCGAGCAACTCGTCCTTGGTGACCACTTCCCCCGCGTGGAGGAGCAGTTGATGGAGCACTTCCAGTGGCTTCGCCTCCATTTCGACCGCCGCGCCGCGAACCCGCAGCTCGCGGCGGAGCTCGTCGAACTCGCAGTCGGCAAAGCGCCAGAGGTGGCCGGCAATTCGTTGATCTGAGGCCCTCGACTGGTTGGGATCCACGGTATCGCGCTTTCTTTAGAGTTCTTCAGACGTCCGTCAGGACTTCGGTCACGCGGGTCTCCGACACTCCATCCGCCGCGGGCGAGCCGCCGATGCTCGCATCGCGCGCTTACGACGCTTTTGCTCGATTTGTCGCGAGCGGCAAAGCTAGCACGCGAGGGATCGGGGGCGCAATGGCGCTGACAGAGCTGATATCGCAGACATCTGGGCACCGGCGCAGGCTGGAGCACCGCCTTGGGCGGGAATGTGCTCAGCCCTTCAGGGTGACTGAGCGACTTCAACACTCGGCGTGGCCGGTGACGAGGGGGCTGAGCACCGCCCTGGCTGTGCTGATCGCGGCGACGATCCCTCTCGCGCGGGGCGCACGGGGTCCGGTGGAAACTCGACGGCTGCGATGGCGGGAAACAGAAGCGCGGCACCTTCGCGGTCTGGCGCGGTCCACGAGTCGTGACGCCCCTGTCTCATGGGGCCGACTGACGCAAACCGTCCGATTCCCCATCCGTCTAACGGGGGAATGGCGCGCCGGTTGATGTTCGAAGACCTTGTCCAGGATGTGCGGATCGGCCTGCGCGGCCTGCTGCGCGCGCCGCTGACGCCGCTGACGATCGTCTTGACGGTCGGTCTCGGGATCGGCGCGACGACGGTGATCTTTGCTGCGATCGACGCGGCGCTGCTGCGGTCGCTGCCGTACGCCGATCCGGCGCGGCTCGTTCGCATCTACACCGACGCGCCGCCGAACCGGTTTCCGTTCTCTGTCGCCGACTACCTCGCTCTCGCGTCGCAGCAGACACGCTTCGAGCAGGTGGCCGGCTACGCAGCCCGGCCGATGGCGTTCACCGACGGGCGCGTCGCAGAGCGTCTCAAAGGCAAAGCGGTGTCCTGGACCTATCTCTCCGTGCTCGGCGTGAAGCCCGCACTAGGGCGCGACTTCACCGAAGCCGACGGCAGGCCCGGGAGTCCACCCGCGGTGATCGTCAGCTACGGATTCTGGCAGCGGCGCCTGAGCGGTCGCGCGGACGCGATCGGCCAGCCGATCATGCTCGACGGCACCAACTACACGGTGGCCGGCGTGCTGCCGGCGTCAGTCGGGCCGCTGGAACAGGATCAGGAGTTTTTCGTTGCCGCGTCCTGGACGACCCCGCCGCGCAAGGGTCCGTTCTTCATTACTGCGCTGGCCCGTCTGCGGCGCGACGCCGATCGATCCCTCGCCGCCGACGAGCTGCGCGCCATCAACCGGCGCCTCTTTCCCGTGTGGCGCGCGTCGTATCAGGACGACAAGGCGACGTGGAGCATGATGGATCTGCAGGCGTTCGTGGTCGGCGACGTGCGCACCATCGCGGGCCTGGCGCTCGTCGCGGTCGCGCTCGTGTGGCTGATTGCGTGCACGAACGCGTCCAACCTGCTCTTCGCGCGCGTTACGAGCCGGCGCCGCGAGCTCGCGGTCCGCGCGGCATTGGGCGCCTCGCGCGGACGCGTCGTGCGCTACCTGCTCGCGGAGAGCGGCCTGCTGGCGCTGGGTGCGGCGGCGATTGGCATCGGGTTGACGTGGCTCGCGATCAGGCTGCTGCGTGATGTTGGCGCGGCGTACTTTCCGCGTACCGCGGAAATCGCGCTCGATGGTCCGGTGGTGTGGTTCCTCGCGGCGTTGACCGCTGGCAGCACGATCCTGTTCGGGCTCGTGCCCGCCATCCACGGCACCGGCGGCGCCGCCGTGGAGGAGTCGCTGCGCTCGGGCGGCCGTTCGTCCACCGGCACGCGGAGCGTTCGCCGGTTGCGCCGCGTCCTCGTCGGCAGTCAGTTCGCGATCGCGACGCCGCTCCTCGTCATCGCAGGATTGCTGCTGGTCAGCCTCAACGAACTCGGCCGCGTCAATCTTGGCTTCAACGCCCGCAACGTGGTGAGCGGATCGCTACTGCTGCCGGTGTCGCAGTATCCGGACGCGCGCGCCGGTGCATTCTGGGACGAGATTCAGCGCCGCGCCGAATCGATTCCCGGCGTGTCGGCCGTCGCGTTCGCGGACGGGCGTCCGCCGAACGACGTCAACAATTTCAACAACTTCGATCTCGAGGACGCGCCGACGCCAGCCGGACAGTCGCAGCCGGTCGTGCCGTGGGTGTCGGTCTCGCCGGAGTATTTCCAGCTGCTCGGCCTCAACCTGCTGCAAGGACGTCTGCTCGACCGGCGGGATGCGCTCGTGCCGGCGACCGCCGTCCAGCCGATCGTGGTCGATCGCGCGTGGGCGCGGCGCTTCTTTCCGAATCGCGACGTGATCGGCAAGCGGCTTACCCAGGGCGGATGCACGCAGTGTCCCTGGACGGTCGTCGTCGGCGTGGTCAACGAGGTGAAGTACGCGGGCCTCGACAAGCCGGACGAGGGGACCGTCTATGCGCCGCTCGATCCGCAGGGACGGTCACGATATCTCGTCCTGCGGACCGCGGCCGATCCCGCGTCGGTACTGCCCGCGCTGCGCGAAGGTGTTCGCGGTCTCGACGCAGGTTTACCCCTGTCCAACGTTGCGACCATCGATGAGCTCGTCGAGCGATCGCTTGCGAGACCGCGGTCGCTCTCGATGCTGGTTGGCGTGCTTGCGTCGGTGGCCCTCGCGCTCTCGATCGTCGGCATCTACGGCGTGATGGCCTACTACGTTCAGCAGCACAGGAAGGACATCGGGATTCGCCTGGCACTCGGTGGAAGCCGCGGCGATCTGTTCCGGCTGGTCGTCGGTCAGGGCATGGGTGTCGTCACTGGAGGTGTCGCCATGGGTCTCGCCGCTGCGCTGCCGCTGACGCGCGCGATGTCGAGCCTGCTGTTTGGCGTCGGTACGGCGGACGCAGCGACGTTTGCAGCCGTCGGCGGTCTGCTGATCGCGGTGGCGTTCTGCGCGTGTGCGCTGCCGGCCCGGCGCGCGATTGGCGTGCAGCCGGCGATGGTCCTGCGCGACGAGTAGCGGTTTTCCTTTGGCGCTCGCCGTTGCCGCGATCAACCAACGGCTTCGTTCCACTCACCGACGAGAAGATCGCGAGCCGAATCAGTCGCCAGGCAGTAAAATTGCCCCTGGCGTCGATCGCACGATGGTCACGCTCGTGATCCATTACGACTACGGTCTCGTCCAGACGTTCATCGGCACCATGGCCGACGCGAACCACCTCATGGGCAGCTTCGGGAACAACACAACGACGGTAACTTTCACGCGGCGCTAAGCAATATTTGGCGCAAAACAGCGGGTATTTGTCGGAATCGAACCACCGCGAATGGCTACCATGGAGTCACCCGGCCAGGATGCCAAGGTTCACCGGCAACGTTCCGTGCGGCCGAAGGAGCAAGAAAAATGCGCCACACGAAGCGGATCCGAAACGGCAACGTCGCAACGGTGGTCTACCATGCAGGACAATGTGCAGCTTGTTGGACAGGTCGCCGCCGTTACCGGTGGAGGCCGAGGGATCGGCCGCGCCATTGCTGCCACGCTTTCGGCAGCCGGGGCGACGACGGCCGTGCTCGCCCGGTCCGCTTCAGAAATCGACAACACTGCACGCACGATCGAGCAGGCTGGCGGCCGCGCGCGACCGTTTGTTGTAGATGTAACTGATGCCGTGACGGTCGAGAGAACCTTCGCGGACATCGAGCGTTCTCTCGGCGCTGTCACACTTCTGGTGAACAACGCCGCCGTTCCCGGTCCCATTGGCCCCCTCTGGGAAACGGATCCCGCAGACTGGTGGCGGACGCTGGATGTGAACTTGCGTGGCGTTGTGCTCTGTTGTCGCGCCGTGCTCCCTGGAATGATTGCGCGCGGCAGCGGCAGAATCATCAACATTGCGAGCAGCGCGATGCCAGTCGCCTATTTCTCGAGCTACGCCACGAGCAAAGCTGCGCTTGTTCGTTTCACGGAGACGATAGCCGGAGAGGTGAAGCCGTACGGCGTCAGCACGTTCGCGGTTGGACCGGGAACCGTGCGTACCGCGATGGCCGAGCATTCGCTGCGGTCCGACGATGGTCAACAGTGGCTTCCCTGGTTCAAGCGGATTTTCGATGAAGGCTTGGACGTATCCGTCGAGCGCCCGGCGCGGCTCGTTCTGGAGCTGGCATCGGGGCGCGCGGACAGGTTGTCCGGACGTTTTCTTTCCATCTGGGATGACCTGGATTCGCTTCTGCAACACGTAGGAGAGATTGAAGAACGCCAGCTCTATTCGCTCCGCGCACAAACGCTGGACGGCCGAGGCGTCGGCACCGCGCTGACCGCCATTCGCGCCGAAGCCGAGCAGCCTCTCGCTCAGGAGCCGAAAGACCGTCACGGGCTGACGCAAGTCGAGACTATCCTTGGCGAACACAACATCTGATTTTGTAGTTGTCGGAGCAGGTTGTTTCGGTGCATGGACTGCGCAGGAGCTCTTGGCCTCGGGCCATAGCGTCACACTGCTGGATGCGTACGGTCCGGCTCACAGCCGAGCCAGCTCCGGGGGGGAATCGCGCGTCATCAGAATGGGTTACGGAGCCGACGAGCTCTACACCCGCTGGTCGGCCTCCTCGTTGGAGCGCTGGAAAACTCTTGCTGAACGGACTCGGCAAACCGTATTTCACGAGACTGGCGTGCTTTGGCTCGCGGGAAAGAACGACATCTATACGCAGGAGAGCCAGAAGGTGCTTGAAAGAGTCGGTGTTCGCCATGAACGTCTGTCCGTCCGTGACGTGCAAGCTCGCTATCCCCAGATTTCTTCGGAGGACATCGAATGGGCGCTTTGGGAGCCGGGCAGCGGGATATTAATGGCGCGACGGTCTGTGCAGGCGCTGGTTCAGGACGGAATTCAACGAGGGCTCGACTATCACCTCGCACACGTTGTTCTACCCGTGACCGCAGCGAGGGGCCGGCTCACACGCGTCGTCCTTCATACGGGAGAAGTGATTGCCGGCGGCACATTCGTCTTTGCCTGCGGCGCGTGGTTGCCGAAAGTGTTTCCTGATGTGCTGGCCGGACGCATCTTTCCGACACGGCAAGAGATTTTCTTCTTTGCGCCACCTCCCGGAGATACATCCTTCAACTGTGACTCCATGCCGGTATGGTTGCGCCACGACGCGCTGGTTTACGGCATGCCCGATCTAGAAAATCGTGGAGTCAAAATAAGCGTCGATGAACATGGTCCTCCTTGTGATCCGGATACAGTGCTCCGCGTACCAACCGCGGAAGGCATTGCTCTCGCTCGCGAACATCTGTCAAAGCGTTTTCCGAAGCTGAAAGATGCCCCACTCTCGGAAACCCGAGTCTGCCAGTACGAGAACACCTCGAATGGTGATTTCCTGATCGATCGCCATCCCGAATTGGAAGATGTGTGGATCGCGGGCGGCGGTTCCGGACACGGATTCAAGCATGGGCCGGCCGTTGGCGACTACGTGAAGCAAATGGTTACGAATGCATCGGTTCCAGAACCGCGATTTTCATTGACCAGCAAGGCGACCACCAAAACGAGAGCTGTGTTCTGAAAGAACGGCGCAGCATTTCAGCGGTGAACTCACGCGGTCTTGTGTGTAATGTTTGGCCAGCGCGAAGAGTCCAATGATGCCCAGAATACGGCTCGCCCACACGAGCTGATTCCTGTTCGGCGCGTCGAGATCGATGGTTTTCGGAAGCTTGCCTTCGTCTTGACAGGGCGTCGGTCCCATAGATATCTTATGGGAGAGCAGCGGCAGGCATGACCATCCGTACGCCCCGTCGCGACGAACTACTCAAGGGCACGCTCGATCTCCTCGTCCTCAAGGCGCTGACGCGCGGCGCGATGCATGGCTACGACATCGCTGAGCACCTGCGCGCGACATCCGCGGACGTGCTGCATGTGGAGGAGGGAGCGCTGTACCCCGCGCTGCATCGGTTGGAAGTGCGCGGGCTCCTCGCGGCCGAATGGGGCCTTTCAGACAACAATCGGCGCGCGAAGTTCTACAGGCTGACCGCCGCAGGACGAAAACAGCTGACGACAGAAGCCGAGTACTGGTCGCGGATGTCCACGGCAATCGGACGCGTGCTGACCGCGACCTAGAACAGGATCGCGCGATGGAACTCTGGGCGGTTCTGCGGCACAGACTTCGGGCGTTGTTCCAACGACGCCAGCTGGAACACGACTTTCACGACGAGCTGTCCTTTCACATCGCGATGCGCGAACGATCGTTGCGTGACGCAGGTCTGAGCCCACGCGACGCGGAGCGCGCGTCCCGACTCGCATTTGGCCCCACCGCCCCGTTGACTGAAACGCTCCGCGACGCCTGGACATTCCTGTGGTTCGAAGCGCTACTTCAAGATCTCCGGTACGCCGCACGACAACTGCGCAAGGCGCCGGCGTTCGCGCTGGCCACCGCGCTGTCGCTCGCGATCGGCATCGGTGCGACGACCGCCGTGTTCAGCATCCTGTACGTCACCATTCTGCACCCGTATCCCTTCCGCGATTGGGAACGCATCGTCACGCTGACCGTCCAGGATCCAAACGGGAATACCCGCTGGCCGGCGATCACGGGATCGCAACTGCAGCGGCTGCGTGAAGCACGTTCGATCGAAGAGGTGATCGCGACCGACCAGCAGGAGCTGAGCACGTCGGGCGGCGATCTTCCTGAAGACGTCAGCGTGATGTGGTGGACGACGAACGCCACATCCTACTTCGGCGTACCGCCCGCACTGGGTCGCGGGCTCCTCTCATCGGATGCACCAGACGGCACCGAACCCGAGCACGTGGCCTTCATCAGCTACCTGTTCTGGCAGCGTCACTTCGGCGGTGATCCGGGCATCCTCGAGCAGAGCATCGAGCTCGCGCATGTGCCCTATCGCATCGTCGGCGTCCAATCCCCGTACGTCACCTGGGGCGGCCATGACGTCTACCTGCCATTGCAGCTGACCGCGGATCCGCGCGCACAGCTCAGCACGTCGATTCGACTCAGACCAGGCGTCACACCGCAGATGGCCGACGGAGAACTGCAACCGCTGCTCGACGCGTTCGCGAAAGAAACGCCGCTGAATTTTCCGCGCGGATTCCGAGCGGACATTCGTCCGCTGTCGTACGACATCCGGACGGGCCTCGGACCGTCGTTGTACCTGATGTTCGGTGCCGTGTGCCTGTTGATGCTCATCGGCTGCTTGAATGCTGCGATCCTCCTGTTGGCGCGCGGCACGCGACGACAATACGAGCTCGCCATCCGCGCCGCTGTGGGCGCGGGACGCGCCCGCGTCGTGCGCCAGCTGCTCACCGAAGCGGCACTACTCACGGCGGCCGGCGAGGCGCTCGGCATCGCGCTGGCGTTCGGGATGCAGAAACTGCTGATCTGGCAATTACCGTCATATCTGACGCAGCGCCAGGCGCTGATCACGATCAACGTTCCAGTGCTGGTCTTCAGCATCGCGGCGGCGCTCGTCACGGTCAGCGCGTTTGGATTGCTGCCCGCCATCCAGTTGTCGCGGCGCAATCTCCGCGACGTCATGCAGCTCGGTGAACGAAAGCTGGCGGGTGGATGGGGCACACACACGCGTACGCTGCTCATCGCCGGCCAAGTAGCGCTGAGTCTCGTCCTTCTGACTGCCGCGGCGGCCTCGGTGCGGACGTTCCTGGACTTGCTGCACACGCCGCTCGGCTACGATCCACAACACACGGTCGTCCTCGGAATCCCATTGCACCCGAACAGCTACACGACCTGGCAGGCGCGCGCGGCCTATTTCGATCGTTTGGAGCAGCAGTTGTCGTCGACGCCCGATGTCTCCCGCGTCGCGTTCGCCATCAACGGCGTGCCGCCGGGCGCTGGGATCACCGCCGGGTTCGAGATCCTTGGACAAGACACGCTTGGCGATCAGCAGGCGCGCGTGAGTTTTGTCGGCCAGGACTATTTCGCGCTCTTGAAAATTCCGTTGCTGCAGGGCCGCACGTGGGATCGCGCCGAACTCGCGCGCGGCGCGCACGTCGCGGTCATCAACCAGGCGATGGCGCGGCGATATTGGCCGAACGGCGACGCGCTGGTCCGGAGCGTTCGTTTACCTCAGCTCCTCGCCGTGCCACCGGCGCAGATGGTTGCACCGGGCAGCAACGAATGGACGCAGATTATCGGGATTGCTGGTGATGCGTTGAACGACGGGCTGCGCAATCCGATCCGGCCCGCGATTTACCTGCCGTACACGGCCCGCATGCCATCGTTCGCGCAGCTGCTCGTACGCGGGCGCGGCAATCCGCTCGTCCTGCTGCACACGCTGCGGACGCAGGTGCACGCCGTCAATCCGGAACAGCAGATTGCGAGAAACGCGCTCAGCCTCGAAGACGGGTTGGCGCAACAGAACGAATGGCAGCGCGAACACACGGTTGCCGTTCTGTTTGCCGCGTTCGCCCTCGTGACCGTGCTGCTCGCCGCGATAGGCGTGTTCAGCGTTGTCTCCTACACAGTCGCGCTCCGAACCACAGAGTTTGCGCTTCGGATGGCGCTGGGCGCTCAGCGGCGCGATGTGGTGAAGGCCGTCCTCGCCTCCATCGCGACAGCGATGACGATTGGCCTGGCAGCAGGCGTGTGTTTGCACTTCGCGACGAAGGGTTTCGTCACGCAGTGGGCGGCTGCAAACGCGCCGGATGCCAGCGTCCTGTGGTCCGTCGTTCTGCTGCTGTCGGCGGTTGCGCTCGTCGCGTGCGTGCTACCCGCCCGCAGAGCAGTGATGGTCGAGCCGATCCACGCGCTGCGTGGAGACTGATCATGGCCGCAAGGTGGCCGCCTTGACCTTCACTGCGGCCCATTGCGCCATGACCGGCCGCGCCTGCGTCCGGGCGGCGGCGGCTGCGGCCACCTGCGCCACTGTTGGCGCGATCTCGGCTGCCTGCATAGCCATCGCCGCTGCCTGCAACGCGTTGCTCACCGCTTCGAGGGTCGGCGTCGCCGCGGCCGCGCCGCGCCGGCGAAACACACGGATGTTACGCTGGAGTCCGGTCGGCGCGAGCGTTTCGAGCTCACCTTTGATGGCATCCACTTCGGGTCCGGATCGCCCGGCGAGCGTCGCGGCCAGCGCCTTCGCCTCGTTGAAGGCCTTGTGCGCGGCCACGGCCTCCCAGTACAGCGCCGTGCTGAGCGTGGTCAGTTGCGCGAACGCAATCGGCGCGATCCGCACCCGCGGATCGAGACTGACCACGAGCGGCTGTGTCCGCGTTGCTCCGTCGACCGCGAGCCGCACGGTGTAGCGGCCCGGCGGCGCCCAGGGGACATTGTAATTGGGATACGTGCGGCCGGGAACCGCTCCGGTCGCGTCCTCGTCTCCCGCGGGAATCAGGTCCGCGGGCGAGACCGGATCGAACTTGAGATCCCAACTGAACCGGTGCATCCCCGCTTTGGTCGAGACGACGATCTGCGGCGCGGGCCAGTAGAGCGGAAGGCCGCAGTAGGCGGCCGCCGGCGTCTTCTTACAGACCTCGTCGTACGCAGCCGTGTCCTTGCCCGGATCCGGATCGAAGACCGGTTCGGCACTCGAGTAGCTCCGCACCACTTTTCCCCCCGCGTCGAGAATCTCGAGCGTCACGGGACCGCTGGCGTCCCTCGCGAGGTAGTAGTCGATCAGCGCACCGGGCGGCGCGCTCTCTCCGGCCGGGAGCTCGGGCGGCCACGGCGTTGGCTCGTTGACGCCGAAGCGGACGCGCACCGCCGGTCCAGGCTTGAACAGGTACGGGTCGTTCTTCGCGAGCGCGGTCTTCACGGCTGCTGCCTGGCGGAGCGGCGTGACATCGTCAAGGATCCAGAACCCGCGACCATGCGTGCCGGCGATCAAATCGGCGCAGTGGCACTTCGCATCGTCCTTGATCTGCAGGTCGCGGACCGAGATGGCCGGCATGTTCTGTCGCAGCGACTGCCAGTGATCGCCATCGTCGAACGAGACCCAGACCTGCGTGTCTGTTCCGGCGAACAGCAGGCCTGGCTGGCGCGGGTCTTCACGAATCGTGTTGGCGACGGCGTCACCGGCAATCCCCGAATTGATCTCCGTCCACGTCTTGCCGCCATCGTGCGTGCGATAGAAATGCGGCTTGATCTCGTCGAGGCGCAGCGTGTTGGCGGCGGCATACGCGACCAGCGGATCAAAATGCCCCGCCTCGATGTTGAAGATGCGTGTCCACGGCTTGATCGATGGCGGTGTGACGTTGGTCCACGTGGTGCCGCCATCGCGCGTCACCTGGATGTTGCCGTCGTCGCTGCCCGCCCAGAGGATGGCGAGCGAGCGTGGGCTGGGGCTGAGCGCGGTGATGCTGCCCATCGGGGCTGGCTTCACGGTGCTCGCGTACTTGCCTGCGTTGGCCGGCACGTCCCACGTCGGGCGCGTCAGATCGGGTGAGATCCGCGACCACGAGTGACCGTGGTTGACGCTCTTCCACACCACGTTGGACGCGTAGTACATGGTGACCCCGTCCACAGGCGAGAATTGCAACGGCATGGTCCGCACGTTGCGGTTCATGGCTCCGCCACCCGGCAGGGTTCCCGACGTGTCGGGCCCGACCAACGCGGTCTGCCCCGTCCGCCGGTCGTACCGCGACACATTCGTCCGCTGGCTGCCAAACACCACCTCGGGATTGGCTGGGTCGGGCGCGGCCATGCCGTATTCCTGGATGTTCACGGGATGCCAGTCGTGGAACGTGATGCGCCCGTCGTCCGAGCGGCTTTGCACGCAGGCGCTGCCCGAGTCCTGCTGTCCCGAGCAGACGCGATAGGGAAACGCGTTGTCGGCCGTGACGTGATACATCGCGGCGGTGTTCTGGTTGTACCAGTTGCTCCAGCTGCGGCCGCGATTGGCGGAGACAACCGCTCCCTGATCGGACACGACGAGGAGGATCTCGGTGTTGTTCGGGTTGATCCAGATGCGCTGGTAGTCGTCCCCACCGGGCGCGCCACGCACGGCGCTCCACGTCAGCCCGCTGTCCATCGTGCGCCACATCACGGTCGAGGCTGTGTAGACGACGTTCGGATCCTTGGGATCGACGGTCACAGTCGGCAGGTCGCCGCCCCCGATGCGCGCGAGCGGCCTCATGTCCTGAGCCACTCCGGCAGGCGCGCCCTGGGCGCGAATCGCCTGGAACCAATGTGCGCCGCCGTCGGCGGACTTGTAGAAGCCGATCGGCCCTTGTACCGGCGCGATGGTAGCGTAGAGAATATTCGGATCGCTCGGTGCGATCGCGATGTTTGCCTGCAGGACGGCTGGCGGCAGCCCATCGCCGAGTTGGACCCAGGTCGTCCCGCCGTCTGTCGACTTGAATATGCCCATCCCGGTGTTCCCGAATCCCTGGCCCTCGATGAAGCTCTGCTGCTGCGACCAGAGGGTCGCGTAGAGGACGTTGGGGTTCCGAGGGTCAAGCAGCACCTCGTTGGCGCTGGTGTAGTCATCCTTGAAGAGCACCTTCTCAAAGGTGCGTCCACCGTCGGTGGAGCGAAAGACTCCGCGCTCGGCGTTGGGGCCGTACGGGTGACCCAGGACGGCGACGAAGAGCCGGTCGGCGTTGCCCGGATCCACCGAGATCCCCGCAATCATCTGGCTGTCGCGGAGCCCGAGATGTTGCCACGTGCGCCCGGCGTCCGCGGATTTGTACATCCCGTCGCCGATGGACAGATCAGGACGGATGATGCCGGCACCCGTGCCCACGTAGATGATGTCCGGGTTCGACGGGGCGACGGCGATCGCGCCGATCGCGCCGGTCGACTGGTTGTCAAACAGCGGAACCCAGTTGGCGCCGTAATCGGTGGATCGCCAGATGCCCCCGTTGTCGAACCCGGCATAGAACGTGTTGGGCTGGCCGGGGACACCGGCCAGCGCGCGCGCGCGTCCGGCGCGAGTGGGACCGATATCGCGCCACCGCATCTCACGAAACGAGAGCTCCTGGGCGGTGGTCATCGAGGTGGTACCTGCGAGAAGGGCCGCGAGGAAGGCGAGAGTCAGAAAAGGCCGCATGACGCGGAGTATGCCACGTACCGAACCGTTTGACGGCGTTTGCTATCACGCCCGTCGTCGGCGAGGCGCTTGGCGAGATCGCGGCGGCGGCCTGCGACGTGAAGCTTGACGGCCGCGGCCGACGCGACTAAAGAGCTGGTCATGAGTCTCCAGCCCACTCTGCTGATCACATGCCGTCGCCGAAAGAGGTAGTCTGTCACAGCATGGCGGACGCCCTCTCTCCGACGATGACGCTGCGCGACTTCGAGAACGGCTACTGGTATCTCGAGCAATTGAAGAACTTCGCCGAGCGCATCGGTATCCCCGCCGCGAAGAGGCTGCGGAAGGACGAACTCGAAAAGGCCATCGTGGCGTTCTTGCGCACGGGCAAGGCTGTATCGCCCACGAAGCGTTCACTGCGCAAGGCGGGCGTGAAGGACGTGGAACGCGGCCTCAACTTGAAGCTCCGAATTGGGAACTACACGAGCAATCACGAAACGAAGGACTTCATCGTCGAACAGGCCCATCTGATGGCGCCGGAGGTTCGCCAGAAGTCCGGCGTGTGGTATCGACTGAATCGCTGGCGAGAAGATCAGATCACGAGGGGCAAGCGCCCAACGTACGGCGACCTCGTCCGGCAGTACATCGCCTTGAACAAGATGGAGCGATTCGAGAAGATCCCTCACGGCCGTTACATCAATTTCGTCGCCGAGTTCCTCGCTGCGGAGAAAGGGATGTCGCGTGCAGAGGCAATCGCCGCGTGGACAGAGCTCAAGGAGCTCGAGATCCCCAAGGACTATGCGTCTTGGATCAAGGCGCGAGCGAAGCGCAAGGGAAAGAGCAGGTGACCGGGCCGCAGCCGAGGAGGACTCGGCGTAGCGGTGGCTCGCCACGCTATACTGGCCGGCGCCCCTATGTTGGAGGTCCTTCCGGCTGTACTCGTCGTCGATGACGATCGCGTTCAGCTCGCGGTCGTGACGTCAGTTCTTCAGAAGGCAGGGTTCCACGTCCTCAGCGCGGGCTCTGCACGCGCCGCCCTCGACATCGCGCGCTCCTCGACCCCGAAGATCTGCCTGTTGGTCACAGACATGAACATGCCGGGCACGTCGGGTCGAGTTCTGGCGGCGGAGCTCGTCACGCAACATCCCGAACTCAGGGTTCTCTACATTACGGCTCACGCGGACGACCTGTTTCGAGAAACACGCGTGCTGGACCCGCATGAGGCGTTTCTTGAGAAGCCGGTCTCCGCGCAGGGGCTTCGTGAGGCGGTCAATCTTCTTCTCCGTACGTTGATTCCTGGAAGGACGCCGCGAACTGGCAACGGGTGAGCATGCTGTGCTGACACTTGCGCTGGGTATCGGCGTCAATGCGCCCCTTGCGCCTCACCGACGATCGAAACGTACGGAATACCCGACTCCGACGTATCGCCTCCGGCTGTCCGGAGACAGGCTCATACCAATGTGAAAGTCGACCTGTTGCTTTGGGGTGATTCGTAAGCCTCCTCCGCCGTCCAGTGTGTGGACCGCACGATGGTGTCTGGCGTAGTCGCTGATCGTTTCGATGAAGAGTTCGCTGCGTCGGCCGAATTCGCGCCCGAGGACCAACGTCGGCTCCACCACGGCTTCCTTATGCGTCGCCCACGTCACGGTCACCATCCCGCTCAGGGACCATTCCTCGGATAGGGCGCGGGACCAGGGTAGCTGCGCATACGGACTGTAACCACCGGCCGCAGGCGGTGCGGACGTGTTCGGTAATCCGACGCCGACGGTCGCTGACGCGCTGAATGCCGTTGCGTGCTCAAACAGTTGCCGCTTGATCGAGATCACGACCGGTGACGAGGATGTGCCGCCACGGCCAGCGAACGATTGGCTGTAGTTCGGCAGGTCAACCAGCAGCTCTCCACAGCGAAACGCTCCGAATCGAATCCTGGCCTGAGGGCCATCGAGTGTCCGCCCCTGGTCCGTGTGGTTCCCATCGATCCCGCTCTCGATCTGAAGGCTGCCCTGTGGGACGACGAGACTGGAGTTTGAAACGTCCGGTCGGTCCGTTTCGATGGAATCGTCCTGGTGGGGACAGTCGGTGGCGTCGGCACGCGTGACCCCGATAACCCCGACGATCACGAGCGCGGCGACGACAGCCGCATGGACACCCAGGTCGCAGCATGTCGATCGCACGGTTGCCTGTTCGTCGTTCTAAGACTGAGCATCTGTCTCAAATATTCCAATCGCCCAGTTTCGCAACCGGCTGAACTGTTTGGGAATAACCGTCGACCCGCTTCGGTCTAAAGGAGGTAATGCGCGGAATGAGATGAACGCAGAAGAACGCAGGCTCGCCGAATCGGCCGCGCGCTCCAAACACTGGAAGCGGTGGGGCCCGTACCTCAGCGAACGCGCCTGGGGCACGGTTCGCGAAGACTACAGTCCCCACGGCACTGCGTGGGACTACCTGACGCACGATCAGGCGCGATCACGAGCCTATCGCTGGAACGAGGACGGACTCGCGGGCATTTCAGATCGCCGGCAGTTTGTCTGCTTCGCGATAGCGCTGTGGAACGAACGCGACGCCATACTGAAGGAACGGCTGTTCGGCCTGGCGGGCCCAGAAGGGAATCACGGCGAGGACGTGAAGGAGTGCTACTTCTACCTCGACAGCACGCCGTCGCACTCGTACATGAAGTATCTGTACAAGTACCCCCACGCGGCCTTTCCCTATCAAGCACTCGTCGAAGAAAACCGTCGGCGCGGCAGGTCCGACCCGGAATGGGAACTCCTGGACTCAGGCGTCTTCGACGGCGACAGGTACCACGACGTCTTCGTCGAGTACGCGAAAGCCGACGTGGACGACATTCTCGTACGAATCTCGGTCGAAAACCGTGGTCCGGAGTCCGCCCGTCTTCACGTCTTGCCGACGGTGTGGTTCCGGAACACGTGGTCGTGGGGACGCGGCCGCGTCCGTCCGGAGCTGCGCGCGGTCTCTGTCGAGGCTGGCGGCGTCATCGAACTGAATCACCCGGTCATCGGTGCGAGATGGTTGCACTGCGCGGACACACCGTCGCTGCTGTTCACGGAAAACGAAACGAACGCCGAGCGGTGTTTCGGTGTCGCGAGCCGCACGCCCTATGTCAAAGACGGAATCAACGATTACGTGGTGCGTGGCATCCAGGCGGCGATCAATCCCTCCGCGCGTGGGACGAAAGCCGCGGCGCACCACGTGCTCGATACGGCGGCAGGGACGACAACGACGATCCGGTTGAGGCTGAGTGATCGGCGCCGGGACGACGCGTTCCATGATTTTGATCAGGTGTTTGATCGGCGTGCCCGTGAGGCAGACCGATTCTACGCCGCGATTATCCCGACACACCTGTCGCTGGACGACCGCAACGTGATGCGGCAAGCGCTGGCCGGGATGCTCTGGTCGAAGCAGTTCTACCACTACGTGGTCAAGGACTGGCTCGCCGGCGATCCCGGGAATCCGCTGCCTCCTCCAGAACGCGTGGCAGGCCGCAATCACGACTGGACGCATCTGTACAACTCAGACGTCATCTCGATGCCGGACAAATGGGAGTACCCGTGGTACGCGGCCTGGGACCTCGCGTTTCATTGCGTTTCGATCGCGCTCGTCGATCCCGATTTCGCCAAGGAGCAACTGACGTTGATGCTCCGCGAGTGGTACATGCACCCCAATGGTCAGATACCGGCCTACGAGTGGGCGCTTGGCGACGTGAATCCGCCGGTGCATGCCTGGGCAGCTTGGCGCGTCTACAAGATCGAGAAGAAGCGAACCGGCAAGGGCGATCGCGCGTTCCTCACTCGTGTCTTCCACAAGTTGATGCTCAACTTCACGTGGTGGGTCAATCGCAAAGACGCCGACGGAATGAACATCTTTCAAGGCGGCTTTCTAGGCCTGGACAACATCGGCGTATTCGACCGGAGCGCGCCGCTGCCGACAGGCGGCTACCTCCAACAGTCGGACGGCACCAGCTGGATGGCGATGTACACGCTGAATTTGCTGGCGATTGCCATGGAGCTCGCGAAAGAGGAGCCATCCTACGAAGACGTCGCCAGCAAGTTCTGGGAGCACTTCGTCTATATCGCGCACGCGATGGCGCGAGAGGGCGACGCCAACGGCCTATGGAACGAAGAAAGCGGCTTCTTCTGCGACGTGCTGAGACTGCCCGAGGGCACGCAGTTTCCGATGACGATCCGATCGATGGTCGGCCTGATCCCGCTCTTCGCCGTCGAGACGTTGGAATCTGATCTGCTCGACACTCTCCCTGGCTTCAAACGCCGCCTCGAGTGGTTTATCGATCACCGCCCCGATCTCACCAGTCGGCTCGCCAGCATGCGAGACCTTGGCACCGGGCAGCGGCGGCTGCTCTCGATTGCGACGGAGACGCAGTTGAGACGGATCCTCCGCTACATGCTCGACGAACGCGAGTTCTTGTCGCCCCATGGCATCCGAGCGCTCTCGCGATTTCATCTCGACGAACCGTACTTGCTCAGGGTCGACGGCATCGAGCATCGCGTCGCCTACCAGCCGGGCGAGTCGTCCACCGGTCTGTTCGGTGGAAATTCGAATTGGCGGGGACCCGTATGGTTTCCCGTGAATTTCCTGATCATCGAGTCCCTCCAGAAGTTTCATCACTACTTCGGCGACGCGTTCAAGGTGGAGTGTCCGACCGGTTCGGGCCGATGGCTCACGCTGTGGGAGGTCGCAGCCGAATTGTCTCGTCGCCTGACCAGTCTGTTCACGCGCGACGCGGACGGGCGCCGTCCGGCACTTGGCGATGTCGACCGCTTCCGCCGTGACCCACATTGGCGCGACCTCGTGCTGTTCCACGAATACTTTCATGGCGACTCGGGTGTTGGTCTCGGTGCGAGCCACCAAACCGGGTGGACGGGTTTGGTCGCCAAGCTGATGCAGCAGAGCGGGTAGATGGACACGATTCGGTTTGACGGCGCGATCTGTCGGGACATCAGCGCGGCTGTTTCACGGGAATGGCTCGAGACGAATGGTCTCGGTGGCTACGCCTCGTCCACCATCATCGGCTTGAATACCCGCCGCTATCACGGGTTGCTCGTCGCGACCCATCCGCCGCTCGCAGCGCGATTCGTGTTGCTCGCACGGGTCGAGGAGACCCTCCACACGGGGGAAGCGGCGATCGAGTTGTCAACAAACCGGTATCCTGGCGTCATCTACCCTCAAGGGTTTCGATATCTGAAGTCGTTCCACCTCGATCCCTTTCCCACGTTCACGTACGACGTCGACGGGATTGAGCTCGTGAAGACCGTCTTCATGATCCACGGCGAGAACACGACCGTCGTCCAGTACGACATCAAGCATCACGACGGCGCCGCCACTCAGGGATTGACGCTCGACGTGCGCCCGCTGATCGCGTTCCGCGATTACCACAGTACGACGCATGAAAACAGCGGGCTGAACACGGCCGTCAGCCGCGACGCAGGCGTCGCGACGGTGGCGCCGTATGCCGGTCTGCCGCCGCTGCATCTCGCCCACAACGCCGTCGATGTGCAGCAGACAGGCTACTGGTATCGCCACTCCGAGTTCGACGCCGAACGCGAGCGCGGCCTGGACTGCGTCGAAGACCAGTTCAATCCGCTGGCGCTCCGGTTCGAGATAGCACCCGGCAGCCCGGCCGTCATCGTTGCCTCGACCGAACGACGCGACGTCCTAGACGTGCCAGACCTTCGTCGTCGAGAAGCGACACGCCGGACCCAGACTGTCGTGTCCTCTGCGATTGATGCGCCATTCCTCTCTCGACTCTCGCGGGCGTCAGACGCCTACATCATCCGGCGCGGTGATCGCCAGACCGTCATCGCCGGTTATCACTGGTTCGGCGACTGGGGGCGCGACACGATGATCGCGTTGCCGGGTTTGACGCTCGTGACCGGACGATATGACGTCGCTCGAAGCGTGCTGCAGGCATTCGCGAGACACGTTGATCAGGGAATGCTTCCGAACCGTTTTCCGGACGCCGGCGAGGGGCCGGAATACAACACAGTGGACGCGGCGCTCTGGATGTTCGAGGCGGTCCGCGCCTACGTGCACTATTCGGGCGATTTCGAGTTCGTGCGTACGGAGCTGTACCCCGTGCTCGCGGACATTGTGGCGTGGCATGTGCGCGGAACCCGATACGGCATCGGCGCAGACGCGGATGGACTGCTGGCGGCTGGAGTCGCCGGCGTGCAGCTGACATGGATGGATGCCCGAGCCGGTGATCGCGCGGTGACGCCACGGCACGGCAAACCGGTCGAAATCCAGGCGCTTTGGTACAACGCCTTGCGAGTCATGGAAGGCTTCGCACGCAGACTCGGCGACATTGGCGAAGCACGCCGTTATGACGCGATGGCGAGAGCCGCCAGGGCCGCGTTCAACCGCGTGTTTTGGAATGCGACGAGCCAGTGCTTGTTCGACGTCGTGAACGGCGATGCGCGAGACGCGTCGATCCGGCCGAACCAAATCTTCGCGATCAGTCTGCCACACTCAATGCTGACGCGGCGGCGCGCGGCGGACGTGGTCGGTGCGGTCCGGACACACCTGCTGACACCATTCGGACTGCGCACGCTGGCACGCCACGAGCCAGATTACTGCGGCCGGTACAGCGGCGGACCTCCTGAACGCGATGCGGCATATCACCAGGGGACCGTGTGGCCCTGGTTGTTGGGTCCGTTCATCTCTGCGTACGTACGGGTCCAGCGTCCCAAGGCGGCTGCGCGTGCACAGGCGCGAGCGTGGCTCGCGCCGCTTGCCGATCACCTCGCCAACGCTGGACTCGGCCACATCTCCGAAATCTTCGAAGGCGATATGCCACACAAACCGTGCGGCTGCATCGCGCAGGCGTGGAGTGTCGCGGAAATCCTGCGAGCCGTCGTTGAAGACACACGTGCGCGCGAACCGGTTGCACATCTCACCGTGGCCACCGGCGCCTGATGCGCCGCGGCGAGGTATCGAACCGACGAGGTCGAGTGACGAGCTCGACGCGACCGCTAAGTTCTACGACCTGGCGGCGGCGCGCTACGATGCTGAGGTCGATGGAGAGCCCAAGAATGCCTCGATTCGCGACGCATTCCGCACCCGTGTCTCAGCGATTGCGGGACGCGGAGCGCTGATCCTCGACTTCGGCTGTGGAACTGGCACTGACGCAGCGTGGTACGTCGCGCGAGGACACCGCGTCATTGCGTACGATCTCGCGCCACGCATGGTGGATGCGCTTCGAATCCGATGTCAGGCCGAGATCGAGGCCGGACTGATTACTACGCTCGCCGGGCGAATCGACGTGCTGGTGGCAGCTCTCGAACGCGTCGGAGCGGTGAGCGTCATCGCCGCCAATTTTGCCGTGTTGAGTCACGTGCGCGACCTGGGTCCCCTATTGCAGATGCTCGCACCGCATCTCGTCGCCGATGGCGCACTCATGGTGAGCGTTCTCAATCCGTTTTACCGACACGACATGCGACGAACCTGGTGGTGGCGCGGTGCGCTGCGCTCTCTCTGGACCGGCGCGATCAAGCTCGTCGGAGATGTCACGACGTACCGTCACTTCACGGGTACCGTACGCCGGGCGGCAGCGCCCGCCTTCGTCGTGACAGAAATCGGCGCGGCAAGCGGGAACGGGTGGAAGAATACCGTTGCCTCGAATTTCCTTTTCCTGGTACTTCGGAAACAACCGTGAAGAGTTTCCTGGCATTGCTCCGAAACGGAAAGGGGCTTCGTCATCTACCGGTCGTATATTCGGATCTCTCGGACATCACGGTTCGAGTCGTCGTGCGAGGTCTACCCGGCGGCCCGATCGACGTGAGCGCCGACCACTGCCCCGTATCGCTCCGTCCGCTCATCCTCGGACTCCGTCTCGAATCAACGGCGGTTGAGGCATCTGCTCACGCATCATCCCTCTCACTCGAGATTTCCGAGGCAATCACGGGGGAAACTCTTCTTGCTCGAATCAGGCTCAAACGGGCCGGTGCGCTACCGCTGGCGCGCGGCACCCTTCAGTTGTTCGAAATGGCGGGCTGCGACAATTGGTGCGCACCCAACCTTACACGGTGGTTTCGATATGCACTGGCGTGGCAGCACGCGAGGGGCGCCACGAGGCGAGGTGACGGTCTTCGCATGTCTGCCAGAGACCTTCGCGCTCTAAACGCGTATTACACCGTTGCGAGACCGGTGTATCTCGTCGGTGTCGCGCACGAAGAGCGGGTGAATCTCTTTCCGATGGATCTGGTCGGCGCGGTGAGTTCAGGAGAGTTCCTGCTCGCTCTGCGCGCGACGAGCCCTGCGATCGAACTCATAGAGACGTCTCGGCGCATTGCAATGAGCGGTGCGCCCGCAGCACATCTTCAAGCGATTTATGCGCTCGGTGCGCAGCACCACAAGTCAACGGTCGACCTGAATGGGCTGACACTTCCGCTGGCACGTTCAATGCTCTTCGAACTCCCCGTGCTGGCGAGGGATGGGCTGGTGCGAGAGCTGTCAGTTCTACAGATCCATCGAATTGGCTCGCACGTTCTCTTCGTCTCCCGAGTTGAGCGGGAGGCTGGACGTACTGAGGAGCAACTCGCGCACGTCAGTGGAATGTATGCGGAGCGGCTGAGCCGGAAGAAGCATCCAGTCAGATCGCTCGCGTAAACTCCCTCAGCGCGTAACTGATTGATCTGATTGGTGCCGGAGGAGGGGGTCGAACCCTCACGGGGTGTAAACCCCACGAGATTTTGAGTGGCCATCAGCAGATCGCCGCGAGGTCGAGTGCCCTGATTACCCGAGGGCTGGCATTCCTGCGTTTAATCGACATCTGCAGGGTCCTACACACGGCTTTGGCTCGTGGACCCGCTCAGCGGGCTGTTGGACGCGAGCGTGGCGCTGCTAACCGGTTCGTCATGTTCATGAGCAGCGACAGGGTGTTCGAGTATGTATTGGATACGACGAGATCGGGGCGGCCGTCCAGATTGACGTCCATGGCCGCAAGCCCCACCGGACCCCTGTCCGCGCCGAAGAAAACCGGGATGCTGAAGGTGCCATCACCTCGACTGAGCACGATGGCTACGGTGTTGCCCGCCCAGCTGGTCGCTGCCAGGTCGGGCACG
The DNA here is from genome assembly GCA_035939575.1 of Vicinamibacterales bacterium. Lineage (GTDB taxonomy): Bacteria > Acidobacteriota > Vicinamibacteria > Vicinamibacterales > CAVVIG01 > DATKHR01. The sequence continues at coordinate 2,934 of DASZFS010000525.1, read as the reverse complement.
CCGTCCCCGTTGAAGTCCGAAATGACCGGCGACAGGAATTGATACCCCAGGTACGGGATGACCATGGTTCGCGGGCCGAAGGTCCCATCGCCCAGGCCGAACAGCACTTCTGCGCCATACTCTTCAGCGACAAGCAGATCCGGTTTGTTGTCACCGTTCAGGTCCCCAGCAGCCATTCCTAACGGAAATCCAGACGTGTACGTATTGCCGCCAGACGTGAATGTCCCATCGCCGTTTCCGAACCACATTGAAAGATGGTCGGGGTCGCCGGCAACCGCGACGTCCAAATTGTTGTCGTGATTGAAATCCGCGAGAGCCATGACACCGCCGGCACTGCCTGAGCTGAAGCGAGTGCGGACTGTGAATCGACCATCGCCGTTGCCGAGCAGCACCACGACCGTGACATGGCCCGATGCGTCCGTTGTCGAGACCACCAGGTCGAGTATGCCGTCAGTATTCAGGTCGCCAACCACCAACGATCTGACGAACAAGCCGACGGAGACTGTGGCAGGCGCCTGGAAGCTGCCGTCTCCATTGCCGAGCAGCACCGTGACGTACGATCCCGTCGGAAAACTGCTGACAACGACGTCAAGGTTGCCATCACCATCGAAATCACCGGCGACCACATCATACGGATTGCCGCCGGCTGGGAACGAGCCGGCAGCGGTGAACGTGCTGTTCCCATTCCCGAGAAGCGTCGTCACAGTGCCCTGTGGCGAGTTGGCGACGACGATGTCTGGGAACCCATCATGGTTGAAGTCGGCGACGGCGGGCGTGCCGCCACTGACGTTCATGGCGACGGTCGGCGCTTCTTGAAAGGTACCGTCTCCGCTGCCGAGGAGTACCGAAATGATGTCGGCGCCGCCACCCGGACTGGTGACCGCGGCAACATCGAGCAGCCCGTCGCCGTTGATATCGGCGGTGACGATCCAGGCGGGATTGGACGACGGCAGGCGCACGTCGGGCTGTCGCTGAAACGTACCGTCACCGTTGGACAGCAGCACCGTCAGCGACCCCGGCTCTCCACCAATCACGTCGGCAAGGCCATCCGCGTTGAAGTCGCCGAGCGCCAAGATGCCCGCGCCTGGACTGATGCGTTCGGTGACCTCAAACGTCCCATCACCATGTCCACGCAGCTCCACGATCGTTGTGGTGGAGTCCATGCCGAGCGAGACGATGAGATCGGGGAGGCCGTCGTTGTTGAAATCGGCCGCGCGCACGGAGATTGGGGAGCCGTCGAGCGGGAGGGTCACGGCGTCCTGGAAGGTGCCGTCGCCGTTCCCCAGAAGCACCGCGAGGCTCGAAGCCTGCGAATTCGCGACCGCGAGATCGACCTGTCCATCCGCGTTGAAGTCCGCAATGGCGATCGCGACAGGGTAGTAGCCGACTTCCAGCGACGGTCCTTCCTTGAAGGTGCCGTCGCCAACGCCGAAGAGCACCGAGACGCGATCCGATCGGTAGTTGGCGACAGCGAGATCGAGAACGCCATCCTGATTCATGTCCGCGATCGCTATGAAGATCGGGCTCAGCCCGACCGTGTAGCTCTGGGGCGGCTGTTGAAACGTGCCGTCGCCCGCGCCGAGCAACACGGTCACGGTGTCGGAGTACTGCAAATCGAAGTTGGTGACGACGAGATCGGCGATCCCGTCGCCGTTGAAGTCCGCAGCCATCACGGATCGCGGGTTTGCGCCGGCGACGAAGTACTGGGGTGGCTGGAAGCTCCCGTCGCCGTTGCTGAGCATCACCGATACGCGCGGCCCGAGACCGAACACAGTGTTGGCGACCGCGAGATCGAGCCATCCGTCGCCGTTGAAGTCCGCGACCGCGATCGAATCGGTGCGGACGAACGCGGGAATGACATCCCGGCGGGCGAAGAACGAGACCTGGGCCGATCCGGCGGGCGTGCCCGCCGAACCGACGGTGGCGAAGAGCACGAGACCGATGGCAGCCTTTCGCATCAGAACCTCCTCGACCCTCGAATGCGCCTCGGCCATTCCCCGCGACTGGCCGCGCTGTGGGCTCTTCTGTGGCTTTGTCTTCAGTGGCATCCTTCGGGAGAAACTGAGAAGAAATTGACAGGAAATTGCCAAGGCATCACCCAACACCGGGCTGGCTGAGAGCGCTCGAGAGGCGCAAGAGGTCAACGCGCCCGGCCGTGCAACAGCGCGGCCAGAGAGCACCGACTCGCCATCAAGAGCATCGCCCGCTTTGCGGGCTCCTGGTTGTGGTGACAGCGACGAGCGGAAATCGCAGCCCGTTAATCCGACCTTCGCGTTGGAGAAGGCGCTGCGCGAGTACCGACATCTGCGAGGTCCGCGAGTGCTGCAGCGCGACGAGGACGGCCCTTTGACGGAAAAGCTGGTGCAGAACCTGGTGGGGGGAGCCGCGCGCAAGGCGAATCTGCGAAACAACGGGCCGCACATTTTGGGGCGGCATACGTTCTGTTCGCACTTAACAACGAGTTAGGTGGTGCCGGAGGAGGGGGTCGAACCCTCACGGGGCGTAAACCCCACGGGATTTTGAGTCCCGCGCGTCTGCCAGTTTCACCACTCCGGCGGAGGAGAGCAACGCGGCTGGAAGTGCCATCTTAGCACGCAGTTGCCTGGACTCGTGGGCCACAGCATATGGCATTCTTAGACCTTCCTTAGACCCTTCCCTTCACCACACAACCTTGAGGTCCTGGTAAAAACTGAAGGCGTCGTCAGGGGTAACCACTGTGACTTTTTCTACCAGGGCTTGCGTGATGATTTGGCGGTCGAAGGGATCGGCATGGTGAGGTCGAACAGCCGGAACGCATGCTCTGCCGAGTTTCGGGAGAGTGTTCTTGGCCTCGGCAACACTAACCTTCATGCCCAACGACAGCTATTTTTTATAGCTATCACAAGTTCAGGAGTTATGAGCGGAGGACGTCGTAGCCGAGCTCGTGAAGCAGCG
>DASZFS010000524.1:0-4368 GCA_035939575.1 Vicinamibacterales bacterium | reverse complement strand
TGTACAATCCCTGAGAATCTTGATTTTGGGGCGAGGCAACTGCACGCGACCATGAGTCTTCGGCCCCGCACGCGACCACGAGTCTTCAGGCCCCCCACGCGGCCATGAGTCTCCAGCCCCATTCCGAGCCATTATCTCGGCTCGCGGCGGGGGAGCGGCAGGTGCGGACGCGGCAGATCGCGCAGCGAGTCGAGCGCTTCCTGAATTGCCGGCGCAATCGAGGCGCGCGCCTCCGCCAGCGCTCCCGGCAACGCCCGCTCGGCGGCAGCCATCGCTTCCTCGGCAGCGGCCATGGCCTCGGCGGTGACGTCGTCAAGGAGGCCCTTCTCCTTGCTCTTGTCCTTGTCGTTGTCACCGCGGTCGCGGCGCTTGCGATCGATTTCGGGGCGGGCATCCGCCGGCCGGCGAAGCGCGATCGCGCCGCTGAAGGACTCGAGCTCGACGTGCGCGCTGCCATTCCCGATCGTCAGCGCCACCCGCTTGGCACGGCGCTCGCCATTGTCGCCGGGCAGCGGGAAGGTCGACCGGATTGTTCCGTTGTAGGTGCGCGCCGACAGCGTGATGTTGGCCCGCTCGGGGATCGGCACCGCAATCAGCCCGTTATGCGTCGTCAGCCTGTACAGACCCTTGTCCTTGATCGGGCCGTCGTAGGAGATGCTGCCGTTGACGGTGTACAGATCCACGTTGGCCGAGTCGATGCGGTCAAGCGTGATGCTGCCGTTGGTCGATTCGGCGGAGAGGTCACCGCTGATATCGGCGAGCCTGATGCCCTCGTTCACCGCGCGCACTTCGATTCGGCCCTTCGCCTTCTCCAGCACGATCTCGCCCTGGACCGATTTCAGCGAGATGAAGCCGGACCCGCCGCGGACGGTGATGTCGCCGTGGGTCGTCTCGACCGTGACGTCGCCGCCGACACCCTCGGCTTTCACGTCGGCGTAGGTGCCGGACACGCCGATCGCCATCCACGACGGGACGGAGATGGTGTAGTCCAGCGATCGTGACGGCCCGCCGCGCGTGGAGCGCGAGCGCACCGACAACGTCTGGTCGACCTGTTTGATGTCGACCAGCTCCCGATCCGAGTGGTTCACCTCGACGCGCACGGCATCCTTGTCCCAGGTCTTGACGATCACGTCGCCGGCAAAATTGTTGACGCTCAGCTTCGTGCCCTTCGCAACCTGCACGGTCTGGTCCGTGGTGGTCACCGCCATCATTGCCAGAAGCAGTTCTGCGATCATGAATAGTCCTTGATTCTCAATCCGTTTCGGAGAGCGCCGCCGCGCGGCGCAGAAGATCCAGTTTCCGCCGCCTCGCCTCGACGAGGTGCCCGCTCAAGTACGCGTTGGCGGGATCGGCCGCCAGCGCGTCGCGCGCCTGCGCAATCGCCTGGTCGATGATCTGCAGGTTGTGCTCGACGATCTCGATCGTCGCTTTGTCCAGCCGGCCGCGTCCGTTCTTCACGGCCTTCTCGAGATCGGCCACGGCGGCGTCGTACTGCGCGTCGGCGAAGCCGACGGGCGTCGCGACGGCGATCGGGACCGGGTTCGCGTCGGGCCCCGGGAACACGGTCGACTCTGCCGGCCCGGGTGACGATACGGCCGCCCGCGGCGCCACGACGGCATTGCCCATGTTCTCCGCCCCGCCAGGCGTTTTCGACGGCGAGGACAACTTGATCGCAAGGGTGCCCGAGATGGCCATCAGCACGATCGCCGCGGCCGCCAGCTGCGGCAGCGTGAACGAGACCCGGCGCGGAGGCGCGATCCGCTCGAGACGGGCAGAAACGCCCGGCCAGAGGTCGGCCTGCGGGGGACGCGCCTCGAGCGACCCAGCTCGCGCGACCACGCGCTTCAAGTCGTTCAGGACCGCCGTGCATGCCGCGCAGGTGCGAAGGTGGGCTTCCACCGCCGCGCGCTCCCCATCCGTGAGCTCCGCGTCCAGATAATCCGACAGCCGGTCCGTCCATTCCTCGTGCATCGTCATGACCCGCTCAAGTGTCTCCGCATCAACATACGCGCGCGGTGCAGTTGCCGCTTCGACGTTCCCGTGGCGATCTTCAGCAATGCCGCGATCTCGCGATGCTTGTAGCCCTCGACGTCGTGCAGGACAAAAATTTCACGCGCACCCGCAGGGAGCTGCTCCACGGCCGCCTCGAAGTCAACGGCGAGGTCCACCCGGACCGGTGCCGTGGTCACCAGGTCGAGGGCGCCGGGGTCGTCGGTCATGCGCTCGCGCTGAATCGCAAACGACCGGCGCCGCTCGATGACCACGTTCACCGCCAGGCGGTGGAGCCATGTGGCGAACGCCGATTCGCCCCGGAACTGCCCCAGCTTCTGCCAGGTCCGGACGAAGATGTCCTGCGTCACCTCGTCCGCCTCGTGGCTGCCCAGCATCCGCCTGGTCAGGTTGTGAATCCGGGAGACATGTGTCCGATAGAGCCGCTCGAAGGCAGACGAATCCCCCCGCGCGGCCAGGGCCACGTCGGACTCGACGTCAGCCCGAATCGGAGCCTCGCCGGTCAGTACCATCCCCGCGGTTGCCAACGTACCACCGTTACAACCGATTGGATGGAGGGGGGTTAGGAAAGGTTGATATCAGCGCCCACTACGCGCGGCCGCGGCTGCTCTCGATGGCCTGGAGCGCGATGGGCGTCTCGGCCACCGCGCCGTGCACGTCGCGTGGCGCGTCGGACTCGGGCACCTGCCGGCGCCCCGCGAGCCAGAGGCGCGCGCCCTCGATGTACACATAGTACACGGGGGTGATGTAGAGCGTCAGCAGCTGAGACACCAGCAGGCCCCCGACCACCGCGAGGCCCAGCGGGCGGCGCGATTCGGCACCGGCGCCGATGCCCATCGCAATCGGCAGCGTGCCGACCAGCGCGGCCATCGTCGTCATCATGATCGGCCGGAACCTGACCAGGCAGGCCTCGTGGATCGCCTCGCGCGGCGTCTTGCCGTGCTCACGCTGTGCCTCGACCGCGAAGTCGACCATCATGATGCCGTTCTTCTTCACCAGGCCGACGAGCATGATGATCCCGACGAAGGCGTAGAGACTGAGCTCGGTCTTGAAGACGAGGAGCGTCAGCAGGGCGCCGAAGCCGGCCGACGGGAGACCGGACAGAATCGTCAGCGGATGGGTGAAGCTCTCGTACAGAACCCCCAGCACGATGTAGATGACCACGATGGCCATCAACAGAATCACGCCGAGACCCCGCAGCGAATCCTCGAATGCCTGGGCCGTGCCCTGAAACATCGTCGAAATCGTGGCCGGCACTGTCGCGGCCGTGGCCTGGCGAATCGCGGTCACGGCGTCACCGAGCGCGACGCCCGGTTTCAGGTTGAAGGAGATCGTCACGGAGGGCAGCTGGCCCGTGTGGCTGACCGTCAGCGGTCCCGCGTCGGTCGTGGTCGTGGCTACCGTATACAGAGGTACGAGCGGTCCCTGTGTCGCACCCGCGGGGACGTTCGATGATCGCACGTAGAGCATCGACATGGCCGCCGGGTCCTTCTGGAACTCGGGGGCCACCTGCAGGATCACCTGATACTGGTTGTTCGGCGCGTAGATCAGCGAGACCTGACGGGTGCCGTACGCGTTGTAGAGCGCCGTTTCGACTTGATTGACGGTCACGCCAAGAGCGGAGATCTTGTCCCGGTCCAGTTTCACCTCGACCTGGGGATTCTTGATCTGCAGGTCGCTGCTGACGTCTTCAATGCCGGGCAGTTCGCGCACCTTCGCCTCGAGAAGGGGTGCGTACTTGTACAACTCGGCCGTGTCGGTGTCCTGCAGCGTGAACTGGTACAGGCTGCGCGCGCCCTGCTGACCACCGAGGTTGATCGGGGGCTGATTGATCATGTACGCCCGGATGCCCGGCACCTGCGCGAGTTTCGGCCGCAGCTCCGCGATAATCTCATCGACCGATCGCTTGCGCACGGCGTGTGACCTGAGGTCGACGTTGAAACGGCCGTTGTTCAAACCGCCGCCACCCGGCCCAGCGCCGACGTTGTTGCTGAGGCTGACGACATCGGGATCCGCCTGGACGATGGCGGCCACCTGCATCTGGTGGCGGACCATGTCGTCGAAGCCGATCCCCTGGATGCCTTCGGTGCTGATCTGGAAGCGGCTCTGGTCCTCGCTGGGCAGGAAGCCCTTGGGCACCGCGATGAACATGTAGCCGGTCCCCACGATCAGCGCCACCGACATCGCCATGGTCGCCATCCCGAAGCGCAGGCTGAGGCCGAGCGTCCAGTCGTAGAGCCGCAGCCAGCTCTCGAACATCCTCTCAGTCGCGTTGTAGAACCACCCGTGCTTCTGCGCATGTGGCGGCTTCAGGAAGCGGCTGCACAGCATCGGCGTCAGGCTGATCGAGATGAGGCC
>DASZFS010000523.1:0-19324 GCA_035939575.1 Vicinamibacterales bacterium | reverse complement strand
TGGACCGCGCGTCGAAGATGACGTTTCCGCTGGCGATGAACGTCTCGACATTGCTGAACGCCATCGACTCGAAGAGCTTGCGGAGTCGGTCCATCTTGACCGTGTGTCCGCCGACATTGATCGCGCGTAGAAACGCGACGTATCGCGTCATCTCGCTTTCCAGATGCCGAGCAGGCGGCGGACGACGACCAGCTCGCCGAGGTGAAAGGCGGTGTGATCGGCCGCCAGGACGAACTCGCGCAGGTAGGTCTGCCCCTTGCCGTGCGGAATTCGCGCGGTCAGATCGATCCTGGGCGCCATGACCAGGTCCTGGAGCTCCTTTCGATCCTCCCTGAACTCGCGGAGGCTCTCGTCCCATGCCGCGGGCGACGGCGGAGCCGGAGTCGGCGGCCAGTAGTCGTCAGGCCACTTGATCGGCTTGTAGTTTGTGTTGCGACAGAACTCGAGGATGTCCCACTGCGTGCGCCGGATGTGCTCGACCAGCTGCCAGGGCGAGTACGGGAGCCCCGGTGGTTGCTTGCCTCGCAGCTCCCTGGGAATGCCGGCGACGGCGGTGTCGAAGTTGACGTGGGAATCCTCCCACTCGAGAAGCCGGCACAGCTGCTCGCGGACTGGGGTGTCCATGCCGGTTCAGAGTAGCCAGATTCGCCGCGGACATCAACGTCAAGTTGGGGCAAGCTCCCGAAGCCGCTGCTCGAGAAACCGCCGTTCCGGCGCCTGCTGCGCCAGCGCGAGCGCGCGCTCATAGGAGTCGCGGGCTTCGGTGGTCCTTCCCAACCGCCGGCAGAGGTCCGCTCTCGCCGAGTGCGCGAGGTGATAGCTCGCGAGCTCGCCGCGCGCCAGAAGGGCCTCGATGAGGCGTAACCCGGCTTCCGGCCCATCGCGCATCGCTACCGCGGCCGCGCGGTTCAACGCGACGACGGCCGAGGGATCGGCGCGCGCCAGGACGTCATAGAGGCCAACGATCTGGCTCCAGTCGGTCTCGGCCGCAGCCCGCGCCTCGGCGTGCACGGCTGCAATCGCCGCCTGAAGCGTGTACGGGCCGAACCGGCGCGACGTGAGCGCGCGCTCGACGAGCGCCGATCCCTCTTCAATCAGCCGGCGATTCCACAATGCGCGATCCTGGTCGTCCAGAAGAATCAGCTCACCGGCGGCGGACGTGCGCGCGGGGCGCCGCGATTCGTGCAGGAGCATCAGGCCAAGCAGCCCAATCGCCTCCGGCTCTGGCAGCAACTCGACGAGGAGGCGCCCCAGGCGAATGGCTTCGCCAGACAGGTCGCTCCGCGTCAGCGACCCACCGGACGACGCGTAATAGCCCTCGTTGAAGACCAGGTAGACAACGTGCAGCACGGTGTCGAGACGATCCGGCAGGTCGGCAGTCGAGGGCACTTGATAGGGGATGCGCGCGTCGCGAATCTTGTTCTTCGCCCGGACAATGCGTTGGGCAACCGTGGGCGGCGCAGTGAGAAACGCGCGGGCGATCTCCTCCGTGGTCAGGCCGCATACCTCACGCAGCGTCAGCGCGACCTGCGCGTCGGGGGGCAGCGCGGGATGACAGCACGTGAAGATGAGCCGGAGCCGATCGTCGTCCACGCTGTCGTCGTCGGCCGGTTGGGCCCCTTGCCTCGCGGCATCGAGCCGATCCGCCAGATCGATGAGGGACGCGTCGAATCTGGCGCGACGCCGCATGCCGTCGATCGCCTTGAAGCGGCCGGTCGACACGAGCCAGGCGCGGGGATTGCCCGGCACGCCGTCTCTCTCCCAGCTCTCGACGGCGGCCACGAACGCGTCGTGCATCGCCTCTTCGGCGAGCTCGAAGCTGCCCAGCAGCCGGATGAGCGTCGCGAGAACGCGGCGGGAGTCCGCGCGATAGACGGCGTCGACCGTCTCCCGCACCTTCGCGGCCGCGTCCTCGCTCACCAGTGTGAACACCTCGCTATTGCTTGCTGAAGTCCATGATTGGGCGCACCTCGATGCTGCCGAGACGCGCGGATGGGATTCTCGACGCCACCTGGATGGCGTCGTTCAGATCCCGCGCCTCGATCAGGTAGTAGCCGCCGAGTTGTTCCTTCGTCTCGGCGAACGGGCCATCGGTCGTCGACACTTTTCCGTTGCGAACGCGGACAGTTGTCGCGGTGTTGACCGGCTGCAATGCCTCGCCGCCCAGGTAGTGTCCGCTCTTCCGGACACTCTCAGAGAAGGCACCGTACTCGCCCAACATCGCGTCAAATTCGTTCTTGGGCATCCCGCTCATCTTCTTTTCCTCGTCGTAGATCAGGCACAGATACTTCATCGCTCCCTCCAATTGGCGCAATGGCCGGTTGACAACGGATAGTCGCCCGGCGGGCCTGAAATCGACATCAGCGCTTGCTGGCGGTCCGCTTCCTGTCCAGGTAGGCGGACTTCAGGGCGTCGATCAGGCGCCCGTCCACGAGCCCGGCCGCGTCGCCCTGGTAGTTGAGGTTGTGGTCCGCCCGAAACTTGTCCACGGCGGCAATCGCCTCCTCGTCGTACAGCGCGTAGGCGCGCGTATAGTCCGCGGACGCGCGGCGGGACTCGGCGATCACGCGGTCGTATTGCGCGGCGTCGGTCTTGCGCAGCTCCTGCATCTTCGGAGTGTTGGTGGAAGGCGGCGGATCGGGAAACGCCGCCAGCGCCGGCCGCCAGTAGCCCAAAGCGTGGAGCATCCTCTTCAGCTCGATGACGTCAGGTCCGTCTACGCGCGAAAAGCTCCGGTACCCAAGACGCCGTCCCGTTGTGTAGTAAATGCGCTTGAGCTCGGCCACCGGCTCGGGGTGCTCGCCCACCTCGATCGCGAGGGTGATGTAGTCGCCGCCGCGCCCGGGGTCATTGGGATCGGCGATCTTGATGGCCGCGGATTGGAGGTTTCCCCACCGGCGGTCGCCGCCCTTCGCATAGCCGGCTTCCATGGCGAGAATCATCCGCTCTGCGAGCGGCATACCCGTGCCCTCGGTTGACTCGAACGTCGACGCTACGGCGCCGACGACCTCAGGGCCCACCATGATGTTGGCCTGCACCGTGTAGTTGAGCCCCTGACGGCTGCCCGCCCAATCACTGTTCTGTTTCCCCGTGTGCGCGGCGGCGCGGCCTTTCATGTCGATGACGCCGACTTGACGCGACTCACGCTGGTCGTCGTTCGCCAGCAGCTGCTCGAGCACCGCCCGCGGATCGACGCCCTTGGCGAGCAGGTCGAGGCCGCGCGGTCCGTATTCCACGACCGTTGACGCCTGCGTGCACACGGCGCCGACGCCAGCGCGCACGTGCGGCACGGCGCGCCCGACGAACGGTACGCGGGTGGTCACGCTCGCGCCTGACTGGCCGGTCGCCGGATCGATCGCGCAGAGCGAGAAGGTCGAGTACTGCGGAAGGCCCTCGTCGTTGATGGTCACTCCGTCCGCCGCCCGCTGCTGGCCGAAGGCGAATGACGGGAGCAGGACGATCAGGCACGCAAGGTTCAGTTTGAGACTCATGGTTCCTCCGGGGGCCCCTGCCCCCCGGCCGTTCCTCCGGGGGCCCCTGCCCCGGTCGGCGCTCATGCTATTGACCGGGATGGTACTGCCGCTCGGTGTGACCCGCGAGCTGCTGTCGATAGAAGTACACGTCCCGCAGGTTGCCGGTGCTGTACCGCTGCGCCTGGTCGTTGAAGTGCCGGGACGAGGCATCGCCGCTCTCTCCTCCGGCCGTCACGGCTTTCGCGCGCACGCGGTCCCCGAATTCGACCACTGCGACAAAGCTGTTGCCGCTCGTCCCGTACATCTTTTTCGTTCCCTTGTACGCGCGCGCGCCGAATGACGCGAGGGATCCCCAGCGGGACGACGTGAATGCGACCGGGATGCTGGGTCCGGCGTCGTTGAACGGCTGGACGATGTCGCCGGTCAGCCGCTGGAAGCGGTTGATGTCGCCCCACGGGGTGCGCCACGTTCCGAAGTCCGCCGCGAGCTTGTCCGACGCGGCGGCCAGCGATTCAAGCCGCTGTTGCGGCGTGGCCCTGGTCTGCATGAACTCATATACCGATACACCCGCCTTGCGCGCATCGGCGGTCACACGCTGCCAGAGATCCTCGCCCCAGTACACGGCCAGCGCCGTCGGAACGGAGGCCGCCGACCAGCGGTCGTCCCATCCCCGCAGCAGCGCGATCCGATCGGCCAGCTTCGCCTTGAGCGGGTTCGCGGCCGGCGTCTTGTCGTAGTCCTTCAGCAGCAGCGGAATCTCGATCGCGAACTCCGTCAGGTAGCTGTCGTAGGCCGCAGTGATGAGCGATTCGAGCGTGAAGTCCTTCTTGGCCTCGAGCACACGGATTGCATGGAGGCCCCGCGGATTTTCTCCGCCGCTCTCGACGTACACCGGATATTCGGATCGCTTCGGGCTGCTCGGTCCCGCCGCCGACCACGGCCAGTTGTTGGTGTTATAGAGCCAGCCGGTCGCAGGGTTCAGCAGACCGGGTGTCTCGTCAATCGACAGCACGCCTTGCCATTCCGTCGCCGGATCGCTGCCGTCAACCGGCTTGGTCCAGTCGAATCGCGTGTCCCGCTTCGGAATGAAGTTCGAATGAAAGTAGGCGATGGCGCCGTCGGCGTCGGCGAAGATCGTGTTGTTCGACGAGTTCGTATGCAACTCGAGCGTCTGACGGAAGGACTTGTAGTCCTTTGCCTTGGTCCGCGAGTACGACTGCATCAGCGCCTTCACCGGCTCCTGCATCAGACGGGTGCTCACCCACTTGCCGTCCGTCTCGCGAACGACCGGGCCGTGATGCGTGCGGTAGACCGTGAAGGCCTTCCTGGCCATGCCGCCGGCGGTCCTGTAGGGCACGACGATTTCGGCGGCCTTCACGGGACGCTCCTCGGTCCCGTACTTGTAGTAGAACCCATCATCCCGCTTCACGACCGTCTCGAGGTACTCGTCGATGTTGTCCACACCGCTCGATGTGTGCATCCAGCCAGCACGGTCGTTGAATCCCTGGTAGATGAAAAACTGGCCCCAGGTCAGCGCGCCGTACGCATTCAGGCCCTCGTCGCTCGCCATCTGCGCCTCGGCGCGGAAGAAGAACGACGTATGAGGATTGATCAGCATGATCGCGTGGTGCGTCGCGGTGTTCGACGGCGCGATCGCGATGCCGTTCGATCCGGTCGGCTCCGCCGGCGGTTGGAGCGCTTCCGCCACGGTCTCGCGTCCGGCCGGCGAGGACGCGGCAGACGTCCGGGGACCCCTGCCGTAAAACGCCTCGAGCTGCGTGAGATTGATGCGCTCGATATCTCCGCCGATGCTGCCCTCGCTGAACGTGAGCGCCATCCAGGGCTCGAAGCGCTTGATCACGCGCGGCATGACGCGCGGGTGCTTGAGCAGGTAGTAGTTCAGGCCGTTCGCGTAGGCGTCCATGAGGCGCTTCAGCCATTCGGGGCTCTGCTCGTACTTTGCCTTCATGTCGCCGGGGTCGATGAAGAGCTTCATCCGGAGGTCGCGGTAGATCTCGGCCTCGCCTTCGGCTTCCGCGAGGCGCCCCATCGAGTTGAGGTAGTTCGTCTCGACGCGATTGAAGTCGTCCTCGGCCTGCGCGTACATCACCCCGAAGACCGCGTCGGCGTCGGTCTTCCCGGAGACATGCGGAATGCCCCAGTCGTCGCGGATGATCGTGACGCTCTGGGCTTGATGCTCCCAGGCGTCGACGTCCTTGTCGGCCGCGGCCTGCGGCGCGCACGAGGTGCCGGCGGCCGCGAGCACGATCACGAGCGTGAGCTTCTTCATGACGCGGAATTGTGCCACAGACTCGGCGGTCGGCGGCCCTGATTCCTACTCGTTGTGATTCAGGTCGTGCACGTATTGCGCGCGCGATTCGACTTCCGCGAGCCGCGCAGACGCGTATGCGGACGCCTCCTTCATCAGCGCGTGCCGCTCATGTTCGGGGAGCTCGATGAGCGCCGTGCGCGTAACGCCGCGGCGCTCGATGAACTCGTTGATGAACGCCTGCTCGAGTTGGGCGGTTTGATCGGCCCTTGGAGGAACGTCCATGGCTCACCTCATGACTTGCCGAAACCGTCCACCTGCACCTCGAGGAGGTGATTCACCCGGATGCCGTAAATGCCGTCGGTCTTCAACCCGGCCTTCGCGATTGAGTGGACGATCGCGCCGTTGACAACGAAGTCAATCTTGTCGGCGCCGACGCGGACCTCGAGCGCGTTGACGGACTTGCCGCTGGCATCCGGCTTCTTCACCGCCTCGTTGGCGGTCTTCCCGACGACGTTGTCGGCGTTCGCGTCGCCGGCGCGCTTCTTCACCAGCCAGGTGCCATCCTGGGCGACGAGGAAGTACAGGTAGCTCTGTTTGGCGCTCTCGAGATCGCTGCCGCCGAAGACCAGACCGTAGTAGTTCGTGTGGGCGCTGGGCTTCTGCAGCGTGAACGTGCCCTTCACGGTGTAGGCGCCGCTGGCCGTATTCGCCGGATGCCAGAACACGGCGGCCTGGGGCGTCGTGGCGTGAAAACCGGAGCCCGTCGTCGCAAACTTGATCGAGCCGGCGCCGTCCGGATCGGTCGCGCTGGTGCTGCGGTCCGGACGCACCATCCAGCCCTTCGGCGCCTGTGCGCCGAGCGGGGCGAGAGCGATCAGCGTGATCACTGCGGTCGAGAGGTAACGTTTCATGCGAGTGTCTCCATTCCCAACAAAAAGGGCGACGGCCTTTCGACCGTCGCCCTCCAGAATACCCAATTCCCCGCGCCGTTACTCGGCGAGGTCTGGGGTCTTTGGCACGAGCGCTTCGTCCGGCTCGACGAAGTACTCCATATCGCGCTCCAGCTCGAGCTCGTCGTCCGTCGGCTGGATCGGCGCCGGCGGCGGCGGCGGCTCGTCGGCCGGAATCCGCACGTTTCTGTAGTACTCGAATCCGGTGCCGGCCGGAATCAGCCGGCCCATCGTGACGTTTTCCTTCAGGCCGCGCAGGTGATCGACCTTGCCGGAAATCGACGCCTCGGTGAGCACGCGCGTGGTCTCCTGGAACGATGCCGCCGAGATGAAGGAGTCGGTCGACAGCGACGCCTTCGTGATCCCGAGCAGCAGGGGCCGCCCCTGTGCCGGACGGCCATTCTCCGCGATGACCCGCTCGTTCTCCTCGAGGAACCGGAACTTGTCCACCTGCTCGTCGACGAGGAACTCCGTGTCGCCGACGTCCTCGATCTTCACCCACCGCATCATCTGCCGGGCGATCGTCTCGATGTGCTTGTCGTTGATGTTGACGCCCTGCAGCCGGTAGACCTCCTGAATCTCGTTGACGAGATAGGACTGCAGCGCCTTCTCGCCGAGGACATTCAGGATGTCGTGCGGGTTGGACGGGCCGTCCATCAGCGGCTCGCCTGCCCGGACTCTCTCACCTTCCTGGACATTGACGTGCACGCCGCGCGGCAGCGCGTACTCGCGCTGCTCCGCCCCCGGCTCGTCCGGGACGATGATGATCTTCCGCTGTCCCTTGACGATCCCGCCATGCTTGACGATGCCGTCGATCTCGGTGATGACGGCGGTCTCACGCGGCTTGCGCGCCTCGAAGAGCTCGACGACGCGCGGCAGGCCCCCCGTGATGTCCTTCGTCTTGGTCGTTTCGCGCGGGATCTTCGCCAGCACATCGCCCGCCGACACCATCTCGCCATCCTGCACCATCAGGTGCGCGTGGACCGGCATGTGGTACTTCCGCGGCGTCTCCTTCTTTCCGCGAATCTCGATCGCCGGCTGCTTCTTCTCATCCGGCGAGTCGACGATGATGAGCCGCGAGAGGCCGGTGACCTCGTCGACCTCCTCGTGCACCGTGATGCCCTCGAGGATGTCCTTGAAGCGAATCTGACCCGCTTCCTCCGTGAGGATGGAGAACGTGTAGGGATCCCACTCGACCAGGATGTCGCCCTGGCTGACGGTCTGGCCTTCCTTCACCTTCAGCCGCGCGCCGTAGACGATCGGATACCGCTCGCGGTCCCGGCCCTTGGCGTCCTGGATGACCAGCGACCCGTTGCGGTTCATCACGACCAGCGCGCCGTCCTTCGCTTCGACGACGGTCAGACCCTGGAGACGGACCGTGCCGTCGTGACGCGCCTCGAGCGTCGACTGCTCGCTGACGCGCGACGCCGTTCCACCGATGTGGAACGTCCGCATCGTCAGCTGGGTGCCGGGCTCGCCGATCGACTGTGCCGCGATCACGCCCACGGCCTGACCGAGCTCGACGGTCTTGCCCGTCGCGAGGTCGCGGCCGTAGCATTTCGCGCACACGCCGCGGCGCGTCGTGCAGGTCAACACCGATCGGATCTTCACCTTCTCGATGCCCGCGTCCTGGATGTCCGACGCCAGATCCTCGTCGATTTCATCGTTGACGTCGACGATGGTGGCGCCGCCGAACGGATCGGTGATCTTCTCGAGCGTCACGCGGCCAATGATGCGGTCGCGCAGTGGCTCGATGATCTCGCCCGACTCGACGATGGCCCTGGCCTCGATCCCATCGAGGGTGCCGCAGTCGATCTCCGAGATGATGACGTCCTGCGCCACGTCGACAAGGCGACGCGTCAGGTAGCCCGAATCGGCGGTCTTGAGCGCGGTGTCCGCCAGGCCCTTGCGCGCGCCGTGGGTCGAGATGAAGTAGTGCTGCACCTCGAGCCCCTCGCGGAAGTTCGCGGTGATCGGCGTCTCGATGATCTCACCCGACGGCTTCGCCATGAGTCCGCGCATGCCGGCCAGCTGGCGGATCTGCTGCTTCGATCCGCGCGCGCCCGAGTCGGCCATCACGTAGACCGGGTTGAACGTCCGGCCTTCCTTGTCGATGGCCTCCATCTCGCCGAACATCGCGTTGGCGATCTCCTCGGTTGCCTCCGACCAGATCGCGATGACCTTGTTGTAGCGCTCGCCGTTGGTGATCGCACCCTCGAGGTACTGCGACTCGACGCGGATGACTTCCTCGCGGGCCTTGGTCACCAGCGCGGCCTTCTCCTTCGGGATGATCAGATCGTCGATCCCGATCGACAGGCCCGAACGCGTGGCGTAGGTGAAGCCGAGGTTCTTGAGCGCGTCGAGCATCTCGACGGTCCGCTCGAGGCCGAACTTCAGGTAGCAGCTCTGCACGAGCTGCTGCAGGCCCTTCTTCTTCAACAGGCCGTTGACGAACGGCATGTCATGTGGAATCGACTGGTTGAGGATGACGCGCCCGACCGTCGTGTTGATGATCTTGTTCTGCACCGTCTGCACTTCGGTGTGCAGCACGTCCTGATCGTCGCGCGCGGCGGTCAGATCCTGCAATTGGCCGGTGTAGCGCAGCCGGATGGGCGAGAGCGTCTCGAGCTCGCCCGCCTCGAGCGCCAGCATCACGTCGTCCGGGTTGCCGAAGGCGCGGCCCTCCCCCTTCGCGCCCGCCTTGGCCTTCGTCAGGTAGTAGCAGCCGAGGACGATGTCCTGCGACGGAATGGCGATTGGCGCGCCATGCGCCGGCGACAGGATGTTGTTGCTCGAGAGCATCAGGACCGACGCTTCGATCTGCGCCTCGGGTGACAGCGGGATGTGGACGGCCATCTGGTCGCCGTCGAAGTCCGCGTTGAACGCCGTGCAGACGAGCGGGTGGATGCGGATCGCCTTGCCCTCCACCAGCACCGGCTCGAACGCCTGAATGCCCAGGCGGTGCAGGGTCGGCGCGCGGTTCAGCAGCACCGGGTGCTCGCGGATGACCTCTTCGAGGACGTCCCACACCTCGGGCCGCTGCAGCTCGACCATCTCCTTGGCCTGCTTGATGGTCTGGACGAGCCCGCGCTCCTCGAGCTTGTTGTAGATGAACGGCTTGAACAGCTCGAGCGCCATCTTCGTCGGCAGGCCGCACTGGTGGAGCTTCAGCTCCGGCCCGACGACGATGACGGAGCGGCCCGAGTAATCGACGCGCTTGCCGAGCAGGTTCTGCCTGAAGCGGCCCTGCTTGCCCTTGAGCGTGTCGGAGAGCGACTTCAGCGGACGGTTATTTGCCCCGCGCAGGACGCGGCCGCGGCGGCCGTTGTCGAACAGCGCGTCCACCGCTTCCTGGAGCATGCGCTTCTCGTTGCGGATGATGACGTCCGGCGCCTTCAGCTCGATCAGCTTCTTCAGCCGGTTGTTGCGGTTGATGACGCGACGATAGAGGTCGTTCAGGTCCGATGTCGCGAAGCGGCCGCCGTCGAGCGGCACGAGCGGACGCAGCTCGGGCGGAATGACCGGAATGACGTCGAGGATCATCCACTCCGGACGGTTGCTGGACTTTCTGAACGAGTCGACGACCTTCAGGCGCTTGGCGAACTTCAGCTTCTTCTGCGCCGACGACTCGCCTTTCATCTTGTCGCGCAGCTCGATGGCGAGCCGGTCGACGTTCACGCGCTTCAACAGCTCCTTGATCGCCTCGGCGCCCATCTGCGCCTTGAAGCGGTGCTGCCACTCTTCACGCGCCTTGCGGTACTGCTCCTCGTTCAACAGCCCGTTCTGCTTCAGGTCGCTGTCGCCCGGATCGACGACGACGTAAGCCTCGAAGTAGAGGACGCGCTCGAGGTCGCGCAGCGAGATGTCGAGCAGATGGCCGATGCGGCTCGGCAGGCCCTTGAAGAACCACACGTGGCTCACCGGCGTGGCGAGGGCGATGTGGCCGAGGCGCTCGCGGCGCACCTTCGCCTGCGTGACCTCGACGCCGCATTTGTCGCAGATGACCCCGCGGTGCTTCATGCGCTTGTACTTGCCGCACAGGCACTCCCAGTCGGTGATCGGCCCGAAGATCTTCGCGCAGAACAGACCGTCGCGCTCCGGCTTGAAGGTCCGGTAGTTGATCGTTTCCGGCTTGGTCACCTCGCCGTGCGACCACGACAGAATCTTGTCGGGCGACGCCAGGCTGATGCGGATCGCGTCGAAATCGCTCGTGAGAGCGCCTCTCTCGTGGAAACTTGGTCTCATATGTGTGTTTCCCTGAATATGGCGAACGGCTGACCGCCAACGGCAGGCGGCAGATGGGCTGCCCATCTGCCGTCTGCCGTCAGCCACGTGCTGTCAGCCATGCCCGATTACACCTCTTCGAGCACGGGCTGCGGGGCAGCCTCCAGCGTCTTCTTCTTCGTCTTCATCAGCTCGACGTCCAGACAGAGCGACTGGAGCTCGCGGATGAGGACGTTGAACGACTCGGGCAGGCCCGCGGTGAACGACGCGTCGCCCTTGACGATCGCCTCGTAGATCTTCGCGCGGCCGGTCACGTCGTCAGACTTCGCGGTGAGAAGCTCCTGGAGGATGTGCGCCGAGCCGTAGGCCTCGAGCGCCCAGACCTCCATTTCGCCGAACCGCTGGCCGCCGAACTGCGCCTTGCCGCCCAGCGGCTGCTGGGTGATGAGGGAGTACGGCCCGATCGATCGCGCGTGGATCTTGTCGTCGACCAGGTGCGACAGCTTCAACATGTAGATGAAGCCGACCGTGACGTCCTGCTCGAACGCATCGCCCGTCATGCCGTCGTAGAGCCGCGTCTTGCCGCCTTTCGGCAGGCCGGCGCGGTCCAGCCAGTTCTTGATCTCGGTCTCGGTCGCGCCGTCGAACACCGGCGTCGCGAAGTAGAGGCCGAGCGCGTGCGCGGCCCACCCCAGATGCGTCTCCAGAATCTGGCCGACGTTCATGCGCGACGGAACGCCGAGCGGGTTCAGCACGATCTCGACCGGCGTGCCGTCGGGCAGGTGCGGCATGTCCTCCTCGGGGAGGATGCGCGCGATGACCCCCTTGTTGCCGTGGCGCCCGGCCATCTTGTCGCCGACCGACAGCTTGCGCTTCATCGCGACGTACACCTTGACCAGCTTGATGACGCCGGGCGGCAGTTCGTCACCGCGGCGGATCTTCTCCTTCTTCTCCTCGAAGAGATTCCGGATGACCTCCACCTGGCGCTCGGTCCGCTCCTCGAGCTCGCGCAGCTCGTCCTCGAGCCGCGCGTCGTCGGTCGCGATCTTGACGCGGATCATGGTCGAGTATGGCATCTCCT
Organism: Vicinamibacterales bacterium; assembly: GCA_035939575.1. Taxonomy (GTDB): domain Bacteria; phylum Acidobacteriota; class Vicinamibacteria; order Vicinamibacterales; family CAVVIG01; genus DATKHR01. The sequence continues at coordinate 7,324 of DASZFS010000523.1, read as the reverse complement.
GCAGGATGTCCTGCGTGAGCACCGTCCCCTTCTTGAGCAACCGCTCGCGGCCGTACTCGTCGAACAGATCGGACCGGAGCTCCTGGCCGTTGAGCATCATGACGATCCGCTTCTTGATCTCCTCGTGGAGGATGCGGATCTCGTCCTGAAGGTTCTTCTCCATCATCTCGAGCTCTTCCTGCTCGATCGCCTTGGCACGGTCGTCTTTCTCGATGCCCTTGCGGGAGAAGATCTTCACGCCGACGATGATGCCTTCGATGCCCGGCGGGCAGATGAGCGACGCATCGCGCACGTCGCCGGCCTTCTCGCCGAAGATCGCGCGCAGGAGCTTCTCCTCCGGCGTCAGCTGCGTCTCGCCTTTCGGCGTCACCTTGCCGACGAGGATGTCGCCCGGCTTGACGTTCGCGCCGATGCGGATGATCCCGCTCTCGTCGAGGTCGCGCAGGAACCCCTCGGACACGTTCGGGATGTCGCGCGTGATCTCCTCGGGTCCGAGCTTGGTGTCGCGCGACTCGATCTCGAACTCCTCGATGTGGATGGACGTGTAGTAGTCGTCCTTCACCATCCGCTCGGACACCAGGATCGCGTCCTCGAAGTTGTACCCGCGCCACGGCATGAACGCGACGAGCACGTTTCTGCCGAGCGCGAGCTCGCCGAGCTCGGTGCACGGTCCGTCGCCCAGCACCTGACCTTTGTGCACCTTCTGGCCGACCCGCACGATCGGCTTCTGCGTGATGCAGGTGTTCTGGTTGGACCGCTTGAACTTGGTCATCGGGTAGATGTCGGCGCCCATCTCCTTGCCGACGTTGTCTTCGTTCTCGCTCTCCACGCGCACCACGATGCGCTGCGAGTCAACGTAGTCGATGGTCCCGGATCGCCGGGCGACGATGACGGCGCCCGAATCGCGTGCCGTGATGTACTCCATGCCCGTGCCGACGAACGGGGCGCGCGCGCGGAGCAGCGGCACGGCCTGGCGCTGCATGTTGGATCCCATCAGCGCGCGGTTGGCGTCGTCGTTCTCGAGGAACGGAATCAGCGACGCCGCCACGGAGACGAGCTGCTTCGGCGAGACGTCGATGAACTGGATGTGCTCGCGCGGCGCGAGCAGGAAGTTGCCCGCCTGGCGCGCGCTGACGCGCTCATCCTTGAGGTTCATCCGGTCGTCGACCGGCGAATTCGCCTGCGCGATGATGTACTGATCCTCCTCCCACGCGGACAGGTAGAAGGAGTGCGGCTCGACCTCGACGCCTTTCTTCTTCGAGCGCCCTTCCTCGTTGACCATCTCGTCGGCTTCGACGACGTCGCCGGCCTTGTACTTCGTGCCGCCGGCGTTGGTCACGACGACATAGTCGGTGACGCGGCCGTCCTTCACTTTGCGATACGGCGACTCGATGAAGCCGAACTCGTTGATGCGCGCGTAGCACGACAGCGACGAGATGAGCCCGATGTTCGGACCCTCAGGCGTCTCGATGGGGCAGATGCGTCCGTAGTGCGTCGGGTGGACGTCGCGGACCTCGAAGCCGGCGCGCTCGCGCGAGAGCCCGCCGGGCCCGAGCGCGGAGAGCCGCCGCTTGTGCGTAATCTCCGAGAGCGGGTTGGTCTGGTCCATGAACTGCGACAGCTGCGACGACCCGAAGAACTCGCGAATCGCGGCCATGACCGGCTTCGCGTTGATGAGGTCATGCGGCATGGCGGTCGCCATTTCCTGGTAGACCGACATCTTCTCCTTGATCGCTCGCTCCATGCGGACGAGGCCGATCCGGAACTGGTTCTCGAGCAGCTCGCCGACCGACCGGACGCGGCGGTTGCCGAGGTGATCGATGTCGTCCACGTTCGCGGGATTCTTGCGCAGCTTGAGCAGGTACTTGATGACCTCATAGAAGTCCTGCGGGTGCAGGATCTTCTCGTCGAGCGGCGTGTTCAGCCCGAGCTTGGTGTTCAGCTTGAGGCGGCCCACCCGCGAGAAGTCGTACTTCTGCGGGTTGAAGAACATGTTCTCGAAGAGCGATCGCGAGCTGTCGAGCGTCGGGGGATCGCCCGGCCGCAGGCGCCGGTAGATCTCGATGAGCGCTTCCTCGTGGGTGTGGATCGGATCCTTCTTCAGCGTCTGGCTGATGATGGAGCCCACCTCGTCCCGCTCCGGGAAGAACACGTCGATGCGATCGACGTTCTTTTCCTGCGCCATCGAGATGACGCGGGGCGTCAGCTCTTCGTTCGCTTCAAGGATGACCTCACCGGTCGCCGGGTCGACGACGTCGGCCGCGGCGTAGGCGCCCTCGAGCTCGGCGTCCGAAATCTCCACCGCCTCGACGTTCGCCTTCTTGAGCGCCTCGATCGCGTTCTTCGTAATCTTCTTACCCGACTGGATCGTGAACTCGCCGCCCGGGACCTGGATCTCGGTCGCCGCGCGGAGCCCGACGAGGCTGTCCTGCACACCCCAGTAGATCTTGCCGCTCTTGATGTGCAGCTTGTCGACGTTGTAGAAGGCCCGGATGATCTCGTCCGCGCCGCGCAGGCCGAGCGCGCGCAGGAACACGGAGGCCAGGAACTTCCGCTTGCGGTCGATGCGTACGTAGAGGAGGTTCTTGATGTCGTACTCGAACTCCACCCACGACCCGCGGTACGGGATGATCTGCGCGACGTAGAGCGTCTTGTCCTCCGAATGGAAGAACGCGCCCGGCGAGCGGTGCAGCTGTGAGACGATGACCCGCTCGGTGCCGTTGATGATGAACGTCCCGTTCTCGGTCATCAGCGGGATGTCGCCGAAGTAGACCTCCTGCTCCTTGATGTCGCGGATGGTCTTCACGCCGGTCTCCGGGTCCTTGTTCCAGACCACGAGCCGGATCGTCACCTTCAGCGGCACGGCGAACGTCATGCCGCGCTCCTGGCACTCGTCGACGTCGTACTTCAGCTTCAGGCCGACGGTGTTGCCACAGATGTCGCAGACGTCCCCGCGCGCCTGGTTCGCCTTGCCGCAGCGGGGGCACAGGACTTCACGATCGCCGTACGGATCCGCAATCAGGGTCGCGCCGCAGTTGCTGCACGGCTTGCGCAGGTGGTGCAGGCCCTGCAGCTTGCCGCACTTGCACTCCCAGTTGCCGATCGAGTACTCGATGAACTCGAGCGACGAGTTCTCGCGGAAGTCGCTGATGGGAAAGACCGACTTGAACACTGATTGAAGACCCGCGTCCTCGCGCTCGCTGGGCAGACGGTTCATCTGCAGGAAGCGTTCGTAGGACTTCTTCTGGATCTCGATCAGGTTCGGGATCGGAACAGTCGTCTTGATTTTCGAAAAGTCAATGCGCTCGCGGTAAACGTTCTTGGGAAGGCTATACATTCTTTGAAACCTCGAGGAAAAACCGAGCGCCAACCAAACATTGCGGAATGCGGAATGCGGATTGCGGATTGATTGATCGATTCCAGATCACCAATGAATCCGCATTTCGCAATCCTCAATCCGCAATTACTTGATTTCGACCTTGGCTCCGACTTCCTCGAACTTCTTCTTGATGGCCTCGGCTTCGTCCTTGGGAACGGCTTCCTTGACGGCCTTGGGCGCGCCCTCAACGAGGTCCTTCGCTTCCTTCAGCCCGAGGCTCGTGATCTCGCGGACCACTTTGATGACATTGATCTTGTTGCCGCCCACCTCGGTGAGCGTCACGGTGAACTCGGTCTTCTCTTCGGCCGGCGCCGCCGCCCCGCCACCCGCCGCGCCGGGCGCCGCGCCCGCGAACATCGGCATCGCCGCCGCCGCGCTCACGCCGAGCTCGGATTCGAGCGTCTTCACGAGCTGCGAGAGCTCGAGCACGCTGATCCCCTTGATGTATTCAACCACCTGCTGCTGTGTGACGTCGGCCATTTCGCTTCTCCTTATCGCTCTCGGCTTTCAGCTCTCAGCTTTCAGAACTCGGGACTCAAAACTCAAACTCAAAACTCACTCTTATGATTGCGAGCGTTTCTTCTCCGCCTGGGCGAGCACGCTCATCAGATCGCGAGGGACCGCGTTGAGCACCCGCACCAGGTTCACCATCGGCGCCTGCAGCGTGCCCAGCAGGCGCGCATACAGCTCCGGCTTGCCCGGCATCGTCGCAAGGTCGTTGACGGCCGCCGGCGCAATCGCGCTTCCCTGGACGACCGCCGCTTTGATGGACAGCGTCGGCGTCGCCTTGATGAACGTCGTCAGCGTCTTCGCGAGCGCAACCGGATCGGTGGCTGTATACGCGACCGCCGTCATGCCGGCAAAATGCTTCTCGAGCGGCTCGAAGGGCGTTCCCTTCACCGCGCGCTTCGCCAGCGCGTTCTTGACGACCTTGTAGCTCGCCTTCGCGCCGCGGATCTGCCGGCGCAGGTCGGTGACCTGGGGCACCGTGAGGCCCTTGTAGTCGAGCAGGATCGCGCTCTCCGATCCCTTGAACGCCGACTCCATCTGTTCGAGCTCGATTTCCTTCTCCGCTCTGGTGACCGCCATCAGTGTTTCACCACGACGTCAATGTGCGTCGTATCGATCCGGACGCCCGGTCCCATCGTCGACGACAGCGTGACGCTCTTGAGATACTTGCCTTTCGCCGCCGCCGGCTTGGCCTTGACGATGCTCTCCACGAGCGCGTGGGCGTTGGCCACCAGCGCGTCGCCCGCGAACGACATCTTGCCGACCGGCGCGTGGATGATTCCGGTCTTGTCGACGCGGAACTCGACTTTGCCGGCCTTGATCTCCCGGATCGCCTTCGCGATGTCGGTCGTGACGGTGCCGGTCTTCGGATTCGGCATCAGCCCTCGCGGACCAAGGACCTTGCCGAGCTTGCCGACCGCCCGCATCATGTCGGGCGTGGCCACGACCGCGTCGAAATCCATGAAGCCGCCCTGGATCTTGTCGACCAGATCATCGCCGCCGATCACGTCAGCGCCCGCCTCCTGGGCTTCCTTCTGCTTCTCGCCGCCGGCGATGGCCGCGACGCGCTTGCTCTTGCCCAGGCCGTGCGGCAGGACCACCGTGCCGCGTACCATCTGGTCCGCGTGCTTCGGGTCAACGCCCAGCCGCAGGGATAGATCGACCGTCTCGTCGAACTTCGCAAACTTCGCTTTCTGGACGAGCGGGATGGCTTCCTCGAGCGAGTATGTGCGGTCGGCAGCGATCGCCGCCCGCGCCGCGGTGAACTTCTTGCCGCGCTTTCTCATTGCCTGCGTCTCCTGTGGTGCAAACGGGCCGCGAAGCCCTCCCACTCTTTAATTGGTTATCCGACCACATCGAGACCCATGGACCGCGCCGTGCCGGCGACGGTCTTGATGGCCGCTTCGAGCGACTCGGCATTCAGATCGGGCATCTTCGTTTTCGCGATGTCCTCGACCTGCTTGCGGGTCACCGTGCCGACCTTGTTCTTGTTCGGCTCGGCGGACCCCTTGGCGATGTTGGCGGCGCGTTTCAGCAGGATCGACGCGGGCGGCGTCTTGGTGATGAACGTGTACGATCGATCCGCATACACCGTGACGACGACCGGAATGATCAGGCCTTCGTCCTTCGCCGTCTTCGCGTTGAAGTTCTTGCAGAAGTCCATGATGTTCACGCCCTGCGGGCCGAGCGCGGTCCCCACGGGCGGCGCCGGCGTCGCCTTGCCGGCCGCGATCTGGAGCTTCACCATTGCCTGAACTTTCTTAGCCATAGTCCCTATCTCTTTGCCACGAAGTCACGAAGGCCCGAAGAAAAACTGTTTGATCTTCTTCGTGTCTTCGTGTCCTCGTGGCTAGATTTTCTCAACCTGCAAAAAGTCCAACTCGACGGGCGTCGAACGCCCGAAGATCGTCACCATGACCTTCAACGTGTTCTTGTCGAGATTGACCTCGTCGACCACGCCGTTGAAGCTGGTGAACGGTCCTTCGTTGATCCGCACCTGCTCGCCCTTCTCGAACATGTACTTCGGCTTCGGCTTCTCGGCCGCCGTCTTCACCTGGGTCAGAATCTGCTCGACCTCTTCCTTGCTCAGCGGCGTGGGCTTCGCGCCCGCCCCGACAAAGCCGGTGACCTTCGGCGTGTTCTTGACGACATGCCATGCATGGTCGGACATGTTCATCTCGACCAGGATGTAGCCAGGGAAGAACCGCTTCGCGGTGACGACCTTCTTGCCGCCGCGCATCTCGACCACGTCCTCGGTCGGAATCAGCACCTCGCCGATGTCGCTCTGGAGGCCGTATGCCTTGACGCGCTCCTGCAGCGACTCGGCGACCTTCTTCTCGAAGCCCGAGTAGGTGTGCACGATGTACCAGTTCTTCGTTGCGACGTCGGTCATGCCGCACCCAACTTGCGCAGAATCCACTGGAACGTGGTCAGCAGAATCTGATCGAGCACGAAGAGATACAGCCCGAAGAACGCCGACGTCAGGATGACGACGACCGTCGTCGCGTAGACCTCTTTCTGGGACGGCCAGGTGACGCGTTTCAGCTCGTTGCGGACTTCGCTCAGGAAGAGCCGCGCGCGCTCGAAGCGGCCGCCTGCCGCCCCTCTTACGTTGTCAAATGCCGTCGTGCCTGTGTCCGCCATAGCGTCCTGCAACGTTCCGTATCTGTTGGCCTGTGGCTCGTGGCTGGCCAGTCACCCGGAACCCGTGACCAGCCACGGTGTCTGGCAGGCCAGGAGGGAATCGAACCCCCAACCCCCGGTTTTGGAGACCGGTGCTCTGCCAATTGAGCTACTGGCCTATGCCAATCACTTGCTCTCCTTGTGAGCAGTGTGCTTTCGACAGAAGCGGCAAAACTTCGAGAACTCGAGCCGCTCGGTCGTCTTCTTCTTGTTCTTCGTCGTGCTGTAGTTGCGCCGCTTGCACTCCTGGCAGGCGAGCGTGACGATGTCGCGCATGCTTGTGATCCTGTCCGACGCTACTCCACAATCTCAGTGATCGTCCCGGCCCCAACAGTGCGGCCGCCCTCTCGAATCGCGAAGCGCGCGCCCTTCTCGAGCGCAACCGGCGTCATCAGCTCCGCCGAGATCGTCGTGTTGTCGCCCGGCATCACCATCTCGACGCCCTCCGGCAGGTTGAGCGTGCCGGTCACGTCGGTGGTCCGGATGTAGAACTGCGGGCGGTAGCCGTTGAAGAACGGCGTGTGACGGCCGCCCTCCTCCTTCGACAGGATGTAGACCTCGCCCTTGAACTTGGTGTGGGGCTTGATGCTGCCGGGCTTCGCCAGCACCTGGCCGCGCTCGACGTCGTCTTTTTCGACGCCGCGAAGCAGTACGCCGACGTTGTCGCCCGCAACTCCCGAATCGAGGAGCTTTCTGAACATCTCGACGCCGGTGACGACTTTCTTCTCGGTCGGTTTGAAGCCGACGATCTCG
>DASZFS010000522.1:0-2739 GCA_035939575.1 Vicinamibacterales bacterium | reverse complement strand
GTTGCAGGTGCTCGACGACGGCCGGCTGACGGACGGCCAGGGCCGCACCGTCGATTTCAAGAACACCATCGTGATCATGACCTCGAACGCCCCGAAGGACGAATTGCCGCGCCTGTTCCGTCCCGAATTCCTGAACCGCATCGACGAGATCATCTTCTTCCACGCGCTCGATCGGCAGCACATGAAGCAGATCATCGACATCCAGCTCGCCGGCTTGATGAAGCGCCTCGAAGAGCGCAAGATCCACGTGCGGCTGAGCGAGGCAGCGAAGGACCAGCTGGTCCACGAAGGGTATGATCCGATCTATGGGGCGCGGCCGCTCAAGCGGACCATTCAGCGCCGGGTGCTGGATCCGCTGGCGCTCCGCGTACTCGAGGGGGACTTCGGCGAGGGCGACACGGTGGCAGTGGACGCCGGCCGGGACGGGCTCGTGTTCACGAAACGAGAGACGGTTCATGCGTAGGAACGATGCCTTCTAAACCGACCCCGCGCTTCAACCCGCGCGGCGGGGAGCGCCGCGGCCGCGGGCAGCGTCAGTTGCCCTCGCGCGGCTCGTCGTCGCTCTGGTACGTCCTCGCGCTCCTGGTGCTGCTGGGGCTCGCGCAGGCGTACTACCTGACGCCGACCGGCCGGTCCCTGCCCTACTCCGAGTTCAAGACGCTGATCAAAGACGGACAGGTGACCGAGGTCACCATCGGCGATCAGGTGATTCGCGGAACGCTGAAGCAGGAGCCGCACCAGTTCTCGACCGCCCGCGTCGAGGATCCGAAGCTGACGGAAGCGCTCGAGGCCAAGGGCGTGAAGTACAACGGAGAGACGACCAACCGCTGGCTCCCGGAGCTGCTGGGCTGGATCGTCCCACTCCTGTTCTTCCTCGGCATCTGGGGCTTCTTCTTCCGGCGGATGAGCGGCGCGGAGGGCGGCGTCATGTCGTTTGCGCGCAGCCGCGCCAAGATCTACGCGGACGACGAGGTCAAGGTGCGGTTCACCGACGTCGCGGGCGTGGACGAGGCCCGCGAGGAGCTCAAGGAGATCGTCGAGTTCCTGAAGAACCCGAAGAAGTACACGAACCTCGGGGGACGGATCCCCAAGGGCGTGCTCCTCGTCGGGCCGCCCGGAACCGGCAAGACGCTCCTCGCGCGCGCGGTCGCGGGCGAGGCGCACGTCCCCTTCTTCAGCCTCAGTGGCTCGGAGTTCGTCGAGATGTTCGTCGGCGTGGGCGCGGCGCGCATTCGCGATCTCTTCCAGCAGGCCGAGGCGAAGGCGCCGTGCATCGTCTTCATCGACGAGCTCGACGCGCTCGGCAAGGTGCGGGTCCAGAGTCCGCTCGGCAGCCACGAGGAGCGCGAGCAGACCTTGAACCAGCTGCTCGCGGAGATGGATGGGTTCGATTCGCGCAAGGGCGTCATCATCATGGGCGCGACGAACCGGCCCGAAGTGCTCGACCCCGCGCTGCTCCGGCCGGGCCGCTTCGACCGCCAGGTGCTCGTCGACAAGCCGGACGTCAAGGGCCGCGAGGAGATCCTGCGCATCCACGCGAAGGGCGTGAAGATCGCGGACGACGTGGATCTGAAGGTGGTGGCGGCGCGCACGGCCGGGTTTGCCGGCGCCGATCTTGCGAACCTGGTGAACGAGGCGGCCCTGCTCGCGGCGCGCAACGACAAGTCGTCCGTCGGCATGCAGGACTTCGAATCAGCGATCGATCGACTCGTCGCGGGCATCGAGAAGAAGCGCGTGATGAGCATGAAGGAGCGCGAGATCGTGGCGTACCACGAGTCTGGCCACGCCATCGTGGCCACCGTGCTACCCGGCCTGGATCCGGTCCACAAGATCTCGATCGTGCAGCGCGGGTTCGGCGCGCTCGGCTACACCATGCAGCTGCCGCTCGAGGATCGGTATCTGATGCAGCGGCACGACCTGCAGAACCAGCTTGCCGTCCTCCTCGGCGGCCGGACGGCCGAAGAGATCGCGCTCGGGGAGATCTCGACGGGCGCGCAGAACGACCTGCTGCGCGCCACCGACATCGCGCGCGCGATGGTCACCGAGTTCGGCATGAGCGACGCGCTCGGCGCGGTCAACTACGAGGGCACCAAGCGCCCGCGGTTTCTCGACATCCCGATGCCGCAGGAGCGCGGGCTGTACGCCGAGGATACGGCCGAGAAGATCGACGCGGAGATCAAACGCATCATGAGCGAGGCGCACGGCGTGGCGCGGCAGGTCCTCGTCGACAGCCGCGACAAGCTCGAGCGCGTGACGCGACGGCTCCTCGATATCGAGGTCATGGAAGGGGACGAGCTGCGCCGGCTTCTCGGGATGAGCCCTGCGATCCCCTCGCCGGATCTGACGCCACTGCCAACGGCAGAGCCGGGCGTCGGCTGACGCAACTGCAGCGACGTGAGGCTGGCTGAAGACTCAGAGCCGGGCTGAAGACTCATGAGGCGGGCAGAGGACTCATAAGGCGGTGACGCCGGTCAGGGACTCGAGGGCGCAGGCAACTGCGCGCGACCATGAGTCCTCTGCCCCATTCTGAGTGATCACGCGGCCATGAGTCCCCGCCACCTTTCATCTACGAGTGCTGGTCAGCCCAGACGAACGGCGTCTTCTTGTTTGACTGCAGGAGATCGCCCGGCGGCTGACCGTCAAGGTCGACGAACCCGCTGAGACTCCGGTGAATGGCCGGTTCCGCGCTTTGGATCTTGCCCTGCGGATCGATGACGAGCTTCGCTACGGGGTGATGGA
>DASZFS010000521.1:0-4332 GCA_035939575.1 Vicinamibacterales bacterium | reverse complement strand
GCGAGCGAGGAGCACTATCGCCTCCTCTGCGAGGGCGCGGCCGATGTCGTCATCAGCATCAACGAGGGCGGGCAGCTGGTATTCGTCAACCCCGCAACAGACAGCGCACGGCAGGCACTCGTGCGTGCCGACGTCGGTGTCGCGTTTGCCACGAAAGACAGTTTGCGAGCCAGTCTTCAAGCGTGCGCAGAGTCGGTGGTGCGACATTTCGAGACGACCCTTGCACGTATCTGGACACCTGGCAAGGACCACGATGTGCTGGATCTCCAAGCGAGCGCGGGATTGTACACCGATCTCGACGACACTCATAGTCGTCGGCCAGTAGGATTCCTCAACATCCGCCTGATCGCCAAAGAACGGAAGCGGCTTGTGATCGACGATGTCATGAACGATCCCCGAATCCCCGACAAGGCCTGGGCGAGGAACGAGGGCGTGACGGCCTTTGCGGGCCATCCGCTGCTCGTCAGAGACAGCCTCGTGGGCGTCATGACCATCTTCTCGAGGAGTTCGCTCACGACGAAAACGCTGGACGCGCTCGCTTTGGTCGCAGATGCCATTGCCCAAGGGATCGCACAGAAGCGGGCAGAGGAGGCATGGCAGTCGAGGCAGGCGGAGCTTGCGCGGGTAGCGCGCCTCGTGACAATGGCGGCGTTATCCGCCTCCATTGCCCACGAGGTGACCCAGCCTCTGGCAGCGATCGTCACCAACGGCGATGCATGCCTGCGCCTCCTGGCGAGCGACCGGCCGAATGTCAGTGGGACCCGGGACGCGGTGGCCAGCATTATCCGCGATGCAAGGCGTGCGGTTGACGTCGTTGCCCGCGTGCGCGCGCTTCTGAAGAAATCCGACGTCGCCCGAATGCCGCTCGATCTCGGACAGCTGATTCGAGACGTACTCGCCCTGGTCCCGCGGGAGGTGGCGAGGCATCGGATCGTGCTACAGACCTCGCTGGCAAGCGATCTGCCACCGGTTCTCGGCGATCGGATCCAGCTTCAGCAGGTCGTGCTGAATCTGCTGACCAACGCTATCGAGGCGATGCGCGACGTCGCAGACCGAAGACGTGAGCTGGTGATCAGCGCTCGTCGACACGATGTGAACCACCCAGAGGCCGGTGTGCTCGTTGCCGTACAGGACGCAGGGGTTGGGTTCGAGCGGGCGAGTCTCGATCAGCTCTTCGAGGCCCTGTACACGACGAAACCCGACGGACTAGGCATGGGACTGTCGATAAGCCGATCAATCATCCTGTCCCATGGAGGGCGCCTGTGGGCCACACCGAACGCCGACCACGGAGCAACGTTTCAGTTCATCCTGCCCACGTGGAAAAGTCAGACGCCGTGATCGCCGATGATTCGCTCGTCTTTATCATCGATGATGATCAGTCGATGCGTGATGCCCTCACGAGGCTTCTCGGCACAGTGGGTCTAAGAGCGCAGGCGTTCGAGACGCCTCAGGAATTCCAGAACACCAAGCGCCCCGACACACCGAGTTGCCTTGTCCTCGACGTGCGACTACCGGGTTTGAGCGGCCTTGATCTTCAACGTGAGCTTGCCGATGTCGATCCGCCGATTCAAATCGTGTTCATCACTGCTCATGGTGACATTCCGATGACGGTGCAGGCCCTGAAGGCCGGAGCCGTGGACTTTCTCACGAAACCGTTTCGCGACCAGCAGCTCCTCGACGCCGTACAACACGCGATTGATCGTGACCGCAATGCACGACAGCAACGAGAACAGTTGGCAGAGTTGCGGCGGCGGTACGAATCCCTCACGCAGCGCGAGCGTGAGGTCATGACACTGGTGGTGACGGGTTTGCTGAACAAACAAATCGCCGCGCAGGTCCGCACCAGCGAGGCAACGGTGAAGGCTCACCGGGCACAGCTCATGCGTAAGATGGAGGCGGCGTCCGTCGCGCGCTTAGTGACGATCGCCCAAAGGCTTGGCTTGGTTCCGCTTCGGAGCTAGTCTCCCTCTACCAACGTCTAATCTCGCCTGACGAAGGTCGATCTAGCCGGGACCAAGCCCGCCAGCTATGGTCCAGTAGCACTAGGACGTACGCCTCATCGAGCCCCAGATCGAGCCGTGAGGAATTATGCGGAATTATGAGGCCGTGGCCCAAGTCAGTCACGTCGGGACCGAGAATCGGCCATTCGCAGCGCTGCGCCGTACGTCGCGTGAGCGGCGGCAAGCCGGCGCAGTATGTGGCGCTAAAACCAGAGCGCACCGCGCGACGCGAGAGGAGAGTCCCGGTGCGTGATGTGCCGGTCATTGCCATCGTCGACGACGATCCGTCTTTCCGAGAAGCACTCGAAAGGTTCCTTGGAACGTTTACATTTCGGGTTCGCAGCTTTGCATCAGGGGAGGAGTTTCTCGAGTCTGGTGAACTGCGTCGCGTCTCGTGCCTACTTCTGGACCTCGCGATGCCAGGAATGAACGGGATCGAGGTGAAACACGAATTGTGGGCACGTGGTCTACGAATCCCGACCGTTTTCGTCACGGCACACGCCGATGACGAGGTTGAGCAACACCTCATGGCGGCCGGGGCGATCGCGATCCTCCCAAAACCTGTGGAACAGCAGATGCTACTTCGCCTGGTGCAAAGAGTGGTGGGCGAGCAGTGACGCAAGTGACTCCGCAGGAAGGCCGTCCAGATGCGTACTTGATCTTCGAAGTCGGGAGCGCGTGGACCAAGCCGTAGTCGAAGACCGCGCCATGAAAGCACTCCAGATCGAGACATTCGGGAATCCCGTTGAGGTCGTCAAGACGGTCGACATCCCGGACGTCGGGGCACCGGCCGCCGGCGAAGTGGTGATTGCGCTCGAGGCCTCGCCGATCAATCGGTACGACCTCTTTATGATCGCTAGCGGCTACGGCTATCGACCGCGGCTGCCGGCCATCATGGGCACTGAAGGGGCCGGCCGCGTCGTCGCAGTGGGCTCGGGCATCAAGCATCTTAAGGAAGGCGACCGAACGTTGGTTCCGTTCCGCCACCCCGCTTGGGCCGAGCGCATCAAGACGGGCGCGCCGTGGCTACGGCCATTGCCACCGGGCGACGTCAACCAGTTCGCGATGATGGGCGTCAATCCGCCCACGGCGTATCTGCTGCTCACGGGCATCATGAAATTGCCGCCTGGATCGTGGGTCATCCAGAATGCCGGGAATTCCGGCGTCGGACGCGCCACCATCGCCATCGCGAAATCGCTTGGACTCAGAACGGTCAACGTGGTCCGTGGTCATGAGGTTGTCGCCGAGCTGAAGGCGCTCGGCGGCGACGTCATCGTGGTAGACGGTCCCGATCTCGGGAAACGCGTCGCGAAGGACACGGGGAATGCGCCGATCGCGCTCGCGCTGGAGGGCGTCGACGATACATCGTCGATAAACCTGATGAGCTGCCTGTCGGAAGGCAGCGTGCTCGTGTCGTACGGCGGAATGAGCCGCGAGCCGATGGTCGTGCATCCGGGCGCGTTGATCTTCAAGACGCAGCGCATCCCTGGCTTCTGGCTCTGGCACTGGTACCGGTCGGCCCCGCCGGATGCGATCACGGCCATGTTCGTTCATCTGGCGCCGCTGATTGCCGCCGGCACGATCTCGATCCCGATCGCTGCGACCTACGGCTTCGAGCAGACGAGAGACGCGATCACGACAGCGGCACGGAGTAGTGGCAAGGTGCTGTTCACGCCGGGCGCCTGACAGATGACTGTCCGATATTTCGAGAACTATGCGGTGGGGCAAACGTGTCGCTCCGGTCGCGTGCGGATCGACACGAAGAGAATCAGGACGTTTGGCGGTGAATTCGATCCGCGGCCCTTCTATCTCGACGAGAAGCGCGATGGCAAAACACTGCCGTGGCAATCGTGCAGGCGGCGCTCGCGGCAGGGCTCTTTTGGCTGGTCGCGGAGCGAAGCGCGTGTCCGGGCGTCCAGCGTTGTGGCGGTAACCGGAACTCGCAGCGCGCCGTCGAAAGGCCACAAAGGAGGGCACCATCATGAACTGGCTCATCAACGCCTTGACGAAGCTTGGTCTGCTCAAAGAGGACCTCGACTATCACCTGATTCGGTCGTCGATGGTCCTTCTCTTCCTGTTCTTCGGCTACCAGAAGTGGTTCGAGTACGAGGCGCAGGCGCTGATTCCCTTCATCAGCAATGGCCCGCTGATCTCCTGGATGTACCCCGTCTTCGGCGTTCGAGGAGCGAGCTGGTTTCTCGGCGTGTCGGAGTGGTTGTTCGGACTGCTCCTCTTCCTCGGATTCTGGCACAGACGATTGGGAATTCTCGGCGCCCTCGGCTCCTGCGCGTCGTTCATCGGGACCGTCACGATCATCCCGTTCATGCCGGAC
>DASZFS010000520.1:0-15423 GCA_035939575.1 Vicinamibacterales bacterium | reverse complement strand
AGGCCGGGGTGTCCAAGGTCGGACCGGACACGTTCGTGGCCCCCACTGCCTGCATCGAAGCACCGAACGGCGACATCATCATCGCCGACGGTCACATTCCGAGGGCGTTCAACGAGAAGGAGGGCGACCGGCTGATGCGGTTCTCCCGGGAAGGGAAATTCGTCACCGCGTACGGCAGCACGGGTAAGGGACTCGGGGAGTTCCGCGGGCCGCATGCCCTGGCGTACGATTCGCAAGGCCGCCTGTTCATCGCGGATCGCCAGAACAGCCGGTTGCAAGTCTTTGACCGATCCATGAAGCCGGTGGCCGAATGGCGTCAGTTCGGCCGGCCGAGCGGGCTGTTCATCCTCCCCGACAACACGCTGTTGACCCTCGATTCGGAGTCGGGCCGGAGCCTGACCTGGGCCGACTGGCCGGGCGACGACATCAAGGCGACGCGCAACCCGGGCTTCACGATTGGCGTGCGCATCGGCAGCGCGGGGACCGGCGCCGTGGCGCTGCATTTCGACGCCGAGACCCAGGCGAGCTCAGAAATGGTGGCGGCCGACACAGAGGGCTTCGTCTACACCGACGGCATCAAATGGGAAAAGATTAAATAACGACGCTGAGGAGAAACACGATGGCATGCGATATCGAACGCTTGATTGACCAGTACGACAGAGGTGTGATCGGGCGCCGCCAACTACTGCATGGGATGGTCCTGCTCACGGCGGCGGCATTCGCCGGGACGAGAGGATCCGTCGAGGCCGCGGCGCCTGCGATTGTCCCCGCCCGCGCGATCAATCACGTGCATGTCAACGTGAGCGACCTCAAGCGCTCGGAGGATTTCTACGCCGCGGTTCTGGGCGCAACCGTTCGGGAACGGGAAGAAGGCATCACGACGATGATCTTGCCCGGTGCGAGCAGAAACACCGGTTGCTGGCTGAGCCTCACGAGCGTCACCAGCCGGATTGGCGGCGCCGAGGGCGGAAGTCCTCCGAAGGCAGGCACGTACAACCACGCGGGCATTGGCGTCGATTTGAAAGACCCGAAACAAATTGCGGCAGACGTCAGGAAGATGTTCCCGACCGTCAAGGCTCCGGAGGCCACGAGGACGGACCAGATGAATATCTACGACCCTGACGGTCTTCGTGTGCAGCTCGTGCTGTTGAGCCACGACGGGTACGTGGCGAGCGAGAAAGTGTCCGACGGCCACGGCGGCACCAAGGACGTGGCGAAGTACAAGCCTGGGGAGCACGTGTGAATCACGGCTGGAAAGCGGCTGCTCCAGCCTTGGCCCCATCCTCGTCCTGCTGGCCGGTTCCGCCGCTGCACCCGACGGCGCCAAACCGCTGATTGTTTCGTACGATGGGCACAGCGCCCTGCAGGGCGATGGCCCTGCCAGGGAGGACCTCCAGGATGCCGGATGCTGCCAGCGCGGTGAGGTTCCCTGAAGGCGCGCCGAACGACGCTGAGACGAGGGCTTTGCCGCGGGCGACATCAGGTGTGAAATACGGAGCCTTGTCCATCCGCTCCATGGCAACCACGGCACCGCGCGCATCGAGAACGACGCAGGACAGGTCCACGCCCATCTTGGCCGCTGCCGCCTGAGCGGCTGCGATTGCCTTTTTCGCTTCGGCCAGCGTCGGACCAGGCAGCGTCACTGGCGCGGGCGCCTGCCGTGCGCCCGCAGATACGCCCAGCAGGACGACCAGGGTCGCCGTCAGAGCCTGTGTGCTACGAAGGCGCATGCTCATCGTTCAATCACTCCTCGTTAGCGAATGGCGAATCCTACATCGGCCTTCGCGTGTACTTGATCTCCACACCCTTCCACTCCGGCACTTTGCCGAAGCTCAGGTAGCTCGTCGCGGTCATTGCGTCAGGCGATGCCTGGCGTATGACCGTGCGCTGATGCCACGTGTCGCCAGCGAGAGGGTACGTCGCGTTCAACTCCAGCTGCCGGGTCCTCTCGTCGTAGCTCCCGACCTCGGCGATTCGAATAGTGTTCGTGCTCGCGATCCGTGTGGCCTCGTACTGGTGCGTTGTCGTATTGAACCCGGTCCAGGCGAGCGTTGTGAACGGCGTCCCGTTCAGTGCGCCTTCGATCTTCTCTTCGATGAAGAGCCCATCGAACAGCGATTTGATCGTCGACACGCCCTTGAGCACCACGCCCGGACCGTCAGGCTGAAACAAGAACGTCATTTCGACGTCCCAGGTGCCGCACATCGCGGTAAGGCGCCCGTGCTCCGGGTCGACCGGTGCACCGGCGTTGACCCTTGTCGCGGCAGTTATCGCGCTCGCGACGACAAGGGCAGCAATCGTGTAGAGACGCACGCGATTCATCGCAGCACCTCGATCGGATGTGCGGCTAATGCAGGTTTGAAAGGCGGGTTACCTTGCGCGCTGGAGGGTTGTAACCGAGTGTTGTCCCCAATACTCGCTGATGTCGCCGTTCATCCGTGCCTCTCCCATGACGAAGTAGTGGCCGTCTGGTACGGTCTGCGGCACTCGCTGGGGTGCGCCAGCCACACGCGCCAGGAAGTCCTGCGAAAACCCGGTGACCCGCGTGTCGTTGACGTAGACTGCCGAGTCGCTGAGACGGATGCGATCGCCGCCAACGGCGACAACGATGAGCGGCATGTCGCTCTTTCCGGGTGCCTTTGGTCGCACCTGGTCACCACGTTGAAATGGCACCGACTGCGCGGACCCCTGCTGGCTGAACAAGATCCCAACGACCAGTAGTGCCAACAACCCACGAAGGACTCTGATGACCTGTTGTGCAGTTATCATTGACGCGTCCCTTCAGCCGTCATTCTACGCCTCGTCGTGATTGACATCCGCAAAACTCACTCCGCCGATAAACCCAGAGCTCGCGTGCGACGCCGACCAGCCCGAAGCCGTGAAAGACTTGCTACACTGACACTTTCTACCCATGTGCGCCCGTAGCTCAGTTGGATAGAGCACCGGCCTTCTAAGCCGGGGGTCGCAGGTTCGAGTCCTGCCGGGCGCGCGACCCGCATTCGCGGGCTCGCTGCGCCCGCCAGTCCATCGGGAAGCGCCGCGACGCGCTGCGCTCGTCGCGAGCGGTTCCGAGTCCTGCCGGGCGCGCCCATCGCACAACGCGACCACGAGACCGGTTCGACGACGCGCTCGACGCGTGGTTGCCCCGCCAGCAACCACACATTCTAACCACGCAGTCGCCACCGATCTCGGCGGCCGACCTTGTCTTGGAATCCTATCGTCGCGGATGCTGCACTTCTGAGATTGCCACTCCGCCACGGGGTTTGCCGTCTTCGAGTTCCTCGAGCGTTTGTCCCAGCACAAGGTCGAAGTTGGCTGCGAGCTCGCCGATTCTTGATGCGGCGATCGGTCTGAAGTCGACGAGCAGCGTGTCGAGCGCCTTCGGGTCGATGTTCTTGACGACGCCGTCGCGCGCGTTGTCCGGCAGACCCTTGACAAGCAGCTGCGTCGTGAACATCCGCTTGCCGTTCTTGCTGATGGCGAAGTGGATGTGTGCGGTCCGGAAGGCGCCCATCAACGTGTAGGAGATCGGTTTGATGGTCCGGAAATAGTACTCGCCCTTTGAGTCTGTCAGGAAGCGCCCATAGCCCTGGAAGTTTTGGTCGTTACCGGTCGGCTGCCGGCCCTTGGTGTGCACGTACGAGGCGGTGCTGTCTACTTGCCAGATCTCGACGAACGCGTTCTTGATCGGCTGCGCAGTCGTCGTTAGCACGCGACCGGTAAGGTAGGTGACCTCGCCGACCGCCGGGGTGATCGAGTCGTTGATGATCAGCAGGTCGTTGTCCGTGTCGAGAGGCATCTTGTCGGGGTAGAAGGGCCCTTCGGTCGTCGACGCTGTAGGCTTCAGTTTCAGCGTCTCCGCGAACAGACCGCGCCTCGTGAAAAGGGCCATCCCGGCCCCCGCCCCGAGACTCTGCAGGAACCGTCGTCGCGCCGCAAACGAATCGTTCCTTGGCATGAGCTCCTCCCGGTAATGTAGGCGCCCATGTTACTCCTGCTTGTGCGGTCCCCGCGCACACCTTTACGCCGATCGGCTGGCCACGGGCCCATCAAACCGGACAATCGTACGAGCATCGGCCGACTGAACCCGTCTGGCTCCCTCGGACGTAGTACTTGGTCAGTGTCGGTGTGTCGGTAACCGGGTGTACCGAGCAGCGGCGAGATGTACCGCGCGTCATCCTTGGCCGTCCACAGCCGACCCTCTGGAACGGTGATCGGCGTGAACTTGATCCATTCACTGCCAGGCGTACAGTCGTTGTTGAAATACAGCCGCGGGTGGTCCGCAAGAATCGATAGCCCACTGCGGATGACCAGCGTCACGAACAAGAAGTTGAAAAAATGGCAGTAGCGGACCCACACGGGAAAGCCGTGCGGCGAGGCCACGTTCTTCGGATTCACAGACGCGATCGGTGCAATCGTCGGGAGACCCCGGACGCTCATCTCGATCCATGCGATGGCCACGGGGATGACAACCAATAGCGAACCCAGCGCGACGAGAGACGGCCGTATCCACACCCTGGAGCGTCGATCGGGCGGATAGTGAACCGCGGCGTGTACTGCGTCGAAGTCGACCACAGGCGTCCCTTGTACTCTTCGATTACAACCAGCTGAGACCGGACGTCGCCATGGTCGTTCGTGGCCGCTCGGTTTGGGATCTGACGGCCGTCATCGGTCGATCCATTCGACAAATGATCCCGCGCTGTCGGTCACCATCATGACGCGCAGGACGCGATCGTTGTGGTACATCACCTTGGCACCAGCACGCGCCGCTTGGACGGACGGATAGTGCGTCCACGTTTCAGGAAGGCTCGCGGCCGTCCCCTGTTTCATGATCGCCCGCAGCCGAAATGCTTGAGTCATCGTCGCCCTCGTCGCGCATCGCGCGCAGCCTCGACTTCCCAATCATCCGCGCGCGCAAGCAGGACGCCCTTGCGCGTGCGCAATTAGCGATGCGAGCCCCCGGTCGAGCTGGTTTCCTTGCTCCAGCGCAATGACAGCTGTCCTCCGATGGCCGACGATTGCAACGGAGCGTGACGTGAATCAGCCTCGAATGGACATCACCGATTCCCGCGATGTGGCGCGTCTCGTGAACGTCTTTTACGATCGCGTGCGAGACGACGACATCCTCGGACCAATCTTCGACGACATCGCGCACGTGGATTGGGCGACGCATCTGCCGCGTATGTACGATTTCTGGCAATCCGTGCTCTTTGCCAGGGCGACGTTTAAGGGCACGCCGCTACTTGTGCATCGCGCGCTCGATCGGCGCACTTCGTTGACGACTGCCGCATTCGATCGTTGGATCGCGCTGTTTCAATATCGACCGTCGACGACCTCACTCAGGGCCAATGGCAGAACGCGCCAAGAATAGTGCCGTGCGAATCGCGGCCACCATGGAGCACAACATCAGCCCGAGGCCGTCGTCCATTGACGCCTGGTCTTTGATAGATCGCAAAGAACTGGTTGCCGCCGCGGACCACAATCGATCCGAGGCAACGGAATGACTGTGAAGGAGCACCTCAGATGAGCGCAACGATGGCGCCGCCCGTGAACGCGAGCCCTCTTTCAACGACCGATCGTCGCCCGAAGCGGTTCGATGCGTCGATGTCGGCCGACCTCGCGCGGATTCGCAGCGAGTACATTGAAATGCCCGGGCTCGTGTTGACATTGCCTCAAGCGGCGCGCCTTTGGGGGCTCGGCACCCAACGTGCGGCCGACCTCCTGACTGTGCTCCTGGACGCTGGTTTTCTTGCGTGCGACAAGAGGGCCGTGTACCGGCGGCGACGATGACCGCCGGAGATGAGGAAGCCTTCATCCGCGAGCATTTGGAGATCCCCGCAGCGTGCGACCAAGCGCTGCGGCGTCCTCACCAACTCGATGTGAAGCCGCTCCTGCGCGTCGGCGGTGACACGAACGCTTCGTCGGATGTCGTCGATGACGCGTCCAATCAGTCCTTCCCTGCCAGCGATCCTCCACCGTGGACGCTCGGCGTTGAGCCGAGATAGCCGCCACCCGCTTGAACGACGACGCTGAGCCGATCAATGACGAAATGTGACACGATGAACATTCGACATGGCCGTTCAGGATGTGGCCGAGACCGCCCGTCGACTCTTGCACGTCCCGTTGTTCGAGGGGCTGTCGCTGGACACGCTCGCTCAGATCGTCAGCTTGTCGTATCCGAAGCAGGCCACCGCCGGAGACTTCTTCTTTAACGAAGGTGACGAAGCCGACGAATTTTTCGTGCTGACCGCAGGCCGCGTCAAGCTCACGCAGTTGACGCCCGACGGTCAGCAGATTGTCCTTCGGCTGATTGGCCCAGGGGATGCCTTCGGTGGTGTCGGCGCGTTCGGCGATCCGACGTATCCGATCAGTGCGGAAGCCGTGGAGACAGCATCCGCACTCGCCTGGAATTCGGCGACGATGCGCCAGCTGCTCGAGACGCAGAACCAGATGGCGCTGAACGCGCTCCGCTTTGTCGCGAACCGCTATCACGATCTTCAGCGACGGTATCGGCAAGCCATGACCGAGCGTGTCGAGCGCCGCGTTGCTCGTGCCTTGCTACGGCTGGTGCACGAAGCTGGACGCCGCGTCGACAAGGGCGTCGAAATTGATTTTCCGATCTCACGGCAAGATATCGCCGAGATGACGGGAACCACCCTGTTTACGGTCAGCCGGCTTCTCAGCGCCTGGGAAGAGCGCGGCATCGTCAAGAGTGGTCGGCAGCAAATCGTCCTCACCAAGCCGCACGCCCTGGTCGCGATCGCAGAAGACATACCCGATCGGTAGCGACGTCAGCTGTTTGCTCCAGCGCAACGACCGATCCCGGCTCGTCGTCGATCCTAAGACAACGACAATGACCGGCCCGTTGACGCCGAGCACGACTGTCGCCGACGTCCTGCGCAAGCGGCCCCTCGCAGCACGCATCCTGATGAATCACCGCATGCACTGTTCTCGGATGCGAGATTGCCCCTTTTGAAAACCTTGCAGGAGGCGTGCGAGATCTACGGGGTCTCGCTGCGAGCTTTGCTTACGGAGCTGAACGCCACGACGATGGAAAGCGCGGGTCCATAAACATTGGCGACATCTGACGATCATCAGTAAGATCACGCGGCCGTGTCACACCTGCGGCGGTACACGATCGCGGTTTTGCTGACCTCCGGAGCGTTAGCTCTGGCATTCCTCGGCCGCGGCGCTTGGGGTACGGCCGCAACCCATTCGTTTTTCCTCGCGGCCGTCATGCTGAGTTCGTGGATCAGCGGCCTCGGGCCAGGAATCGTCTCGACTGTTCTCGGAACGCTAGCCGCCGACTACTTCCTGATTCCGCCGCTCCATACCCTCACGTTCGACTCGTCGCGACTCGTTCGACTATCCGCTTTTGTGGCGATTGCGATCCTCATCAGCTCTCTGAACGCCTCGCGCCGCCGCGCGGTCGATGCGCTGGCAGCGGCCCGCGGCGAACTCGAAAAAAGGGTACGGGAACGAACCGCCGACTTGGCGACAGCCAACGACACACTGCGCGGAGAGATCGAGCGCGGGAATCAGAGCGAGCGGACCTTCCGTCGCGGCGATGCCTTCGCGGTTAAGAGACTCAGTACCCGACGCGTAAACGCGCGAGGACCGATCGACCTCTAGCGAGACGGCCACAGATCTAGGAGCTTGCGCGACGAGCGAAATCGAAACTGCGCGCGGCTCTCGCAAATCCTCGAACTTCTTGAATGAGTCGTTCTTCTGGTGGATCCGTGGCGCCAGCGGAGGTCACTCTACCTACGCATAACCTTTAGTCACGACTAAAAGTCAGGGCGGCGTGTGTCGCTGAGCGCGTGATGAAACGCCATCCGACCATGAATCTTCGACCTGTAGCCGCGCTTAGGTTGAAAGTTCGCCTATTCCGCGTAGGCGAGTCGCGTGGGTAGCTCACGTGGGTAGCTCACGTGGGTAGCACCCCAAAGTCGCTGCACCGAAGGGCGCACACGTGCCACTTCTAAGCCGGGGGTCCCACGTTCGAGTCGCGGCGGGCGCGCCAATTCTGGCCAGGTCTATTCCTAGGCAATCGGCACACTCCGAGTCCAGCCTGTTCCGTCAGAAGCCATCAGAACCCGTCAGACTTCGCGTTGGTACGCGCGTGAGTAGCGGGATGGGTCAGATGCTGATGCGGCACGGGTGAATCGGTGTCTGAAAATCGTCGAATCGCCGACGCGAAAGCAGCATCGTTTAGTCTCACGACTAAAAGTACCGGTGAAATTCACGTTGCTCAGAATTGAAGGTTCTGATCCGCGCACCGACGTCGATGCCCCAGGCGTCGAGCAGACCGCGGCGCACTTCGGGGACGACGAGGAGGTCCTCTGTGTTCGGAAAGCTGATGTAGCCCTGGTCGATCAACATGCGGCGACAGCAGCAGCCCGTTCCGAGCACCGGACAGTGCCGTGACCTGCGACGCGCTCTTACGCCGCGTTGCGCCAGGAGTTCGGTTAGGATCGTGGAGCCTTCATCGGGAGAACCGGCCCTCATGGAGGGGTGGTTTAACTTGGGGCTCGCTTCAATGGACGGTCGACGACGCGCGCATCTTCGCATCCTCGTGGCGGCGGTGCTCGTCGCGCTGGTCACGCCTGCCGCGGCGACGGCGCAGGCAGCGGTCACCGTCCTGCACGCGTTCGCCTACGACGGGACGGACGGTGTCAATCCCACCGCGGCGCTCATCCAGGGGACTGACGGGAACCTCTACGGCACGACCTACTACGGCGGCGCGTACAATCGTGGCACGGTCTTCAGGATGACTCCCGCCGGCACCCTCACCGTCCTGCACGCGTTCGCCGGCGGGACGGACGGGGACTATCCCCTCACGGCCCTCGTCCAGGCGACCGACGGGAACCTCTACGGGACAACTTCCGGCGGTGGTGCCCTCGGCCTCGGGACGGCCTTCAGGATGACTCCCTCCGGCACCCTCACCGTCCTGCACTCGTTCGATAACGGGACGTACTATCCGAACGCGGCCCTCATCCAGGCGACCGACGGGAACTTCTATGGGACAACTTCCGGGGTCGGCACCAACGAAGGCACGGTTTTCACGATGACGCCAGCGGGCACCGTCACCGTGCTGCACGCCTTCGGCCTCGGGAACGACGGGGCCCAGCCCAGCGGTGCGGCCCTCATCCAGGCGACCGATGGGAGCTTCTACGGGACGACTTCTTACGGCGGGGGCACGACCGGCTACACCGGCTGTGACCTCGGCTGCGGCACTGCCTTCAAGATGACGGCGGCCGGCACGGTCACCGTCGTGCACGCCTTCACCGGCGGGACGGACGGGGCCCGTCCAGGGGCCCTCATGCAGGCGACCGACGGGAACTTCTACGGGACAACTTCCGGCGTCGGCGCCCCCGACGGCGGCAGGATCTTCACGATGACGCCAGCCGGCATCCTCACCGTGGTGCACGCGTTCGCCGGGGGGGCGGACGGGGCCTTTCCAGGGGCCCTCATCCAGGCGACCGATGGGAACTTCTACGGGACGACTTCTAACGGCGGCGGCACCGGCTGTTACCTCGGCTGCGGCACGGCCTTCACGATGATTTCGGGCACCGTCGCCGTCCTGCACGCGTTCGCCGGCGCGACGGACGGGGGCCGTCCAGGGGCACTCATTCAGGCGACTGACGGGAGCTTCTACGGGACGACCTACTTCGGTGGTGTTCCCGGCGCGGGCGTCGTGTTTAAGCTCACGTTCCCGGACACGCCGACGATTACGATACAGCCGCAGAGCCGGACGATTGCGTCGGGCCAGACCGCCACCCTGAGCGTGAGGGCGCAGGGAAGCGGGTTGAGCTACCAGTGGTACGTCGGGACGACGGGGACGACCACGAGTCTGATTGCGGGCGCGACCGCGAGCAATTATACGACCCAGGCGCTGAAGAGCACGACGAGTTACTGGGTGCGGATATCGAACAGCTTCGGTACCGCCGACTCCGCGACCGCGACGGTCAGCGTCGCCATCGTGCCCGGCGACTACGACGGCGACGGCAAGACCGACGTCGCGGTCTACCGGCCGTCCACCGGCACGTCGTTCATCCTGAAGTCGAGCACGGGGTTCACCGGCGGGACGGCGTACATGTGGGGCGCGCGCGGCGACGTGTCAGTGCCCGGCGACTACGACGGTGACGGCAAGATCGACGTCGCGGTCTACCGGCCGTCCACCGGCACGTGGTTCATCCTGAAGTCGAGCACAGGGTTCACCGGCGGGGCGGCGTACATGTGGGGCGCGCGCGGCGACCTGCCGGTGCCCGGCGACTATGACGGCGACGGCAAGACCGACATCGCGGTCTACCGGCCGTCCACCGGCACCTGGTTCATCCTGAAATCAAGCACCAACTACGCGACGTGGGACACCTACGAATGGGGCACCACCGGGGACATCCTCGTGCCGGCTGATTACGACGGCGACGGCAAGACGGACATCGCGGTGTATCGTCCGTCTGACGGCGGCTGGTACGTCCTGCAGTCGAGTACGAATTACACGATTTACTTCTTCAGCCAGTTCGGGGGTCTCCCTGGCGATGTGCCGGTGCCAAGCGACTACGACGGCGACGGCAAGGCCGACATCGCGGTGTATCGACCGTCGAATGGCGCCTGGTACGTCCTGCGGTCGAGCACCCCCTACTCGACGTCTGTCAACTACCTGTGGGGTCTCACGGGCGACATCCCGGTGCTCGGCGATTTCGACGGCGACGGCAAGACGGACATCGCGGTGTATCGTCCGTCCGACGGCGGCTGGTACATCCTGCAATCGAGTACGAACTACACGACGTCTGTCAGGTACCAGTGGGGCCTCACTGGCGACGTTCCGCTGCTCAAGCGTCCGGCGTGGGTCGTCACGGCGTCCGCGCCTGGCGATTTCGACGGCGACGGCAAGACCGAGCTCGCGGTCTATCGGCCGGCCACGGGCAACTGGTCCGTGCTGCTATCGAGTACGAACTACGCGACCGACGTCAGCTACCAGTGGGGCATCAGTACGGACATCCCGGTGGCAGTCGATTACGACGGCGACGGCAAGGCCGACATCGCGGTCTATCGTCCCGCCACAGGCACCTGGTACATCCTGCTGTCGAGTAGCGGCTTCACGACTTCTGTGAGCTACCTGTGGGGCGTTCCGGGCGACCTCCCAGAACCCGGAGATTACGACGGCGATGGGAGGACCGACATCGCGGTGTATCGCCCCTCGAGTGGCTTCTGGTACATCCTGCTGTCGAGTACCGGATACAACTACATTACGTATCTGAGCCGCCCATTGGGCCTGCCCGGCGATGTGCCCGTACCAGGCGACTACGACGGCGATGGCAAGACGGACATGGCGGTGTATCGGCCCTCCAACAGTGGCTGGTACATCCTGCAATCGAGCACGAACAACGCGACGTCTCTCAGCTTCTTGTGGGGTTTAGGCGGCGACGTGCCGGTGGCGGCCGATTACGACGGCGATGGGAAGGTGGACCCTGCCGTCTACCGGCCCTCCAATGGCGGCTGGTACTTCCTGCGGTCAGGCACGAACTACACGACCTCCGGCGCGTACGCGTTCGGGGGGCTCGCTGGCGACGTGCCGGTGCCAGGCGACTACGACGGTGACGGCAAGGAGGACATCGCGGTCTATCGCCCCTCCAACAGTGGCTGGTACATCCTGCAATCGAGTACGAACTACACGACATCTGTCAGCTACCTGTGGGGCCTCGTTGGCGACGTTCCGCTGCTCAAGCGTCCGTAGCGGTCGGGCGACACGCCTCCGGAACTCCTAGCCGACGCGGGTTATTGCTCGGACGAGAACTTCGCCGCGATCGCCGAGACGACCATCGACGCGTACATGTGGTGCGGTAGAAGATGTTGAGCGAACTGGTAACGGCACATTTGGGGAACAACACGCTTCCGACCGTGTTTCCGGGTTATACGCTGCCCAAGTTCCGCGGTATCGTAGCGGAGTAGCGCACGCCCGTCGACACTGCCGTCGACAGGCGACGATTGCGGCATGCACCGATCCTCGGAGTCTCGCGGGACCCCTGATGTCGACGCCACCGTTTCGAGCGGTTGGAAGAGGTGTGTGTCCTGGACGGTGGGCGTCGCCGTCGTATGTGCGGCGCTGCCGGCCACGGCCCAAGAGTTTGGGTCACCCGGACACCGCTTTCGGCCGCTCTTCGAGCCGCAATCCGTCACGGCGTCGCTTCAGCAGCAGCCAGCGACGGGCGGCGATCAGACCAAGCAAGATCAAGAAAAGTCTGACGACAAACATCCGGGTACGTCGAACAGCCGGCTGTTCGGGACGCTGCCGGACTTTCTCACCGTCGAGAACGCCGCCAGCGTGCCTCCCCTCACGACACGACAGAAATACGATGTCACGTCGCGGTTTAGTTTCGACCTAGGTCAGTATTTGTTCTACTTTGGCCTTGCCGGCATCAGCCAGGCTCAAAACGCCGATCCGAGCTATCAGCAAGGCGCTAAAGGCTACGCGAAACGCCTCGGGCTCGTGTTTGCAGACGGCACGATCGAGAATTTCATCACGACCGCCGTCCTCCCATCCGCGCTCCACCAGGATCCTCGGTATTTTCGACTGGGAAAAGGAAACGTCTGGTATCGCGCGGGCTACTCGGTCAGCCGCATCTTTGTGACCCGCGGCGATGATGGTCACGCCCAGTTCAACTACTCGGAAATCCTCGGCGCCGCCATGGCGGCGGCTGTGTACAACACCTATCACCCGGCGAGCGATCAATCGGTCTCGAACACCATCGAGTCCTGGTGGCTGCAAATCAGCTACGACACGGGCTTCATCCTCGTCCGGGAATTCTGGCCCGATGTTGTGCGCAAGTTCAGAAGGCATCCCTCGACGACTGGTCGCAACCAGGAAGGCGGCTCGTACAGGCGACCGGAAGGATGGTAATGAGTCCGGTGAAGAGCGCATGAAGGGTTGGTATCACTAGAACGTGCCGTCAACGGCGCATCGGAGCCACGAATGAATTTCGATACCGACAACAAACGTTCCGAGACCGAGCGTCCTGCCACGAACCCACACGCTGAAAAGCGTACTCCAGCTCATTCGGAAGACATGGAACACGAAGGCGCTACCGAAGATGAGATGACACCGACCACGGCACCAAGCGACCCGGAATACAACGATGAGCCCAAGCAGGGATAAGTCTGTCGGACGCGCATCCGGGGACAGGGCATCCGTCTTCATCGATGTCTTCACACAGGTCATTGATGAGTCCTGCCGGGTGCGCCACTTTTCGAAGGTCCGACCTTACGGCGGCTCCGGCGATTTGGTGGCAGCTTCGTTGGCGTTCTTTGCAGCGCCGTCGCCTTAGTGTCCTGATCCTCGATGCTCAGGCCGAGATCGATCCCCACCTGAATCGCGGCGATCCGCTTGTCCTCGGTCAGCAGCGCCGTGTTTTCGACGATGCCCTCCGAGGCGGCCATGATTGCGCCAGCAGCAGCCGCATCATCTCGGCATCGGCTGAATGCGCCGCCCAGGCCGCGTTCCCCGCCTGGTCCAAGGTAGGGGCGTTCTTCTTCGGCGAGGCGGGCAGCTCCGTGTTGCGGTGACTGGACCTGAGGCAACTACCGCACCGCAGCTAGTAGTTGCTTCCGTTATGAAAGTGCAAACTACGTCGAGGAGAAGACCATGCCTCGTGCAGTGAGGTTCGACCGGTACGGCGGAATTGATGTCCTTCGCGTCGTGGAAGTGGACCGACCTGTACCAGGCTCGAACCAAGTCCTCGTCCGGGTCAAGGCTGCCGGTATCAATCCGGGCGAGGCCATGATCCGAGAGGGGGCCTTGGCGAATCGGTGGCCCGCGACGTTTCCCTCCGGACAGGGCAGTGACCTCGCCGGTCTCGTCGAGGAAGTCGGCAGCGCCGTCCAGAACGTTGCGGTCGGCGACGAGGTCATTGGGTTCACCGATAATCGGGCCAGCCAGGCCGAACTGGTTGTCGTCGAAGCCGACCATCTCGTCCATCGCCCCGCACGCGTGCCATGGGAACAAGCGGGTGCCCTGTTCGTCGCGGGGACAACGGCCTATGCCGCGGTGCGAGCCGTTTCGCTGATCGCGGACGACACCGTCGTCGTTTCTGGCGCCGCGGGCGGAGTCGGCTCGATCGCCGTTCAATTGGCCAGGAATGTCGGCGCCGAGGTCCTCGGTCTCGCCAGCGCGGCGAATCACGCCTGGCTCACCGACCACGGCGTGATCCCGATCGCCCACGGAGACGGCGTCGCGGAACGGATCCATGCCGCAACTGGAAGCCGCGTCGACGCCTTCATCGACACCTTCGGTGGCGGCTATGTGGAGTTGGCACTCGAACTCGGCGTCGCGGCTGACCGGATCGATACGATCATCGACTTCGCGGCGGCCGCGAAACACGGCGTCAAGACCGAAGGCAACAGCGCGGCCGCGAATGCCAAGGTGCTCGCGGAACTGGCCGGTCTGATCGATGCGGGCCGCCTCGAGATTCCGATCGCCAAGGTCTACCGGCTGGCCGACGTGCGGGAGGCCTATCAAGATTTGGCGCGACGTCATACCCGCGGGAAGATCGTGCTCGTGCCCTGATGGTGGCTTCCGAGGGAACAGGCTCCTGACGAGTGGGTCGCAAGCTCATCGCCAGGGACTGACAATGAGGCAGTCAGGCGACATACGCAGCGAACAGGAGAGCGGACATGGCCGACAGAGACACGACTACGCGGCGGAGCTTTCTGACAATTGCGGGGGCCGGTCTCGCCGGCTTGGTCGAGTCGGCGTCCGTTGCCGCCGCTGCGGACCCGACGCCGGCCGAGCGAACCAACATGAAAATCGTGACCGACTTCTGCGAGGCGTTTTCGGCAGACGACGTCGACCGCATTATGTCGTTCATGGCGGATCCCTGCTCGTACCGCGTGACCGAAGCGATGGAGCCGATTAAGGGGTTCGCGGCGGTAAAGAACCAAATTGTGGGCCTCGTGAAAGTTGCCGATCGGTTCGAAGTGGTCGATACATTCGCTCGAGGGCCCATGGTATTCAACGAGCGAATCGACCATTTCGCGCCGGGGTTCTTCATGCGATCGTGGCACGGCGTCGGCGTGTTCTTCGTGAAAGATGGAAAGATCGTCGAGTGGCAGGACTTCACGATTTCGATCGATCGAGCGTGAGCGCCGGTCCCCGGGGGCCCGGCTGCCTGATGACGGAACGGTCAGGTGACGTCGCAATGTTGGGAATCGTTGTTGAGCAGACGACCTGGGTGACGTGGGTACATCTACAAACGATTCAACAACAAGGTAAGGCCTGGCCGTGGCGCCAGCGCAGGGCACTCAACGCACAATCTTTAGTCACAACTAAGAGTCGACATGGTGTGTGTCGCTGCTTCTTTGAGTTTCAGCAACTGCTCGAACGCGGAGCAGGCCGGTGAGGAGAGAGAGATGAAATCCGCGCTT
>DASZFS010000519.1:0-14151 GCA_035939575.1 Vicinamibacterales bacterium | reverse complement strand
CTCTTCGGGAAAAGGGTTCTTCAGATCGTAGCTGCGTAGTCCAGCCTCGACATGTGCGACCGGAATCTGATGGTAGAACCCTGCCATAGTCGTCACGAAGGCTGTCGTCGTATCGCCTTGGACCATTAGAAGGTCCGGTCGGAGACCGGACAGGATGGCTTCGAGAGAATTGAGAATCCGGCCCGTCAGCTCACCGAGACGCTGATTTGGACGCATCACGTCGAGATCGGCGTCGGGTCTGATGCAGAATCGAGTCAGTACCTGATCCAGCATCTGCCTGTGCTGGCCGGTGACGACCACGCTCGTCTCCAGGGCGGACGAACCCGATCTCAGCGCTCGAATGACGGGTGCCAGTTTGATGGCCTCAGGCCTCGTGCCAAGCACCGCGACCACTCGGCAGGAATCACCCATTTTCATTTGCCCCCGTTCTGTTTCGGAGGTTTCGGGACGCACTGATTTTTCGCGTCCTTGTGATCTTGCGCATCATTATTCGGCGCGTTCTGCGCGAGACAGGCCGCTCCGACGAACGTGTAGCCAAGGCCCTGAATGCCCGTCACCGTTTCGTCGAGGTAGGTGGTGCCCAGATCGGCGTGGTAGTAGAAGCTGGCGAAACCATCCCTCACCACGAGGGCCTTGCTGGCGTGTTCAATGAGATCGGGCGGCAGCAGAATCTGGTACCCCGGATTCGGGTTGGGCTCGATGTAGCCGATATCTTCAGGAAGCACGCTGTAGCCGTATGCATCATGTTGAATGATGTAGGGGAAGAACTGACCGAGGAAGCGGCCGGCAGGCGAGCCCGACGCGAAGTAAATCGTTCGACCGTAGTGCCAGGGATACACATCTTTGATCGCACCATAGTCGGCGGCGCTGGCCATGAAATGCGGAGCGGACCACGCAAAGGCCTTCAACCCGGCGTGTTGCAACGCCTCCTTGCCCAATTGGATTCTCGACTTGGCGCCGTCGGCTGAGTCCCCCGGCAGTGGTCCGACGAACGTCAGGGAGTAGTCGGAGTTCTGGATGACCCTGTAGAACTCGAAATCGTCTCCAGATACTCGGTCATAGGGGTTATTGGCCTGGTCCCACTGGTGGGTCGTGCCTTCCTGGACGATGTCAGCCTGTCCTTGATCCTGCCAGTATTCGAGGAGGGTGCCCACCGACGAGCCCTGAAGGTCGAGCTGGAGTGGTACCCCGTTGTTCTCGAGACCGAGCGGATCACGATAGATGGGGATCGTGGCGACCGCGAAGGGCGCTCCGCGCGCGCCGAACACTGCGGCCGCGTTGGTCAGGCCGCCCGTGTCATCGATGGCGCTGACATCCTCGAGCCGCACGAGAGCCTGATGCGTCTCATCGTGGTTGACTCCGAGCATGTCATGCAGGAGATCGGCGAAGGCCAGATAGCGGTCCTCCTCTGAAATGTACGACAGCGGGAGATCACCGACGAACCACAGGTTGGCTGCCTGCGTGATGTAAGGACCCGCCGAGCCATTGAAGGTCGAATAGGCGTTGGCGCGCACCCGCGCCTTCGACGTGTCCGTGACGGCGACAATGTTAAGTTGGCCATTACACGCATATGCACCGAATGGCTGTTGCTGGGATTCGGGGATGCAGCCGGTCAGGTCGGCTCCAGGGTTGACGTGCGGGACGACGCCCTTCCATAACTCCGTGTTCTTGTAGCTGACTCGGTTGAACGACGCGTCCTCGAGGCCCACGAACTGGATGCCGAATCGCCCGGGGAAGCCCTTTGGGTCCCAGGAGGGGTTCCAGGACCACGCCAACTTCCACAGATTGTGGTTCACCCATACCAAAGGCCGCGTCGTCGTCGCGGCGTCGGCGAGAAAGGCGTCATAGTCGCTGCGTTCCCGCGAATCGACAGCGTAGAAGGACGGCTCATCGTAGGTCGATCCGACATAGAACGTGACCGCGTAGTGGTTCAACAATCCCGCGGAGTACTGGTTGACCGGCATGCTCTTGACCGGCGCGTCGAAATGCCCGATCAAGTTCTGCAACATCAACGCGTACTCGCCGCCCAGGTAGCCCCACGGTCCTCCGGCGTCATAGAGAACCAGTACGCTCGGAGGCGCGGCGGCGCGCATCACCGAAGGGTGCGCCCAGGCGATGATGGCGACGGTGCAGACCGTCGCAGCAATGCGATGCGTCACCAAGCACGGCGACCGATGCGCCATTTCGTCCTCCCGATCATCCTCGACGGGGCCGAGCTCACGCGAGGTCGGCGCTTTCTCCACGAGCCGTCGGCTTGCGCCGGACTGCAACGCCAGTGCCGAGCTCGGCGACGTCGACCGCGACAAGGAACGCTGCGGAGCAAACGGATCTCAAACTCGCAACACCAGCGACTGTCGCACACGGAGCGTCTTGTGATTCAACGAGAGGGTTCGCGACGCGTTTCCGATTGGCGAGAGCATTCCATCTACGCGAGGTGTACTCCTGAAGACCTGTTGAAGCCCGGAGGGCTATGAGCGGGAGATGAGGGGAGCAGCAGAACTGACTGTATCCGATTGAAGCATGAATTCTGTATGTCCGGCAGACTCTCCGTTTTCAGAAAATACAGCACCTCACGGCCCGACGCTCGGACGACGTGACGATCGGGGCAGCGACTCGATCGTGCGTCCGTGTTCAGCGCTCCCGGACGCAACAGCCTGAGCGATCAATTACAGATTTGGAGAGGGGTGAATGTTTCAGCATGGGGAGCCTGGTTGCACTTAGTCTGCCGTCGCGGGGAGTTTTTCATTACAGCATCCTTGGACTTCTCCTCAAAGAGCACGTTCTTTAGGATTCGATCTGTCGGACCTGACAATGCTGAGCTGGCGCGATCGTTGCTCTCGCGCTGTCACGATCACCTCACCAACAATCAATGTCGTCTCCGCCGAATAAGAAGCGACGGGAGCCTGGTCTCCCACGCCATCGGGCCGGCCGCGGGAGTGCGGTTTCGCTTGAAGAGCGGCTGCAGATTCTGCAGGCGGCGATGACCACGCGGGACACGATCGCGAGCCTCGCCCGCCAGTTTGGACGCACGCGCGAGACGATCAGCAGGGTCCTCAAACGCTGCTGAACGCCGGATCACGAATGAGCGCAGCCCGCGGCGCCGGTGCGAATTTGTCACTTATCCGACGGCCGTCGCTAGGTATATTGCTTCGCCATCTCCGCGAAGCGCTCTGCGTGTTTTCAATGTGCCGGGCACGCAGCGAATTGAGATCGCTCTCGCCGCTGTCGCGTCGCACGATGCTCCACAGCGCCGCGTTCGCTTCCAGCGTCATAGTTCGTTCAGCCGCCGATAAACGGATGGCTTGCGGCCGACGGCAAGTCCGTCGTGGGGACCCGCATCGTCGGCTGCCGATCGCGTTTGCGTTTGCCTGCTCGACATGTCGGACATTGTAGTACGTTGGCGCTGCGAAAATTGCCTAAACCCCGACGCGATCTCAATCCGCGGAGAAATAGCTATGGCACTCCCACAGGAAGTAATCAACAGTGAGCGCGTTCCGCGAATCGGCCCCTACTCGCAGGCCGTGCGAGTGGGCAATCTCGTGTTTACGGCCGGTCAACCGGGCGTGGATCCCGCGACGGGTCAGACCGTTGGCCCAACGTTCGAGGCTCAGGCGCGTCAGGCCTTTGCTAATCTCCGCGCTGTGCTTGAAGACGCAGGCACTGGTTTGCACAGGGTAGTCAAGGTCACCTGTTTTGTGGCTGACATGAGCGCCTTTTCGAAGCTGAACGAGCTGTTCGCGGAGTTCTTCCCTGAATCCCCCCCGGTTCGATCAACACCCGTCGTAGCTCTCCCGAAGGGCCTACTGTTCTCGGTTGACGCGATCGCCGTGGTGGAATAGGCACGACCGGCACGCCGCGCCCAATCCCAGCTGGGGTCAGCGCCACGGGTTGTTCTCATTGCTTAATCGTTTTAAGGAAGCAGTGGCCACGACTCAACTCGACCCTGGATCAGCCGTTAGAGCCTCAGCCGTTCCACCTCCTTCGCGAGGACCCTCACGGTCGGCCGCTACGCAGGTTGGCGACGGGCGCACGCTCGGCCACGACCGGCGCGTAGGCCAGATAGGTCTCCAGCGATGCAACGATGATCCGCGCTTCGACGGTGATCAAATCGATCCCCACCAGCGACAGGCGGACCCAGGCGTCAATGACGATGCCCTTGTCCAACACGCGGTCCAGCACATCTATGAGGCTCGTCGTGTGTGGGGCTCGCTCCAACATCGATTCACACCGCCTTCAGGCAGATGGGGCCGTGCGGATGGTCAATTCGTGATCGCAGCTCCATGGTGTGCCGCGCGCCACACGACACCGGTCCACGAGCCACCCGAAGCTGTCGTGAGCTTTGCTCAATGAACGTTTCGTGACGTGCGGTCCGCAAGCGGCATACCAACAATGCAGATTCGTAAAATCTCTTGTTCCAAGCTGGCATCAACGCTGCTCAGGAATCGCGTGGGATGGCCTAGAGTGAGCTGATGCGTATTCGAGTCATACAAACCGCGCGACCTTCGTGTATCGACGGCATCCGGTTGGATGGCTTCGAGGTCGGCCGGGAGTACGAGGTCGGGAACACTGTCGCCGCGCTGTTCCTGGCCGAGGGTTGGGCGGAACCCGTGCCGCTCCCGGACCTCGCGATGCTCATCCTTGAGCCGAGAATGCAGTGCACCGACGATCCGCCCAATTTGATCCGCGAGCGGGTCCATCGGTTTCTGAGATCGGTGGACCCTGCCACTCACGTTTGACGTCGGCCTTACCTCGGCCGTAACGATGCCGCGATCCCCCTCTCTGTTGCTTCCCCCACTTAACGCCGACAGTCACCACATGCCCACGCGCGGCGCGACTCACCCTCGCCCCACGTCACACCGCCCGCGTCCACTGGTCCTTTTCATCGAGGACAACCTCACCCAGCTCGACCTGTACGTCATGGTGCTGGAGCAGGCTTACGAGGTGATGGCGGCCACCCGCGGCGAGGCAGGCTACCAGCTCGCATGCCGTGAGCTTCCCGATGTCATCGTCGTCGACGTCATGCTCCCGGACGTTGATGGCCTCGCGCTGTGCGAGCGGCTCCACGCGAATCCCGCCACGGCCACGATCCCGATCATCATCCTGACCGGCGACGACCGCGCCTACGCTCGCGCGCAGCTGGTGCGCTCAGAGTTGACGGGCCTGCTGCTGAAGCCCTGCTTCGCCGATCGCCTGCTGTCGGCCGTCCGAGCCGCGATCGACTGATGCAACCCCGCTCCTGAACGAACGCGTGGACCACACACGATAGGGAATTGAGGGTCACGTTCTGACGACGCGCGACATCAGAAAGCGTGTCAGCGACTGGCACTCTCCCCACACCACAGGTTCGCCTCCGGCGGAATCAGCTTGCGGTGCTTCCTGAGAATCGCTCCGTCCGGGCCGTTATACTCCGGCACGAACGCTTCGGGAAACGCGACCGGATCCGCTCCGCCGGTACCGGCCTCTCTTCGATGAGTCGGCACGCCTTATCGAGTGACTCGCGATCCCGCGGAGCGTGCAGGTTTCAGGACCGCGAGCAGCTGCTTCTGGCATTTACGTTGCACGGGGCGCGGGCGTGTTGACGTTTCACGCGTTGTCGCGGCGTCCCGTGGACCGAAGCGTCGTTTTTCGAGGAACTCTGCTACCCACAGCCGGGTTGTCGGCTTCCATGCCCGTGAACCACCGTCGAGGATGGTCGCTCAGATGATGGCATCGACCATGACCGGAAAGACCTGCGCGGGCCCGAGGTTGATCGGCGCCAGCCCCGCCATTCGCGCGCTCGATGATGACATCGAACTGGCCGCTCGCTCGGATGCAAGAGTGCTTATTACGGGCGAGACCGGAGTCGGCAAGGAAATCGCGGCGCATCTCATTCACCGGGGCAGTGCGCGGAGTCAGAACACGATCGCCACGCTGAACTGCGCCGGCTTGCCGGATTCGCTACTCGCGTCGGAGTTGTTCGGCCACGTGCGCGGCAGCTTTACCGGCGCGTACCGGGACAAACTGGGGCTGCTCGAAAGCGCCCCGAACGGCACGCTGTTTCTCGACGAGGTTGGTGACATGAGCGTCCGAATGCAGCTGGCGCTCTTGAGATTCCTTGACACCGGCGAGTTGCAGCGCGTGGGTGCCGATCGCGGCAAGATCGTGGCAAACGCGCGCGTGATCGCTGCAACAAATCGCGACCTGGAAGCCGACATAGCCGCGGGCCGATTCCGGGCGGATTTGTATTACCGGCTGAACGTGATTCGCCTCCACATTCCTCCCCTGCGTGAGCGGCGCGAGGACGTGCCCGCGCTCGCGAATTATTTTCTGGCGACGTGCGCCGCGCAGCACCAGCGACAGCGGGTAACCCTCGCCCCACAGACCATGGATCTCCTCGTCGCGCACGACTGGCCCGGCAACATCCGCCAGCTGAGGAACGTGGTCGAGCGGGCGTGCATCAAGGCCAGCGGGCCAGTGATTGGTGTCACCGACCTGCCGGCGGATATCTCTCGTGTGACGACCGGCGCGGCGACGCCGTCAACGCCGATCGGCGTGCCTGAGTCGGCCGCTGCGTTGCCCTCGGTCGACGACCTGCTCGCGCGGATCATCCGAGGGGGTGAATCGTTCTGGTCGGCCGTGTATGAACCCTTTATGCGACACGATCTGTCCCGGTGTCACGTGCGGGCCCTGGTTGCGCGAGGGCTCGAGCACACGCGGGGGAACTACAAGATCCTCGTGTCCGTGTTCAACATGCCGCCTGCAGACTACAAGCGGTTCCTGAACTTCCTTCGCAAGTTCGACTGCCATCTGCCCTTCCACACATTCCGCCCGCCGCAGCGCTGGCCGCTATCGTCGGCGGCGAGTCCCATCGTCACACGACCGCTCTGCGAGCGGGTAGAAGGCGAGGCAGGGCGACTCCCGCACTAACGTTCAGACAGTCTCCGAACGTGTTGCACGGCGCTGATATCGATTCGATGGTCGATAGGCGCTCGTTCCGCTGAGCTCCGCGACCCGCCGCTGTCGACATCCCCGCCGAATTTTGGTGCGAGGGGTGATGAGGAAGGACACGCGATCAGCACGAAATCCGCGCCCTTAAGTGGACGCCCGTGACCGTTTGTGGGCGCTCGACTACCTCGAAGTGTGGAAGCGATACCACACACGGCGATCAACGGGAGTGAGCCCCTGTGAGGACGGCTCGTTAGCCCGGTCCACGATTTGCACCTTCGAGGCTGGTCGTTGGACGTGGATGAGGTCTCGCTCAACGTGATGGGCAGGATTGCCGCGGGTCTGACCGCCGGAATGATCGTCGGCGCCACGACGGGGCGTGCCCAAGCCCCGGCGCCGGTGCCCCCTGTAGTGGTCTTGCATTCGTTGCCCGGTGGGAACGGCTCCGCGCGGAATACGCCACTCCTCGCAGTCGGCAACGACTTCTACGGGACGACCCTCGGCGGTGGCCAGTTTGGCTGGGGCACCATCTTTCGGATTTCGCGCACCGGCACATCCACGCTGCTGTATGCCTTCCGCGGCTTGGGGGACGGCGGCCGGCCTCTGGGTCTTGTGCTAGGGCCCGACGGCGCGGTCTACGGCACAACACAGGCGATCCCGCGTGGGTCCAGCCAACCCGACATCTGGGGCACGTTCTTCCGGATCGCGCCGTCTGGTGCATTCACCACGCTGTATGTGTTCAGACGGCTCGAGGACGGTTACCGACCCGGGCGGATTACCCTCGCGCGCGACGGCTTCTTTTACGGCTCGACGCAGACTGGCGGGGTGCACGGCTACGGCACGAGGTTTCGTCTATCGACGAAGGGCGACCTCACTGTCGTGCGTGCGTTCACGTCGGCGGACAACGGCCGACTGTTGTCAGTGCCCGGCCCCAAGCCGCCCACCAACGTTCGAATTAAGCCAGGCGCCAACTGATGAGTGAGATGACGAAGCAGGATGTCTCCCGAGTTCTGTAGAAAAACCGCTTTGGCGTAATGCTCCTGCCGGCGGTTGACCACCTTCGTGGGATTTCCACCCACCACCCGAGCGATTCAGTAGACGTCCAGGTCATGACCCACGACCACGTGTCCCGAATAGCGCGCGGATATTTCACTGAGTAATTCTGCCGGCGAGGACGCTCCTGGGTTGACTTCGGGCCGCAGCACAATCGCATGATGGTAGAGAATCAGCAGGCCTGGTCTCGCCTGAGCGGCCAGTTCGGCAAGTTGCGCGGTCGTCGTGTGGTATTTGGAGCCAAACCGCTGAAAAGCAGGCGGTCTCTTGGCCAGTCCCGCCAGCGACCGCACTTCGTGAACCAAGACGTCGCAGCCGCGGCAGGCATCGATTGTGGCCTGCGTCGGGTTCGTATCACCTGTGATGACGATGCTGCGATCCGGCGTATCGAATCGATACCCGTAACTCTCCATCGCGTGTTTCGTCGGAAACGCCGTCACCGTGACGTTGCCATCCTTGTAGACCACGCCCGCCCGGATCTCGCGTGCGCTCACGGCGTGGCCTTCGGCCACTTGACCGCCGCTGCCCGTCTCAGGATTCATGCGGGTGGTGAAATCAACCCGGTAGGCTTCGAGCAGGTGCTCGGTCATCGCTTTAATGCCCGACGGTCCGTAGACTTCGAGGGGGACGCGCCGTCCGAGCACCCACGGCGTGAGGATCAGGTCTGGGTATCCCACTGTGTGGTCAGAGTGAAGATGCGTCACGAAGGCGACGCGCAGGTTCGTCGGTTCGAGCGCTTTGATCCCCCGATCAACAACGGCGGCCTTTGCGCGCCGCACGACTCCGGCACCAAGATCGACGAGGTAGGGCGTGTCGTTGACAATCACGGCGGTCGCCGGTCCCGACTGATCGGGGTCCGCCGCAGGATCCCCGGTTCCCAGCAGCACAATGCGCGTATGGCTCGGCGACGTCGTGGGCGGCTGTTGGCGAGCAGTCAGAGGCATGGCGAGGAACGCGACCAACACCGTCACGGCGCTGAATCGCCGGCGCTGGGTATCTGCACGACTCATAAGGTCCTCCGCTGCACGCATTCTAGTCTCTATGCCCTCACGCGACCTGTGACCATTCCTTGGCAAGAGGCGCGGCTAATTGTGCATGGCCATCGATGCGGCGCAGCACGATCTGGCCGAAGGCGACCAGACCAAACAGTAACGTGACCGCCGCGGCTTCGGTGCTGAAGGACGCTTGCGTCTTGGTCCGTCGCCGGAATTCGCGATTGAGATTCTCGAGTGTGTTCGTCGTGCGCAGGGATCTCGACATGGTTTTCGGAAAATCGTAGAAGGTGAGCAAATCGAGACCAGCCTCCTCGATCGATCGCGCCACGGCTGGACAGAGCGTCGTCCATTTCTTCAGGAACGCATCGTAGGCGGCGCGAGCAGTGAGACCGTCGGTCGCGCAAATGATGCGGTGATAATCGCGCTTCATTTCCGCGCGCGCGTGCACCGGGCACGCATCCACGAGGTTGCGGCCCTTGTGCGTGGTGCAGCGCTGGACGCGCACGCTGGACCAAGCCTCAAGGGCCTTTTTCAAGCCAGCGTGTCCGTCCGTGACCACCAGCAGCGGCGCCGGCAGACTGCGGCGTTGCAGATCCATCAACAGGCCGCTCCAAGACGTGGTGGCCTCCGTGACCGCGAGTCGCAACGCGACCAACCGTTTCTCTCCGGTTTCCGTCACCCCGAGGGCCGCGAGCACGGGGACCGCGATCACACGTCGGGCCAGCCGGACCTTGAGATGGAATCCGTCGAGGAACAGCATGGCATAGCGTTCGCCGCGGAGATCTCGCGTCTGCCACGTGGCAAACAACGCCTTCAATCGTGCAACGATGCGCGAGACCGCGCTCCTCGACAGATGCCGCTCCCCGAGCAGTGGCTTCAGCGCCGTCCGAATGCGCCGGCTGTTCACGCCGGCGAGATAGCTGCCGAGAATGGCCGCATCGACGTCACGGGTTCGCCGGGCATACCGCGGAAGAAGCTGGCTGCGAAAACTCTTTCGTTGTCCCGTCGTCATTGCGGACACGCCCGCGAGGTACCCGCAACTCACGCAGGCCGTTGGCAGTGGTGATTGTCCGTTCGAGCGCACCGTGACGATAGCCCTCGCGTCGCTCCGTCCGCTCATGGCCCGCCGATCCGAGCGCCGCGGTCAGCTCGCCCTCGAGCACCACCTCGATCGCTTCGCGCACGTGCTGGCGCAGCTGGGTTTCCAAGTCCTGGCGAAATTGCAACACCGACGGATGGTTCGTACGGATCGTGCTACTCTCCTGCATGGCGTGCCTCCCTCGCCGTTTGATCACGGCGATTTGCTTAGCCAGCAGGGAGGTTACGCCATTTTGCTTTTTCTACAAGAGTCGGGACTGATCCTGACGAAGGCCGTCGAGCGGAGTTTCACGAAGCGCGACACGTACCCCAGGCGTATGTGCAGACGACACTCGTGGGACGCTACTGCCCACGGTCAGCGCGACGGTGTTGGCATGTACTCGAGATCGGCCTGACTCCCTCGTTCGTGCCGTTCAATCGCTGCTCGCCGACCGTGACGCCGAGTTCGAAGTGATCGTCATCGATCAAAGTGCAGGTCCGGAGTCGCGCGAGGCGCTCAACCCGTTGGATTCTCTTGCCGAACGGTTGAGGGGGTCGCCGGTTCGAATCCGGCCATCCCGACCAAACTAATCAATGACTTACGGCCAGGAGCGATCGTGGCCGTTTTCATTTTGTGTCTGAGCTGGGCGAGCCGACCGCGCTCTCATGTGCGTGAGGCCTGGGATCGGCTGTAGGGTGCGGAGCCTCATCGGCCCAGTAGTTGGGAAACTCGCCGCCCGTCCGGGAATCGAGGGAATCTCTCGCGGTCGTCCGTCTATGACGATCGACAGTCGGCAACGATAGATTGGCGAGGGTCCATCATGAGAAGTCAGACACATCCGAGTGGGATTGTCCTGGGCATTGCAATTGTCGGTGCCGTCCTACTGGCGCAAGAAGTGGCAGCGCAGAATGTTACGGGGATTAGCTCACCCGCCGTGAGGAAGACAGCGACAGGCATCGAAGCAATCTCGTCCCCGGAATTGCGAATTGCAGTACCAGTGGGAGTCGGTTCGGACTTGGGCTCCGGAGATCAAAAGGGTGTGGCTCCGGCGATTGGATTCCAGCTGTGGGAAACCGATAACTACTTCATCGGCGCATTCTTCACTCTCGCGGCAACTGACACCACAGTCTCGGAGAAGTACGGCGGCTTCGTGCTCAACCCGCCGCTCAAGGGGCGTTCGTTCTACGTTTCTGGAAACTACATTCTGAATCGCGCCAGTAACGCAGAGGTCCTCTTTGGCGTTGGCGGACGGTGGGGAACGACGAGTTCCTCGTTCGAGTTCACTCCCGCCGGTGGGAGCCTGGTCAAGCAAGACGGATTCGGGACGGTAGCCTCGGTTACCGCTCAAGTGATGAGCAAGACCCACCACATCACCGTGAGCGGCGAAACCAGCGAGTTCCAACTCGGCGTGGAGCTTGGACCAACGTGGCGGCTCCTGGGTGGCGATCTCTCCGAGAACGATTCCTTTCGCAAGCAGATCATCGGCACAGACAAGTCATCGTTCGCCGGTTTCGAGCTCACGTTTTTTACACGGGTGAGCGGCGTGCAGCCCTTCGCACGTTTTTCGAACTTTGGCCGCCCGGACGGCACCGTGATTCCCGGGTTCACAGGTCGTCAAGTCGTGTGGGGCATCAACGTTGCGTCGTCACTGTTCAACGCGAAGGCCGATCAATGACGGTATCGGCCGGTCGCTTGGAGTTCCACGAATTCATGGCTTGGCAGAAGCGCTCTGACTCAGAATGGGGCTTCGGCCCGACCGGGACAATTGACGTCTTCCGCCGGCGCTCTTCACACGTGGCCCAGACGGCTGTCACTCGGCGGATCGGAAGCGGCGTATGAGAATCAGAACTGGCATCGTGGAGAAGGCGGCGCCAACAACGCCGACGACCACCTGCAGCATCCACAGTTGTGCAAAGGTATCGATATGAGCGTTCTCGGGACGGTCCGGCTGGTACAGGACCCGGATGGCGCCACCTAGCTGCCACGAAGTCGGCCTCTCAGCGATGTTCGAGGTCACGGTGTAGCTCCTGCCACTCGCGGCCTTGAATTGAAAGATGGGGAAGAAGGACTTGCGGGTCTTGCCGGCCGATTGCGGCGTCTCTCGCATTGCGATGACTGCGCCGTCGGCCGTTGCGGCGGAGTAGAGAAAGAGCGCGCGCTCAACACCGGTCACCGTAGCGATAAGCAGCAGCCCCGGGCCGACCACGTAGATGAGACCGACGAAGAGATACCCGACGATCTTCACTCAACCAGCCCGTTGCGCGCTAAGACTGAGAACACGTTCAGAAGCCAGGCAGGTAGTAAGTGAATAGGGTGGCGAGGAGTTTTACGCATCGGGTCATGTCTACGAGTTCCCGGCATCGTATACTCACGCGGCATGCCGTGGATTCGCTTCGCGGTCGTCGTGCTCGGCACCGGCGTCGTGACATCGCTGACCGACTGGTTGTTCGCCGGTGACTGGATTCATCGGCGGTGGACCTACCCGGAGGTCTGGCGGCAAGGCGAGGGTCGAGCGATCGCGCTGACGGCTCCGTTGCCATTCTTGACGTCCGCGCTGTTCGCGTACGTCGCGTTACGCCTCGGCCTCCACAGCGTAAGGAGTCTGGTGATGCTTGCCGTCGCAATCTGGCTGATCGGACCGTTGCCACTGCTGCTGACGAACGCAGCGTTTATCAAGCTCCATCGGATGTTCGTGTTGTTCTATGCACTCGGATGGTTGGTGAAACTGCTCGTTGTCGCGGGTGGTGTCGCGTTGTTTCTGGCGTGATTGATACAACCACATGTCACCGACGTCACGACCCTCCCTGCCCTTCGAACGACCAGTCTTCGCCCGCGCACGCCGACTGTGCCTCGCGCTGCCGGAGGCCAGGGAAGTCTCCTCCTGGGGGCATCCGACCTTCCGCGCGGGCCGCAAGACGTTCTGCACTTTCGAAATCATCAAGAAGCGGCCATCGATCGCCTTCAGACTGCCTTCAACGGATGTCAATCGCACGTTGCAGCGAGAGGGTTTCTTCTCGACGCCCTACGGTCGTGGCCTGTGGGTGAGCCTTTGGGTCGACAACGCAGTCAACTGGAACGCGATCGCCGACCTTGTCGAACGCAGTTATCGCTGTGTGGCG
The DNA here is from genome assembly GCA_035939575.1 of Vicinamibacterales bacterium. Lineage (GTDB taxonomy): Bacteria > Acidobacteriota > Vicinamibacteria > Vicinamibacterales > CAVVIG01 > DATKHR01. The sequence goes on along the minus strand of DASZFS010000519.1, from coordinate 982 downwards.
ATCAAACGGATGCTCAAGGCGCTTCCGGTAGGCCGCGCGATCAAGCGGTCCCCGTCGCGATGAGCGGCCGACGCGATGTCGCACTCGAGCGGCACACTCGTCGACGCCTCGCCGAATCCGGGAGGCGACGTGACGGGCGCAGATCGCGTCCCTCGGCGATTTCACGCAGCCGGCGGCGTCGAACGCGTTCATCTTCTCGGTCGGCGCCGGCCGGCCCATCGCTGACGGGCACTGCGCTAGAACCGGACGATCGCGCCCAGCTGATACACCCGTCCAACAAGAATCGACTGCGGCTGATAGTACGCCGCGGTGCCGTAGTTCAGCCCGCGTATCGCGTACACGGGCGACCTGTTGAGTGCATTGAAGAGGTCAATCTTCGGCTGGATGCTGAAGCGCTGCAGTTTGAACGTCTTGCTCACGTTCAGATCCAGCTGGTTGATGCGATCGCCAAACTCGGTATTCGGCGCAATCAGCGGCACCGACAACGACGCGACGTTCATGCCCGGGTCGACCAGCTGGTTCACCGAGCACGTGCCCAGCGCCACGCACGGGCTCGTCGCGGTGTAGCGGGTGGCCGGCGTGATGAACCACACCGTGCCCGCGCCGTTCGGTGTGTTCAGCTGCGTCGCCGACGGCTGGCCGGTCGGGCCGGTCGGTCCGCCTTCGCGGCCCGACAGCGCGCCGGTGCCGAAGCCGTAGCCGGGCAGGCTCTGGAGCGAGAAGCCGATCTGGATGCCGTATTTGATCGGCACGTTGCCGGCGATCTTGAACTGCGTGCGGAACGGGATCGGGCTCTTGGTCTGATCGCAGTAGAGCAGGAGATTCGGGTTCGACTGTTCGTCGCAGACCTGGGCGATCACTCTTTCGCTCATGCCACCACCGAACAGCGTGATGCCGTACTTCAGCCGCGCGCTGAAGTTGTACTCGAAGCCGTTAAACCACATCTTCCTGGCGTCGCCCGCCGTCGTGTCCACGTAGTTGA